>NZ_JBEXKB010000057.1:0-60657 GCF_040609455.1 Kitasatospora sp. NPDC004669
ACACACCCCTCGGCAAGACCCGCACCTCACACCTCGCCGCACTCGACCTGGCAGCCTGATCACCCAGCCCGGTTTACGAATTTCCCAACGGAGTCCTTCAGCCGGGGGAGGATGTCAAAGCGGCGTGAGGATGTCCTGGTGCGCCCCGTCGAGGACGAAGCCGTTGTCCAGCCGGACCCGGACGGTCATCCGGCTGCCCCGCTCCCGGTGCGCGGCCCACTCCGGTTCCAGCGCGGCGATCTGCTCCTCCAGCCGCTCCCGGCTCGCCTCCGGCATGGTGTGCCCGTAGTCCTCGAACAGCGCTTTGAGTCGCTGGTACTCGCGGACCTCCTCGCTCTCCGGGAGTTCCCCGTCCACGCGCTCGACGGTGCCCTCGATCCCGGCTCCCAGCGAGAGGAGCCCGACGGTCGCCCCGGTTTCCCCGGCGACGGCCTCACCGATCCCGAGGTCCTCCGCCAGCCTGACGCGCAGGCCTTCCTCCAGGGTCATCCGCCCTCTGCCTCTCAGTCGATCGGTGCCGTGGGCGCAGTCGGCCTGCGGCACCGGCCATTATCCGCCGGGCGCCTCGGATACCCCGCAGGTGCCGCGCGCCGCGGCCGGGATCAGTTGCGCACCAGGAGCCAGGATCCCAGGCCGCCGCAGTAGGCGCCGTTGAAGGTGGTGGTGTGGTAGCCGGCCGGAACGGGCGTGTACGGGCAGATCCACAGATAGGGCCTGGCCACCTGCTGGAACCAGGAGCCGATGCCGCCGCAGCCGGAGACCTGGTGGTTGGTGTTGATGTAGCCGGGCGGGATCGGCGAGCCCGCACAGGTCCAGATCCCGTCCCTGGCCAGCTGCATGAACCAGGCGTCGATGTTGGCGCAGCCGTAGCCGTTGCCGGCGTGGGCGGTGAGCACATAGCCGGGCGGGATCGGCGAGGTGCCGCAGGTCCACAGGCCGTCCTGGGGCAGCCGCATGAACCAGGAGTCGTAACCGTCGCAGCCGTTGGGCGTGTGGCCGGAGAGCACGTACCCGGCGGGGATCGGTGAGGTGGCGCAGGTCCAGATGCCGTTCCGCACGGGCTGCTGGAACCACATGCCGGCCCCGTTGCAGCCGTTGTTCGTGTGGTTGGTGAGGACGTAGCCCGGGGTGACGGGTGCCCCCCTGCAGATCCACCCGGCCCCCGCTGCGGCGACGGAGGGAGCGGATGCGGAAGCGCGGGTGGGCGCTGCGTCGGCGGTGCCGTCGGTGGCGCCGGTGAGGACGGCCGCGACCAGCGCGACCACCCCCGCCACGGCGGCGAGCCGGCTCCGGAGGGCCGCGATCGACGAACGGTCCAGTAGTCGGTGATGCCTTCGGTTCACTTCACACCAGTCCAATCGGCAGGTCCGTACGGCACCGTGCGATGTCCGGGCGGCGCCGGATTCGGTGGAGCCGGTGCGACCCTAACCGGAGTTGGAACGATCCAAAAGGTGTGGCATGGCCACCTCGGGAACCTGGCCGGATTCCTCCGTGCTGTGCCGGCGATTCGGCCTCCCCATGGCCCGGTTCGCGCCCGGCGGGCCGTCGAGGGAGCGCTCAGCCGAGGGCGGCGGGGCGGTGCGGGCGCGGCCAGGAGGGGTGGTGCTGGTCGATGACGTAGTGGTGGCCGTGCTGCCAGGCGCCGCCGGCGGTGGGGTGGGCGCCGGCGAGGTGGGGGTGGCCGGCGGGGAGGTCGGTGTGGAGATGGCTGAGGGTGTCCGGGTCGCGGACGGGCCAGAGGGTGGTGGCGGTGACGGCGGCGGCGAGGGCGACCGCGCCCAGGACCACGGCGGTGGCGGGCAGGCCGAGGCTCGCCGCGAGCCAGCCGGCCAGGGGGTAGGTGAGCAGCCAGCAGCTGTGGGAGAGGGAGAACTGCGCGGCGAAGGCGGCCGGCAGGTCGGGGTCGGCGGCGGAGCGGCGGATGACCCGGCCGCCTGGGGTCAGGACGGCCGAGCTGCCGGCGCCGACCAGGGCCCAGGCGGCGAGCAGGGCGAGCCAGGTGCCGGTCCCGGCCGGGGCGGCGGTGATGGCGGTGACGGCGACGAGCACGCACGGCAGGGCGAAGGCGGCGGGCAGCATCACGGACCGGTCGCTGACCCTCGCGAGCAGCCGGGGCAGCAGCAGGGCGGCGAGCATCGAGCCGACGCCGTACGCCCCGAGGGCGAGGGAGACGGCACCGGCCGGGCGGTGGAAGTGGTCGCGGACGACGTTGACGGTGTTGACGAAGACGATCGCGCCGGCCGCCGCGACCGCGAGGTCCAGTGCCAGCAGCGCCCGTAGCCGGGGGGTGGCCCAGAACAGCCGGGAGCCGAAGGCGGCCTTGCGGTAGATCCCGCCGGGGCGCTCGACCGGCTCGGGCTTGGGCAGGACGGCGGAGACCACCAGCGCCGCCGAGGCGAGGAAGCCCGCCGTCGTCCCGGCGAACAGCCAGTTGTACGAGACCACCGAGAGGAGCAGTGCGGCGAGCGCCGGGCTGAACAGCGACTCCAGGTCGTAGGCGAGCCGGGACATCGACAGGGCCCGGGTGTAGTCGCGTTCGGCGGGCAACACGTCCGGGATGGTGGCCTGGAAGGTCGGGGTGAAGGCGGCGGAGGCGGCCTGGAGCAGGAAGATCAGGACGTAGACCTGCCAGACCCGGTCCACGAACGGCAGGGTGAGCGCGACCCCGGCCCGGGTGAGGTCCATCGCGACCATCAGGACCCGCCGGGGTATTCGACCGGCGAGCGCTCCGGCGACGGGTGCGACGGTCACGTACGCGACCATCTTGATCGCCAGCGCGGTGCCGAGCACCGCCGAGGCGTCGTTCCCGGCGATCTTGTACGCCAGCAGCGACAGTGCCACGGTGGCCAGGCCGGTGCCGACCAGGGCGACGACCTGGGCGGTGAACAGGTGGCGGTAGGTGCGGTTGTGCAGCACGCTCAGCATGGAGCCCGTCCCGGGGGCGGCGGTGGGGGATGGCGTGTCCATCATAGTTAATACGTGCATACGTGTGCACCTATTGATGAGCTGGAACCCCCCGCCGACGGGAGGCGGCCCGGGCTTGGGGCCTGTCCTAGTCGTGCGGCGGCAGGTGCCCGATCTGGTGGTCGGCGACGTTCAGCGCCTCGTCCACGAGCCGGCGCAGGTGCCCGTGTCGCAGCGAGTAGACGACCCGCCGCCCGTCCTTGCGGGTCGCGACCAGCCCGGCCAGCCGCAGCTTCGCCAGGTGCTGGCTGACCGACGGCCGCGCGGCCCCGGTCGCCTCGGTCAGCGTGGTCACATCCGCCTCGCCCCGCCCGAGCCGCTCCAACAGCGCGAGCCTGGTCCGGTCGGCCAGCAGCGCGAGCACGGACGCGGCGACGTCGAGCCTCGCCTCGGCCCGCTGCTGCGAGCGGTGTGCATCTGCCAGATCGGTGCCAGTGCTCATTCGGCCATCGTAGGCCCTGGTCGCGTGCATGCGTACGCACCCGACGTGCGCCGCCGCCAGTAGGCGACGGTGACGGCGGCCAGCAGCGGGCCCCAGAGCAGCAGCGGGCCGTAGCAGACGACCAGGACGACGCTGTGCCAGTCGCCGGTGAGCGTCGGGATGCCGCGCAGGGGGCGGCCCTGGAGGGTGCGGCCGGTGGAGACCACCACCGTGTAGAGGGTCGTGATGAGCACGAGGGCGGCGACACCCAGGGCCGCCGGAACGACGGCCGCCGCCACCGGCACGCGGCGGCCGCGCAGGAACGGGAGCCAGCGGGGGAAGACCTCGCCCCAGCGGGCGATCAGGCCGAGGGCGGTGAAGGCCAGCAGCTCGGAGACGACCGACAGCACGATGACGTACAGCTCCAGCGGGAACCACCAGGGCAGGTTGCCGGAGGTCTGGACGGCGCCGCCGTCCAGCGGGACGTGGAAGGTGCAGGTGACGATCCGCCAGGCACTGGACGGCAGGACGGTGAAGGGCACCGCCCGGGCGGCGATCCGGGCCCAGCGGGGGACGCCGGGGACGGGCGTGTGGGCGGCGGCCCAGGCGGCGCGCAGGCGGTTGCGGGTGTCAGGCGGGTGGGCGTCAGGTGCGTGGGCGACGGTCATGCGGGGCTCTCCGGTCCGGCGGGTGCTGCGCCCCCACGGTCCCAGTCGGACCGGGAGGCGCGCCTCGACCGGGGGGAGGAGCCGACTCCCCCCGCAGGGGGAGCCGACCGCGGTCGCCGGTCAGTCCGCCGTCTGCTCCGCGGGCTCCTCGGCGGGCCGCTCCTCGGCGGCGGGGGCCGGAGCGGGCTCCAGGTTGCCCATCCGGGGAAGGGCGAACAGCGCGGCGAGGAGCAGGATGCCGCTGATCACCAGCGGGGTGCGGACGTTGACGGCGGAGCCGATCCAGCCGCTGAGGCCCGCGCCGATCAGCATGCCGATCCGGGTGAGCATCAGGTAGCAGCTGTTGACTCGGCCGAGCAGTTCCTTCGGTACGATCTGCTGGCGCAGCGAGATCGCCTGGACGTTCCACGTCACCACGCCGAAGTTGCCGACCGCGAACAGCGCCGCGACCAGGATCACCGAGGGGCTCAGGCCCATCAGCAGCAGCGCCGAGCCCATCAGCACGAAGGAGAGGGCGATCCGGGCGCGGCGGCCCAACCGCTGGCTGAGCCGGCCGGCCAGGGTGCTGGCGGCCGTGCCGCCGATCACGCCGGAGGCGAGGACGGCGCCGTAGGCCCAGGTCGGGGCGGACAGGGTGCGGGTGACCAGCAGCGCCAGCATGGTGATGCCGAGCGCGGAGGCGCCACCGGCCAGGGCGGACAGGGACGCGACCAGGCGCAGCTGCTTGTGCTGGTAGAGCCAGCGGACGCCCTCGCGGATGTCGGCGATCACCGGGCGGGCGGCCCGCGCCCTGGGGGCGCTGGAGCGGCCGGTGAGGAAGACCAGGGAGGCGGCGGCCGCGAAGGAGAGGCCGTCCACCGTGAAGGGGTACCCGGCGGCGAGGGCGAACAGGGTGGTGCCCACCAGCGGGCCGGCCATCCGGCCGACCAGCAGACCGCCCTGCAGCCGGCCGTTGGCGGCGTCGAGCTGGTCGGGCCGGACCACGTCCGGGATGGCCGAGGTGGCCGCGTTGACGAACACCGTCTCGCCGCAGCCGAGGACGAAGGCCAGGACGGCGAGCGCGGCCAGCGGCGGGGTGGCGAGGAAGACCCAGGTCGCGAAGCCGAGCACGATGACGGCCCGTCCGATGTCGATCGTCCACATCAGCCGGCGGCGGTCGAAGCGGTCCGCGATGACCCCGCCGAACAGGGCCATCAGCAGCCAGGGCAGCGAGCCGGACACCGCAACCAGGGAGACGGCCTTCGGGGAGTCCGAGACCGTCAGCGCGAGCAGTGGCAGCGATGAGTCCCGCATGCCGTCGCCCACCGCTGAGATCGAGGAGGCCGACCACAGCATGGTGAATTTCCGGCCCAGTTGGGGCCTGCTGCGCTGCGGGGGTGTCGCTAGGCTGGCTGAGGTCACCGACGCAGTATGGCATGGCCGCTACAGATTTGGCGGCCCCTTCACGGAGCATTCCCAGTCGGGCCGTCAGAGTCCGGAAACACCCTTGACGAGGGTGGTCAGCCCGCCGGCGAGGGCCAGCCCCAGCACCACCATCCGGGCCCGGCGCTCCGGGACCCGGGCGGCCAGCAGCCGGCCGACCACCGCGCCGCCCGCGAGTGCCGCGGCCACCAGCCCCCAGGCGGGCGCGCTCAGCTCCGGCAGGCCCTTGGTCGCCAGCGAGAAGGCGTTCACCACCACGCCGTACAACTGGGCGTTGGGAACGAACTCCCGTGCCGTCCAACCGGAGTTGACGGCGTACAGGGACATCGCCGGGCCGCCCACCCCGGCGGCCGAGTTCATGAACCCGCTGGTGGCGCCCGCGACCAGCGCCCCGCCGACCCCGCGCAGCGCGGCGGTCCGGACGCCCCGGATCACCAACAGCGAGGCCGCGCTGACCAGCAGGCCGATACCGATCAGCAACTCCGGCGTGGGCACCTTCGCCGCCACCCAGGCACCGGCCGGGACGGTGCAGGAGGCGGCGATCAACAGCGGCAGCATGGCCGTCGGCCGGACCTGCCGCCAACTGCCGGCCAGCCCGACGGCGCTGATGGCCCCGGCGGCGAAGTTGGCCAGCGTCACCCCGCTGTTCGGGCCGAGCATCAGCACCAGGACGGGCGCCGCGACCAGGGCGAAGCCGATGCCCGCCAGCCGCTGGACCGAGGCGCCGACCAGGACGACCAGGCCCAGCACCACGTCGCCGGCCCAGCCGCCCATCAGTGCTGGACGCGGGTGGAGAGCGAGAAGTCCGAGAAGTAGGCGTGCTGGGTGCTCGCCGGGCCCCAACTGGTGTCGTGGCCGCCGTAGAAGGTGGAGAACAGCACGCCGCCGAAGGGGATCGAGCCGATGCCGGAGGCCGTACCGGTGGCGGCGTGCACCTGCCGGCCGTCGTACCAGACGGTGATGTCGCCGGTGCCGCGGTTCACCAGCTGCTCGACGGTGTGCCAGCGGCTGTCGGCCTGGAAGTGCCAGTCGCCCAGGCCCTCGTCCACCCCGTAGCCGGTCGGGCCGGAGTTGGTCGGGGTGTAGAGGTAGACCTCGCCGTTGTCGGGGCTGCCCTTGGCGGCGCGCCACATGTAGCGGGTGGACCAGCCGCTGCCGTGGTTGCCGCCGGACTCCTCGCCGATTCGGCCGCCGTACAGGCCGGGCAGCTTGCCGGCCTTGCCCCAGTCGCGGCCGGTGGGGAACTTGACGGCGTACTTGAGGTCCAGGGTGGGGCCCTGGGCGAGGGCGGACAGGCCGAGGGTGTTGAGGTCGGTGTAGAACTGGCCGCCGCCGGGGTTGGGGCAGTCGGTGCAGGTGTTGGCGGAGGAGCCGGCGCCGTAGGTCACCTGGAGCGCGGGGCCGCCGCCGGGGGCGGTGGGGTCGTCGACGGCGGCGAAGTCGGCGCCGCCCCAGGAGCCCTGGTCGACGGCGCCCCAGGCGTGCTTCCACTGTGCGGTGCCGTAGTCGCGGAACTGGCCGCTCCAGGCGGCGGCCCCGCTCGGGGCGGGGGCCATCGGGGCTGCGGGCGCGGCGGTGGCGGGCGCGGCGGTGGCCGGGTGGGCGCGGGCGGGGGTGGCCGAGCAGCCGGCGGTGGCGAGCAGGGCCAGCGCCGCCAGGGCGGCGGTACGCGCGGGGCGGTTCATGCGGGCTCCTCGGTCGGCGATCGGTCCGCACCGATCATGCCCCACCTGCCGCCCGGGGGGAGTTAGGCGGGCCCGCGGCGTCGTGGGCCCGCCCGTTCCGGCGGGGGAGCACACCCCCGGGTCACGGCTTCCGTAGCGCGTCGGCGCTCGCCGGGAGCGGGTAGGCGTCCGGGTCGACGGCTCCCGGCAGGTCGACGGCCGGGCGGCCGGGGGCGTTCGGGTCGGGCAGGGACGGCTGCACGGACGGGGGCGGGACCTGGTTGAAGGGGAGGCCGGGCGGCGCCTGGACCGGGGCGGCACGGCCGGCGGCCAGCGGGCCGCGCCCCTGGGTGCCGCAGGCGGCCTGGGTTTCGAGGTCCATCGGGCTCTGGGTGGCGGGCTGGTTGCCGGTGAAGCAGTTGCCGGGGTCGGCGGAGGCGAGGACGAGATCGGCCCCGTTGCCCTCGGTGCGGTTGCCCTGGACCTGGTTGCCGCTCGCCGGGTGGCCGGGCGGGTCGGTGATGATGACGCCGGCCGCGCGGTTGCCCCTGACCAGGTTGCGCTCGACCTTGTTCGCCGTGCCGCCGCCGATCCCGATGCCGATGCCGAAGCCGCCGTCGGCCTGTTCGGGGGTGTCGGCGGCGTTGTTGTCGGTGACGGCGTTCCCGGCGATCACGGCGCCGTGCTGGGGGGCGAGGGCCTCCAGGTCGTTGGAGTTGACGGTGACGCCGACCCGGTTGCCGACCACGCGGTTGCCGAGGATGTACAGCCCGTCCGAGGAGTTGGTGAGCTCGATGCCGACGGCGTTGCGTTCGACGGTGTTGCCGCGCACCAGGGTGTCGCAGGGCTTGCACTGGCCGACGTAGATGCCGGAGTCCGCCCCGCCGGAGGCGTAGGAGTCCTCGATGGCCCCTGCCCGGGCGTCGAAGGCGTAGATGCCGTACAGGCCGTTGTTGTAGGCGGTCACGCGGGTGGCTCGGAAACCCTGGACGGCGGGGAACCGGGTGGTGTCCAGGGGGTTGTAGGCGGAGCCGCCGGCGCCGCGCTGCTGCAGCTTCTCGTCGGTGACGCCGGTGAACAGCACGCCGTTGGCGAGGAAGCCGTGCACGGTGAGGTTCTCGACCACCGAGCCGGGGCCGGTCACGGTGACGCCGTTGACCAGCCGCACGCCGCCGTCCAGGACCACGGTGTTGCGGTCGGCGCCGCGCAGCACCACACGGGGCTTGGTGATCCGCACGCTCTCCTGGTACGTGCCCGGGGAGACCAGCACGGTGTCGCCCTCGCGGGCGACGTCCACGGCCTTCTGGATGGTCGGGAAGTCCTGCGGGACCCGCACCACGGTGCCGTCCGGGTGGTGGGCGTCGGCGGAGGAATCGGCGGCGGAGGAGCAACCGGAGAGGGCGAGGGCGGCGGCGACGAGTGCGGGGACGCCCCGGAATGAGCCCCGTCCACGGAAAGGTGAGGAGTGGGAGACGAGTTGACGGATAGTCAAAAGTTGCATAACGGGTGTTCTATCGTCTCCAATGTCGGTCATGCATGCCGAAACCGGAAAGGCGCGGAAAGAACCGGGAACCGTCGGAAGCGGTGTGGATCGGAGGGCACTGATCGCGGGCGGCGGTGCGGTGCTGGCCGCCGGGGTCGGTGCCGGGGCCGTCGCGCTGGGGCGCGGCCGGCCCGCCGCCTCGCCCCCGCCGCCGTCCGCGCCCGTCCCCGTCCCGTTCCACGGGGAGCGGCAGGCCGGGGTGACGGCCCCGCAGCAGCCGGCCACCGTGCTGCTGGCCCTCGACCTGGCGCCCGCCGCCACCTCGGACGGGCGCGGCGCCCTGCGCTCCCTGCTGGGGGAGTTGACCCGGGTGCTCGCCGAGGCGACGGGCGGGACGTCGAGCGACCCGCGGCTGCGGGGCGGGGAACCGGCGCAGCTCAGCAGCCTGGTGGGGGTCGGGCCGGGGCTGGCGGCGAGGCTGGGGCTGAACGTGCCGCCCGCGCTGGCGGACGTCCCCGCCTTCCCGGGCGACCGGCTCGATCCGGCACGCGGCGGCGGGGACCTGGTGGTGCAGCTGTGCGCCGCCGACCGCTGGCCGCTCACGGTGGTCGCCGAACTCGTCGGCGCGGCGGGGAAGTCGGTGGGGGCGGGCGTCCGCTGGACCCAGTCCGGCTTCCTGGCCCGGACCGCCCCCGGCACCACCCCGCGCAACCTCTTCGGCTTCAAGGACGGCACGGCCAACCCGGACGAGACGGCCGCCCGGCAGTGGGTCTGGGGCCAGCCCGGGCCGCACGAGCACGGCACGGTGCTGGTCTACCGCCGGATCCGGATGGACACCGCGGCGTTCGCGGCCCTCCCCGAGGACCGCCGGGATCTGGCCATGGGCCGCCGCCTCACCGACGGCACCCCGCTCACCGGCACGGCCGAGCACGACGACCCGGACATCTACGCCAAGAACCCCGACGGCTCCTACGTCATCCCCAACACCGCGCACGTCCGCCTCAGCAGCCCCCGCCTGGACGCCGGTGCCCGGATGCTGCGGCGCGGCTACAACTACGACGACGCGCCGGACGACCGCGGCCTGCTGTTCTGCGCCTTCGTCCGAGATCCGGCCCAGTTCAACCGGGTGCAGGAGCGGCTGGCGGCCAAGGACGCGCTCAACTCCTTCCTGGTGCACACGGCTTCGGCCGTGGCGTACGTGCTGCCGGGGGTGCGGGAGGGCGGGGTGCTGGGCGAGGGGCTGTGGGCGTAGCGGGAGGTGCCCGCAGGCCCCCGTATTCCGGTGATCGGCGGCCGACCCACCTGGCAGAGTGGCGCGATGGATCACGACGAGGAGCAGCCGCTGACGGGCGGGAACGTCAGCGCCGGTGTCGTCCGGGTCGGGGACACCGTGCGCCGCCCGGCCGGGCCGTGGACACCCGCGGTGCACGCCCTGCTCGCGCACCTGCACGAGGTGGGGTTCCGGGGCGCTCCCCGGCCCCTCGGTCTGGACGAGCGGGGGCGCGAGGTGCTCGCCTATCTGCCGGGCGAGGTGGTCTGGCCGGACCGCTTCGCGCTGGTGGAGCCGGCGGAGCGGCTGGCCGGGGTGGCCCGGCTGATCCGGGAGTTCCACGACGCCGTACGGGACTTCACGCCTCCGCCGGACGCCCGCTGGCAGGTGCTCATCCCGGCGGACGAGCACGAGATCATCGCCCACCACGACCTGGCCCCGTGGAACCTCGTGGCCGGCGGCGGGGGCGGCTTCGCCTTCATCGACTGGGACGCCGCCGCCCCGGGCTCCCGGCTGTGGGACGTCGCCTACGCCCTGCACGGCTTCGTCCCGCTGTCGGCGGATCCGGCCTGGCAGCGCGCCGACGCCGGGCAGCGGGTGCGGGTCTTCGCCGACGCCTACGGGCTGGACGAGGCGGAACGACGCCGCCTGGTCCCGCTGTTGGGGCGGCGCACCCGCTCCATGCACGACTTCCTGCGCGACGAGGGCGGACGCGGAGTCCAGCCCTGGGCGCGACTGTGGGCGGAAGGCCACGGCGAGGTCTGGCGCGGCGACGCCGACTACATCGAGCAGCGTCAGGACCTCTGGGAACGCGCCCTGTTGGACGGCTGACGCCGCGCCCGGGGATCACCAGGTGACGGGAACGGCGGCCGGGCTGCGGGTGGTGGTGCCGAGTTGCCAGGGGAGGCGGTCGACCGGGGTGGTCAGGCGCAGGCCGGGGAGGGCGGCGGCCAGGCGGCGGAGGGACTCGCGCATTTCGAGGCGGACCCGCCAGGCGCCGATGCAGTAGTGAGGGCCGGAGCTGAAGGCGAGGGTGGGGGCGGCGAGGGGGCGGTCGAGGTCGGCGTCCAGGCCGTCGGGGTAGACGGCGGGGTCGCGGTTGGCACTGCCGAGGCTG
The DNA here is from genome assembly GCF_040609455.1 of Kitasatospora sp. NPDC004669. Lineage (NCBI taxonomy): Bacteria > Bacillati > Actinomycetota > Actinomycetes > Kitasatosporales > Streptomycetaceae > Kitasatospora > Kitasatospora sp. NPDC004669. Next base: position 11,010 of record NZ_JBEXKB010000057.1, read on the forward strand.
GCGGCGACGACGGCGCCGGCCGGGATGATGACGCCGCCGAGCTCGATCGGGGCGGTGGCGCGGCGGATGGTGGCCTCGTCGTCGCCCAGCGGGATGAAGTGCAGCAGGCGTTCGGCGGTCTGCTCGGTGACGGCCGGGTCGGCCAGGCGGGGCCAGTGGTCGGGGCGTTCGCCGAGGAGGTAGACCAGGGCGTTGCCGAGGGCACCGGTGACGCTCTCGTTGCCGCTGGCGGTGAGGCCGAGGACGAGGAAGGCGAGCGCGTCCTCGGGGACGCCGCCGTCCCGGTCGGCGGCCCGGACGAGCCGGCTGACCAGGTCATCGCCGGGTGCTCGGCGCCGACGCTCGATCAACTCGCGGGTGAACGAGCCGAATTCGGCGAGGGAGGCGCTGTGGTCCTCGGTCGGCTCGCCGCCCTGGGCGAGCAGGGCGAGGGTCCAGCGCCGCAGCCGCTCGTCGTCCAGGTGGTCGGGGCCGTCGCCGTCGAGCCCCATCAGCCGGGTGGTGACCGTGAAGGGCACCGGCCGGGTGAAGGCCGTGACCAGGTCGGCGGGCGGTCCGGCGGCGACCAGCGCGTCCACGGCCTGCTGGACGGCGGCCGCGACCCAGGGCCGCCAGCCGGCGATCGCCCGCGGGGTGAAGGCCTTCTGGATGGTGGCGCGCAGGCGGCGGTGGGAGTCGCCGTCCTGGTTGAACAGGGAGGCCGGGTTGGCGGCCACGTCGGCGGTGCTGCCCGCGGTGCCGACCTCGTGCAGGTCGGCCCGGGTGAGGCGGGGGTCGCCGAGGACCTGTCGGACGTCGTGGTAGCGGGTGACGAGCCACGCGGGGGTGCCGTCCGGGAGGGTGGTGGGGTGCGGAGGCCGGGCGGGGGTGACGGTGAGCCGGTGGAGCGGGGGGAGCGGCGTCGCGGTGTCGGGTGCGGCGGAGGACATGGATCCCTTCGGGGTCGACGGGCCGGCGGGTCACGGGCATTCAACTGTCATATTTTCGTAGGGAATTGATCCCTATGGGCGTTTCCCGCTCCGGCCCGATGGTACGCCCCCGAACGTCCCGTCGGGGTTGTCAACGCCCCCATTCGGGCGCCGGATCGACCGACAGCAGCGGCCGCAGCGCCCCCAGGACGCCGCCGATGCAGGCGTCGCGCAGCTCGGCCCGGGTGCAGGTCTCCTCCGTCAGCCAGTCCACGACCAGCACTCGGACGAACACCAGCCAGCTGTGCAGGACTTGGGAGGCGGCCCGGCGCGCGCTCGGGTCCGCGAGCGGGAGCACCCCGAGCAGCCGGCTGCGCAGGGTGTCCAGTTCCTCGGTGATGATGGTCTGGATCGCCGGGTCCCCGGCGAGCACGCGGTTGGCGGCCAGGACGGCGTGCCGGTTGGCGATGAAGTAGTCGAGGTGGGCGTCCATGCCTTCGACCAGCTGCTCGACCAGGGTGTCCGCCGGGTCGAACCAGCTCTTCACGAGGAGGTCCCCGGCCGCCTGCCGGTAGACCTCCGCGAACAGCTCGTGCTTGCCGGCGAAGTGCTTGTAGAGCAGGGCGCGGGACACCCCGGCCTGCTCGGCGACCTCCTCCATCAGTACGTCCTCGTACGGCCGGGTGGCGAAGGCCCGGGCGCCGACGGCGAGCAGCTGGGCGCGGCGCTCGGCGGGGGGCAGGCGTTTGCGGCGATCCTGGACTGGCATGCCGGACAGGTTACTTGACACGGTTCCACTGGTCGCTAGCTTAGTAGACGCGTGTCAACTAAGACCTGACGGCCCCTCGGGTCGGAGATCGGGATGGTGTGCTCATGGCGAAGACTCTGCGGGTGCTCGCGTGGATCATGGGGGTCGCCTGTGTGGCGATCGGCTTCCTCCACGTACTGGGCGGGAACGCCGCGATCCCCGGGATCGCGGACCCCGGCCCGACGATCGACAGCTTCGGCCGCTTCATGGGCGCGATCTTCGCCGGGTATGGCGCGGCCTGGATCCGGGCCGCCCGGCAGACGCCGGTGCCTGCCCGGGCGGTCCGAGCGCTGACGGCGGTGTTCCTGCTGGGCGGCCTCGGCCGGGTGCTGGCGATCGTCGTGGACGGGTGGCCGCACGGGTTCCAGGTGGTGCTGATGGTGATCGAACTCGGGCTCTCGCCGGTGTACTTCTGGCTCGCCGACACCGACGAGCGGGCGGTTCGGGCCTGAGTGGCCGGACGGTCAGAGGGCGAAGGTCCGTAGGTGGTCGAGGACCGTATCCGCGTCCGCCGTCGCCCCGGTGAGCGAGACGTGGCCGTCCGGCCGGACCAGCACCACGGCGTCCCCGCGCAGCCCGTACGCGCGGGCGGCGTGCCCGTCCGGATCGAGCACGGCGGCCCGGCGCAGCCCGGCGGTGGCGGGCAGTTCGGCCAGGCCCGGGTGGTCGCCGAAGGTCAGCAGGGTGAAGTGCGGTCCGCGGAACAGGTCGAACAGCCGGGCCGGCGTGCCGTCGGCGGTCGTGCAGGGCGCGTCCGGCGCGCGGTCGCCCGCCCGGACGCCGGTGGCCTCGTCGAGGTCGCGGCCGAGGGGCCCGCCGCGGTAGTGGAGGGAGAGCCCGGTGAGGTCGGTGCCCTGCGCGGCCATGGTGCGGAACTGGTCGGTCAGTGCGGAGGCACCGTCGCCGCGGAACGCCGTCCTATGGTGGGCGGAGGTGGCGGCGAGACTCGCCTCGACGACCGGCAGTCGCTCGTCCTGGTAGCTGTCGAGCAGCGCCTCGGGCGCACCGCGCAGGACAGCGGCCAGCTTCCAGCCGAGGTTGTGGGCGTCCTGGATGCCGTTGTTCATGCCCTGGCCGCCCGCTGCGGACTGGCAGTGCGCGGCGTCCCCGGCGAGCAGGACCCGGCCGTCGCGGTAGCGCTCGACCACCCGCACGGTGGGGCGCCAGACGGTCGACCAGATCGGCTCGTGCATCCGGACCCCGGGCAGGCCGGCCCGTTCGGCGAAGAGCCGGCGGAAGGTGTCCAGGGTGGGGGCGGGCAGCTCGCCGTGCTCGTCCGGTTCGACGGCGGCGTGCACGGCCCACGTGGCGTCCTGCCGCATCGGGACCAGTGTCATGGCGCCGGCCCCGAACTTCGGGTGGTTCCAGAGGTGCATGTGGTCGGTGTCGAGGCCGTCGATGTCCATCGAGGCCATGATGAAACGCTCCTCGTCCCAGGTCTCGCCGAGGAAGGGGATGCCGGCCAGCTTGCGGACGGCGCTGCGGCCGCCGTCGCAGCCGACCAGGTGGCGGGCGCGCAGCCGGGCGCTCCGGCCGCCCTGTTGAACGGTGGCGAGCACGCCGTCGCCGTCCTGGGTGTAGCCGGTCAGCTCGGTGCCGGTCTCGACCGTGACGCCGTACTCGGCGAGCCGCTCGCGCAGTACGGCCTCGGCCTGGTGCTGGGCGAGCAGCAGCATGCCCGCGTACGGGCGGTCGGGGGTGGCGGGGTTGCCGGCCCCGGGGTCGACCTCCTGGAGCAGTCGGTCGCCCTCGTAGACGCGGAGCTTGAGGTTGAGCACGCCGCGGTCGAGGATCCGCTCGACCACCCCGAGGTCGTCGAAGACCTCCAGGGTGCGCGGGTTGACGCCCTTGCCGCGGACGCCGGCGGTGCGGAACTCCGTGTCCCGCTCGATGATCCGGCAGTCGACCCCGGCGCGGGCCAGTTCGATGGCGAGCGCGAGGCCCACCGGGCCGGCGCCGACCACCAGGACGTCGGTTTCGGGTGCGGTGCCGTTCGTGAGTGCGACGTGCATGGCGAACCCCCCTGTTCTCGGCCGTAAGATACGGCGCGTTTCTTGCCTTCGACTGTAGGCTGCCCTTGATAAGAAACGCAACGTATCTCCGAGGATGGGTGCGGGATCCAGTGGTGAGTGACAGGGCGGCTACGGTCGGCTCGCGGCGGCGCGGCGACGAACTGGAACGGGCGATCCTCGACGCCGTCTGGGCCGAACTCGCCGAGCACGGCTACGACCGGCTCACCATGGACGGCGTCGCCGCCCGCGCCCGCACCAGCAAGCCGGTGCTCTACCGCCGCTGGCCGAACCGCGTCCAACTCGTGATCGCCGCCCTCGGCCGCAACGCCCCCGACTACCAGGAGCCGCCGGACACCGGCGACCTGCGCACCGACCTGCTGCAGTTCCTGCGCAGCCTGCTGCACCGCTTCGACGACCTGCCGGTCGACGCCGTCCACGGGCTGCTGGTCGACCTGATGCGCGTCCCCGAGCTGCGCGGCCTGTTCCGCAGCGAGCTCACAGAGCACGGGCCGGTGAACAGCCTGGCCGCGATGATGCACCGGGCCGCCGAGCGGGGTGAGATCGACCCGGCGCGGCTCACCCCGCGGGTGGTCGCGCTGCCGCTGGACCTGCTGCGCGACGCCTTCCTGATCGAGGGCGCGATGCCGTCCGACCGGGTGGTGGCGGAGATCCTGGACGAGGTCGTCCTGCCCCTGCTCGGCGGGTCCGCCAGGCCGTAGGCTTCGAGACCGATCGAACGTACATCTGTGAGGGGGGCCCGAGGCGCATGGGCGGCACCGTGGTGGCGGTCAGCAGCAACGCCGAGTACTCGTTCAGCAAGCCGAACCGGGAGGGCATCACGCTGCTCGCCGGGTTCGGCGTGGAGGGCGACGTGCACGCCGGGGCGACGGTCAAGCACCGCTCGCGCGTGGCGCAGGACCCGACGCAGCCCAACCTGCGTCAGGTCCACCTGATCCACCGGGAGCTGCTCACCGAACTCGGCGAGTCCGGCTACGGCGTGGCACCCGGAGCGCTCGGCGAGAACATCACCACCGAGGGGCTGGACCTGCTCGGCCTGCCGGTCGGCGCGGTGCTGCGGATCGGCCCCGAGGCGGAGGTGGAGATCACCGGCCTGCGCAACCCCTGCGCGCAGATCGACGACTACCGCAGCGGGCTGCTGAAGCAGGTCGTCGGACGCGCGGAGGACGGCACGATCGTGCGCCGGGCCGGGATCATGGGCGTCGTCCGCGCGGGCGGGCCGGTCGGGCCCGGCGACACCATCACCGTGGAGCTGCCGGCGGCGCCGCACCGGCCGCTGGAGCGGGTCTGAGGCAGTCGGCGGGGGCACGCGCTCGGAGTGCGGGTGCCCCCTGCGCCGTAATACCCCTACCCCGTAATGCAGGACGCCTCCGGCGGGCTCGCGCCGCCGGAGGCGTCCCGGGTTGTGCCGTGTTCGAGCGCTACGACCGCACCAGGCGGGCGATGGCCTGATTGGCCTCGCGGATCTTGCTGCTCGCCTCCTGGCCGCCCTCGGCGATGGCGTCCCGGACGCAGCATTCGATGTGCTCGTCCAGGAGTTGGAGGGCGAAGGACTGCAGGGCGCGGCTGGCCGCGGAGACCTGGGTGAGGACGTCGATGCAGTAGGTGTCCTGCTCGACCATGCGCTGCAGGCCGCGGATCTGGCCCTCGACGCGGCGGAGCCGCTTGAGGAAGTCGTCCTTGTGGGGACTGTAGCTGGCCATGGCCGTCTCCGGTTCCTGTGCGGTGAGGAGTGTTCTCACTCTACCGGGGGGCGATAGGAGAGGAGCCGACCCGGACGTGCGGGGGGGGGCGTCCGGGCTGACGGGCGGTCAGCCGTCGAGGCGGCCGGCCAGGTCGTAGCCGGCCTCGTCGACGGCGGCGGCGACGTCGCCGTCGACGAGCGGCTCGGTGCTGTCGACGGTGACCTGTCCGGTGGCGAGGTCGACCGCGACCTCGGTGACGCCGTCGACCTTCTTCAGCTCGGCGGTCACCGAGGTGACGCAGTGGCCGCAGGTCATGCCCTTCACCTGGAAGACCGTGCGCTCGGCGGAGGCGGTGGCGTGGGTCTTGGCGGCGCCGGTGCCGCACGAGCCGCAGCAGGAGGAGGCCTCGGGGGAGGAGGACTCGATGGTGACGGTGGTCTCGCTCATGGCGTGCTCCTGTCGGTCGGTGTGCGGCGCCTTCCGGAGTGGCCCCGGCGGCTGCTTCGCTCGAGAACATACCATACCCCCCTAGGGTAAGTGGAAGAGTCGGCGCGGCCCCGGATCGGTGGCCCGGAGGCGGCTCTCGACCGTGCCTCAAGTCAGCTTTGTGGCAGTGCTGTTGCGGTCTACGGGCAGGATGGGCGCGGCCGCCCGCGCGTCGGGCCGGCCGCCGTCCGGAACAGCCGGCCGATCCCACCACACGAGGTGAAACCCATGGACCAGACCCCCAGGAGCGGCCCGCGCGGCCTGCGTGAGATCCTCGCGTCCGGTGAGCGGACGTACTCCTTCGAGTTCTTCCCGGCCAAGGACGAGGCCGGTGAGCGCGCCTTGTGGGCCGCGATCCGTCGGGTGGAGGCGGTCGCGCCGACCTTCGTCTCGGTCACCTACGGCGCCGGCGGCTCCTCGCGCGACCGCACCATCGGCACCACCGAGAGGATCGCCGCGCAGACCACCCTGCGCCCGGTCGCCCACCTGACCGCCGTCGGCCACTCCGCCGCCGAACTCCAGGCCATCCTGCGGCGCTACGCGGACGTCGGGATCCGCGACGTGCTCGCGCTGCGAGGCGACCCGCCGGGCAACCCGAACGGCGCCTGGGAGCCGCACCCGCAGGGCCTGCGCTACGCGGTCGAACTGGTCCGGCTGGTCAAGGAGTTCGGCGCCTTCTCGATCGGGGTGGCGGCCTTCCCGGAGCGCCACCCGCGCTCGACGGACTGGGAGGACGACATCCGGCACTTCACCGCCAAGTGCCGGGCGGGCGCCGACTACGCCGTCACCCAGATGTTCTTCGACGTCGAGCACTACCTGCGGCTGCGCGACCGGCTGGCCGCGGCGGGCTGCGACACCCCGGTCATCCCGGAGATCATGCCCGCCACCGACGTGCGCCAGATCGCCCGCTTCGCCGAGCTGAGCGGAGCCTCCTTCCCGGCCGGTCTGGCGGGGAAGCTGGAGGCGGCCCGCGGCGACCGCGCGGCGGCGCACCGGATCGGCGTCGAGCACGCGACCCGGATGGCCGAGCGGCTGCTCCAGGAGGGGGCGCCCGGCCTGCACTTCATCACCCTGAACCGCTCCACCGCCGCCCTGGAGATCCACCGCCATCTCGGGCTGGACCGCCTCCCGCACGAGCGCGCGGCCCGACCACTGATCAGCAGTCTCACCTGACGGGAGAACCCCCATGACCACCACCCGCGACCCGGCGCGCGCGGGCGGACTCCTTTGCACCGAGCGCGAGACCCTGCTGTCCCTGCTGCGGGAAACCGCGCCGGAGCGGTAGGAGCTGCCCACCGCCTGTCCGGACCGGACGGTGCGCGAGCTGCTCGCCCACTGCGGCGGGCGCGGTGAAGGTCGACAGCGTGTGGCCCTCCACCGCCCCGGCCGCCCCTGCCCCGGTGCACGCGGTGCGGGCGGACATCGTCTGGCCGGTCCCGACGCCCTCCGCCCCGGCCCCGCGCACGTGGTGCAGGCGGAGACCGTCCGGCCGATCGTCCCGACCCCGACCGCGACCCCGTCGGCGGCCCAGCTCGCGAGCTGACTCGGCCACCGCCGCATCAGGTCCGTGCGGGACGGCACCCGCACGGTGCGGAACATGGCAGGCGACAGGTGCGTCGGCCGGTCACTCCGGCCGACGCCCCCGGCAGTCCGGGCACTCCCCGTGGAACACCAACTCGGTGTCGTCCACCCGCCATCCGCGCAGCCCCCTCCGGGGCGGCGCCGGTGCCTCGACCTCGACGTTCGCCACCCGCCCGCAGCGGCTGCACAGCGCATGGTGGTGCGGCGGCCCGGACAGCTCGAACACCGTAGTCCGGCCCGGCCGTTCGAACTTGCGCACCAGCCCGGTCTCCAGGACGTTGCGCAGCATCCCGTACACCGCCTGGCTGGTCAGCGTCCCCAACCGCTCCCGCGCCGCCTCGGTGATCGACTCGACGTCCCGGTGCGGCTCGGCCGCCAGCAACTGCAGCACCTCCAGCCGCGGACCGGTCACCCGCAGTCCCACATCCCGCAGCTGTTGAACGGCGGTCTCACGGTCCGCAGCCAGAGTCTCGCGCGCCATCAGCCCCTACCCGAGGTCGACCAGAGATTCGGTCCCGTCGTCGTTCACACCCCGCGATCGGCCGCCCCGGACAACCGCCGCCTCCCGTCCCTGGCCCGGCCTTCGGACCTGCCCTGCAGTGGCCGGTAGGCGGACGGGACGTCATCGACCTCGACTTCGACTTCTGACGGTCGTCCAGGTCGGACACGGCGCCGGGCGCTGCGAAGATGCCCCTCTCCGCGAAGGAGAGGGGCATCTCGCGTATCCAGACGATTCAGGTCTTGCGGTGCTTGCCCACGCGGGTCTTGCGTGGCTGAGGTGCCGACATGTGGACCACCGCATCGCCGTCGACCCCGTTCAGCACTCGTTGGGTGGCGGCGTGGTCGGCCGCGATCGACTCCGGTACCCACTGGTAGCCGTTCCAAAGGGAGAGCAGGCGGGGAAGGTGCTGATGCGAGTGGGCGGCGGCCTCGAAGCCGCGTCGAGCCCGCTGCCGGCGGGCCGGGACCGCTCCCGTGCTCCGGGCGGTGCTGTCACCACTCGTGGCGGTGGCCGATCACCCGGAAGCTGCCCACGACGCCATCGCAATCGAAGGCACCACCGTAACCGAACGAGTCCTCGTCGCCGTGCCGGGTCACCACGCCGTTGGTGGCGCTGTGGGGGCCCACGGTGGCGACCGGACCGCCGTTGTCGCAGTTGAAGCCGCGGAAGACCTCGACAGTCCTCCGGCTCTCGTTGAGAATATTGAAACTTCTGGCGCCCAGGCCGCTGGCCACGGTGATGCAGCCTTCGACGCCGGCGGAGTACGAACGTTCGTTGAAGAAGATCCTTCCCTCCTTGTGGCGGTGGCCGCGTTCGCCTCCGCCGTGCTCGCGTCCGCCGCGTTCGCCTCCGCGGTCCTCGCCTCCGCGGTCCTCGCCTCCGCGCTCGTCGCGTCCGCCGTGTTCGCCTCCGCGCTCGTCGCCTCCGCCGTGTTCGCCTCCGCGCTCGTCGCCTCCGCCGCGTTCGCCTCCGCGATCCTCGCGTCCGTGCTCCTCGTGCCCGCGGTTGTCCTGTCCGCCGCCCCCGTGTCCGTGGTCCTCGTTCTTCTGGCCGCCTGCGCTGCCGCCGCCAGAGGTCACCGTGGCCGGGGCGGCTTGTTGGACAGGCGGCGCCGCCGGCTGGACAGGCTGGGCTGCCGGCTGGACGGGCGGGGGCACCGAGGTGGATCCGGAGGGCGAGGCGTAGGTGATGCCGGTGGCTGCAAGGACCGTCGCGCCTATTCCGGCAGCAGCCACAGTTAATGAACGCGTGAGCATGTCACTTCTCTCTGTCTCGCGGACGCCGGCCAGGCGACCGACCTGCGATGAACGTAACGAGAGCACTTATGGCTGTCATTTCGGACATATCGAACGTGTGACGCCATGAGCCCAGCCAGGTGGAATCGCGGCACGTAGCGCATACCGATAGAAGATCTGAGGCCGAGGAGCCGCCCGGCGCCCCAGACCCCCACCGACCCACCCGGGCTGGACCTGGGCCACCTCCGGGCCGGGTCCGTCCTGAGCAACGCAAAGATGCTCCTCTCCCAGGGGAGAGGAGCATCTCGGCGACGCTTCAGCAGAAACCGACAAACTCGCTGGTGAACACCAAAGATGATCTCGGTGGCTCGCCGAGTCGGTCACACCACCGGTCGGAGGTTGCGGCAGCCCCACTCGACATCCCGCAGAGGCGAGAGCAAGAACGCGTTAAGACCCGGAGTCCGCTCGTACGGAATCCGTCAAGATAGTCGGCAGCGGAAACCAGGTGGGCCGGAACGGCCGTCAATCTCATGGAGATCGCTGATTCATCATCAGGGAATTCCGCGGCATCCCGTCGGCTGGGGCGCGGCATCGTCGCAGGACGACGTCCCGCAGGCGCACCGTCCGCGACCGCGCCCGACCGGCCATCACATGGGGGAACGTTCATGACACAGCTGCTCATCGAAGAGAACTTCCAGCACCTCGACGGCCAGGACGTGGAGTCACTGATCGAGGCCCTCGCCGAGCTCGGCCTCAGCGCGGAGCCCACCCAGCCCCGCACGGGGGCCCGAAACGACGACTGGGCGCTCGTCCTGCACTGGCTCAGGGACGACATCGGGCAGATCACCGAGGATGCCGTGGCGGCGGCGCTCGTCAAGGCCGTGACAGAGGTGCTGGGGCAGGTGCACTCCGTCGGGCTTGGCGGAACCAGCGTGCGGGGCCGCACGCTGCCGGTCCGCATCGACATCCGCGGGCGCGCGGGGGAGCTGATCAAGTCCGTCGCAATGCCGGGTGCCGAGGCGGAGCCGGCGGCTGCGCCGTGGTGGCGCAGGCGGCAAACAGCGGCCGCCGAGGGAGCGCCGCGCCTGGTCCGTTCGATTCCCGCGGCTGAGGTGTAAAGGCAGTCGACGAAGGAGTGCTGCCGCGCCGACGGCGGTACGGCGCATCAGCTCTTGTCCTCCCGGACTCGAAGACACGCGGCGATGAACAAGCGCGATGGAGCTCCGTACCGGCGCTCAGCGGACGGTGACCTGGATGCTCTTGGTGATGGTGCCGCACCCGAACGCCGGATGCGACGCCGGCACTCGGGGATCGCAACCGCCTTGGTTGCGGAACTCCCAGGTCAGCGTCGTGGTGCCGGCGGCAAGGGCGATGAAGGTGTGGTCGACACCCTCGCTGCAGCCGTTCGAGTCCTTCGGACAGGGGTCGATGACGACGTCCGGACCGTGCCGCAGCACGGCGCCGTCGCCCGTCGAGACGAGGGACCATTCCCATTGCCGGGCGCCCTCCTTCCCTCCCACACCGAGCCGCTGCCCGACGGCCAGCGTCACTGTGCTGGTCGGGTAGGAGGAGGTGGCGGCCCAGGCCTCCTGGTCGGTGGGAAGGGCGATCTCCGTCTTCGGCCGACTGGTGGTCGGGTCGGCTCCCGACGCCGAGGCGGACTGACCGCCGGAGGAACAGGCGGTGAGCAGAGGCGCAGCGGTCAGGAGTGCCGCCACGCCGGCGATGGTGCGGCGCATCAGATTCACTTCTCCGTCGTCACTTCGGCAGTTCCGCGCCACGGACGTCGTTGTAGTTGTCCGGGCCGGCGAAGCTCCCCGTGTCCATCTGGCTGTGGATGAACTGACTTTCCGTCACCCATCCCGAGTAGCCGAACGGGTTGTAGATCTCCAGCCGGTCGCCGTCGCGCGCCGTGATCACTATCTGGTGGCCGGGGTCCTTGCCGGTGTGGTGCACGGAGAGCGGTACCGGGTTGCCCTCGTCCAGGGCCTTCTCGATGCGGGTGAGGGCCGATCGCCGGTCGTCCTCGTTGTTGAGGTACACGTACTCGTACGTCTCGCCGGTGGCCTTCCGAGGTCCTGGTTGGCGAGCAGGGTGGCACCCTTCGCGCCGAGGCCGTCGTCCTGTTTCGGGTAGAGCTGTTTGCCGTCGGCCTGTTGGCCCTGCCGGTACTCCTGGATGTAGAGCTCGTGGAGCCGCTGCTCGAAGTTGGCAGGCGAGTCGGCTCCCGGGACGTCGGACGTGTTGCCGGTGGTGAGTTGGAGCATCATCACCGGGTTGAGCTTGAGGTGCGCGACCACCGTGGAGGCGGCGGCGCAGTCGGCGACCCGGCCCTGCCCGTAGACGTCGAAGCCGTCGCCGAAACCCTTGCCGCCGCCGAACGCCCTGTCCTGGTAGAGCAGTTTCACCTGGTCGTCCGTGGACTCCTCGTGGAGGCTGTCCGTGCCGAGGGCCGGGACCAGGTGCTGGGCGAGCCAGGCCTGGTCGTCGCCGTGCGGGTGGATCAGCGCGGCGAACTGCTGGACCTCGGTCATCGAGTGGCCGGCGGACAGGGCTTTCCAGAGGTAGGCGGCCTCCTCCGGGGACTTGGCGCCGGACAGCAGGCCCCGGAACGCCGCCTGGTCCGCGCCGTTCATCACGTTCATGAACTGGGTGGCGCGCGCGAGCTGCTCGGGTGTCAGGATGTAGTCGCCGTCGGCGGTGCCGCCGGGGCCCTTCTCGTTCGCCAGGACCAGCGCGGCGAGCGGATCGATCGGGCCCTGCCCGGCGCGCTCCGTACGGGCCTTGGCCGCGAGTTGGTTGAGCATGCTCGCGGTGTGGGTGCCGCTGCTCTCCGCCCGCTGGGCGGCCAGGAGCCGCGTGGCCACACCGACCTCGGCGGGCCCGAGGGCGGCGAGGGCCCGGTCACCGTCGAGGAAGTCACTGCCGACCGACTTCAGCGCTTTGACGAGGTTGTCCGCGCCGTGTGTGTCGGTGGTCTGGGCCCATTCCAGGTCGTCCGCCCACGTGCCCAGCGCGCTGGCGGCCTGTTGAAGGGCTTTCTGGGAGGCGGTCAGTTCGTTCGCCAGCGCCTGTACGGCCTGGGTGGCGTGTTCGGCGACGGAGCCGGTCCAGGCGGCCGGCAGCTGGTTGGTGGCGACGGTGGCGAGATCGGTGGACGCCTTGCCGTAGGCCTTGGCGGTCTCCGCGTACGCCTTGGCTCGCTCACGTATCGTGCCTGGGTTGCCCACCGGTGCGCCCACGGCCAGGGCCTTCTGGATCGCGCCTATCAGTTGGACGCCTGGGGTGAACCCGCCGATGGACTTGATGGCCTTCTGGGCCTTCTGGAGGTCCGTGACCTTGCTCATCGGGCCCCGCCGGGGGTCATCGACGCGCCGACCTTGGCTTCGGCGGCGCGGTAGTTGGCGTTGGTGGCCGACACCTTCTGCACCAGCTCGTCCACGGCGCGCTGGGTGACGTGCAGTTCCTGCGACCAGTTGCTGTCGAATCCGGACCACGCCTGGTCCATCCCGAACTCGCCGAAGTCGGTGGAGACGTAGGGCTTCTGTGCGGTGTAGGACTGGTTGGCGGACGAGAGGTCGGTCGCCACCTTTGCGAGTGCCCCCGCGACACCGTCCAGCGCGTCCGGTTGGACGGTGTACCCGCCCGGCTTGTCGCCCACCTGTGCGTCCTCCCCCATGAGGCTCCATCGCTCGTCGTGATCGTACGAGCACGGTCGACGAGCATAGACGCCGTCGTGGGGGAGTGGTTGCGGGGGCGGGGTCGAGTCCGGGCGGCCGGGTTCGGGACGGTCGCGGAGTGGTTCGGGTGCTACCGGTCGGACGGGATCGATGGGGGCTCGCGTGTACATCAACTTGCCGGTGCCGTAGGCCAGGTGCACCGTCACCCTGATGGGCCTCGGCGGCCCCGCCACCGCCCGTCCCGCCACCGCCCGGGCCGCCGCCGACGGTGCCAACCACGCCGTCCTGGCCGCCACCCTGTTGTGCGTGCTCGGCGCGGCGGGCGCGCTCGCCGTACGGGCGGTGCAACGACGGGTGTCGGCGCGTCACGGTTCCTGAATACCCCGTACGGGTATATGGTGACCGGCGCCCACAGGGGACTGAGGAAGGCGGACCACCATGCACGCGATCCTGCACGCGCTGTCCATCGCCGGATCGATGACCTGGGAGATCACCTGGGCCCTGGTCCTCGGTTTCCTGCTCTCCGCCGTCGTGCAGGCCGTCGTCCACAAGTCCACCGTCGTCCGCCTCCTCGGCGACGACCGCCCGCGTACGCTCGCCGTCGCCTCCGGCCTCGGCATGGCCTCCTCCTCCTGCTCGTACGCGGCCGTCGCCCTGGCCCGCTCGCTCTTCCGCAAGGGCGCGAACTTCACCGCGGCGATGGCCTTCGAGATCGCCTCGACCAACCTGGTGATCGAACTCGGCATCATCCTGGCCCTGCTGCTGGGCTGGCAGTTCACCGCGGCCGAGTTCGTCGGCGGACCGGTGATGATCCTGCTGCTCGCCCTGCTGTTCCGGCTGTTCCTGCGCGAACGGCTGATCCGGGAGGCCCGCGAACAGGCAGAGTTCGGCCGGGCGGGCTCAATGGAGGGCCACGCGGCGATGGACATGTCGGTGGCCGGGGAGGGGTCCTTCGCCCGCCGGCTGCTCTCCGGGCGGGGCGTCACCTCGGTCTCGCACGTGTTCGTGATGGAGTGGGCCGCCATCATCAAGGACCTGGTGATCGGTCTGCTCATCGCCGGCGCCATCGCCGCCTGGGTCCCCGACTCCTTCTGGCAGGCCTTCTTCTTCGCCGACCACCCCCTGGCCGCCAAGCTGTGGGGCCCGCTGATCGGCCCCCTGGTGGCGATCGCGTCCTTCGTCTGTTCGATCGGCAACGTGCCGCTGGCCGTGGTCCTGTGGAACGGCGGCATCAGCTTCGGCGGCGTGGTCGCGTTCATCTTCGCGGACCTGCTGATCCTGCCGATCCTGAACATCTACCGGAAGTACTACGGCCCCCGGATGACCCTCTTCCTGCTCGGCACCTTCTACACGGCGATGGTGCTCGCGGGCTACGCGGTCGAGTTCCTCTTCGGAGGCCTCGGCCTGATCCCCGACCAGCGGAACGCGGAGATCCCGATGGCGGGCATCGAGTGGAACTACACCACCTGGCTCAACATCGCCTTCCTGCTGCTCGCTGCGGCCCTGCTCATCCGCTTCTTCCGCACCGGCGGCGCCGCGATGCTACGGATGATGGGCGGCTCCCCGGGCGCGGGCGGGCACGCAGCACACGGTGACCCACACGCGGGCCACGGCCACCACGGATGAGGGATCTACGCGAGACGTCGGCCAGGCCGACGTCTCGCGCTCGTCCCGATCACGCTGCTACGCACCCACGCGGGCCTGCTTGGAGTCGTGATCACGCGGCTCGGAAAAGGATTGGATGGGATGACACTCGGGCTTGTAGCTTGTAGTCGACCGTGACGCCGCCCGAGGAGGTGAGACCCATGAACGCTGTATCGACGTGGGTGCTCCCCTTTTCCATCACGGCCGGCGATTGACGTAGGTGTCGCCGGGAGCGCCTCGACAACAAGGCACTCCCGAAAGGCAACACCCGTGCATTCTCTGCAGTTCACCGCCGAGTCGTCGTCGAACGGTATGCGCGAACGCGACTTCACCGTGGGCGACGTCCCCGGAGTTCTCTGGTCGCCGGCCTCCGGCGCCGATCGCGCGCCCCTGGTCCTGATGGGCCACGGCGGTGGCGCCCACAAGAAGCATCCGGCGACGGTGGGCCGCGCCCACCTTCTCACCGGCTGCGGCTTCCACGTCGCCGTCATCGACGCGCCGGGTCACGGCGACCGGCCGCGCACCACGCAGGACGAGCAGGACATCGCCGAGTTGCGCAAGGCGCAGGCGGCGGGCGAGCCGGAAGGGCCGATCGTCGTCCCTTACAACGCCCGCCTGGCGGAGCTCGCCGTGCCCGAGTGGCAGGCGACCCTGGACGCCCTTCGGGAGCTTCCGGAGATCGGCGCCGACGGGCCGGTCGGCTACTTCGGCATCGGCCAGGGCACCGCGATCGGGGTGCCGCTGGTGGCGGTCGAGCCCAGGATCACGGCCGCGGTCTTCGGCATGCACTGGCCCGATGCCCTGATCGAGACGGCGAAGCAGATCACCGTCCCGATCGAGTTCGACGTGCAGTGAATCGCCCACCAGTTGGTCGAGTTCGGCGCGGTGCGCGCGATCGCCTTCATCGGCATCGATTCCGCTCACCCGATCCACCTGTGCGCGAAGGCGCCCGGGTGGATCGGGTGCCTCACCGAGTAGCCGGAGGATGCGCCCCTGCTCCAGCGGTAGATCGTGACCCCGGCGATCGGACGACCTGGTTGGTGGCTGGTCGCGAATCAGCTGCCAGTCGGGCCAGGCGCGAATGCGGCTCGGGCAGACGTCATGTACTCGCGAACGAGACCGCAGCAGCACTCCGGAGATCGGGCGGCGCTCAGTCCGTGTCGGATCCGGTCTTCCAGACGAGGCGGAGTTGCGCCGCGGTATCGGCGGCTTGGCGAAGACCCGCCTGATAGGCCGGTTCCCAGGCCGTCCGGTCACTCAGGTCCGAGCCGAATGCGCGTATTGATGCCGGATCGGGCTCGATGGTCACCACTGTGTGCGCCGCGGCGACCGCCAGCTCCTGGTGGAGCATCTCGCGGGGGAACAGGTGCGCTTGCGGGTCGATCACGACGAGCGTGCGGGCTCCGGCCGCGAGTCCGGCGTTGGTCGCCGACCGCAGGGAGCCGTCCATGTATCGGCGGCCGTTGATGGTGATCGGCGGGTAGATGCCCGGGAAGGCCGTGCTCGCCGCCACGACGGAGGGCAGCGGTGCGCCACTCGCGCGGTCGAAGACCTCCTGCTCGCCGGTCTCGGCGTCGGTCGCGGGGATGAGCAGCTGCCGGTCCGGCCATTGGTCTGCGCCGACCATGGCGCGCATCCGGGTGACATGTGCCTGCTCGGGGCCGGTGTCGGCGGCGAGCGCGATCTGGCCCACTCGGCGCCGTGCCCCGGCCGGGTCCGAGGCGGCATCGCCGAGCACGGCGAACGCCTCGCCCAGTCGGCGCCCATCCACCTGGGGAGGAGTGCTGCCGGAGTCGGTGGGGCGTACTGGGGTGGCAAGCCGGTCGGGAGCCTGACCGGTGGCCAGCAGTGCGGCGGTGATCGCGCCGGCCGAGGTGCCGACGATGAGGTCGGCCTCGCCGAGATCCACCCCGCCGCGGTGCAGTCCGCAGGCAAGCCCAGCCGTCCAGGCCGTGCCGACGGGACCTCCGGCGCCCAGTACGAGTGCCCGGTCGAGTGAGTGCATGACTGTCTCCCTTCCCGTTCTTGAAACAGTCGTACCATATACTGACGTAGGCTCAGATCGGGCAGCGTCGAGAGGATGATCCACCGTGGGGCGACCCCCGAATCCCGCCCGACGGGAGGCCACGCTGGCGCGGGCGACCGATTACGTACTGGCGCACGGCCTGGCTGAGTTGAGTCTGCGGCCACTGGCGGCGGCTCTCGATACCAGCCCGCGGATGCTGCTCTACGACTTCGGGAGCAAGCAGGAGTTGGTATCCGCCGTCCTTGCCGAGGCCCGCCGCCGCGGTGCGACACGGTTGGCTGAGAACCTCCCGGCGGAGGCGGCGTCTCCGGAGGAACGCCTGCGCGGCATCTGGGCCTGGATCAGCGCACCGGAGCGCGCGCCGTTCGTCCGGCTGTTCTTCGAGGTGCACGCCGACGGCCTCGCTCACCCCGAGAACTACCCGGACCGGGCCGAGGCGATCACGGACTGGTTCAACACCCTCGGCGCCACGTTCCGCGACATCACCACCGGCCCTGACGACACTGTTACTCCCACGCTGGTCATGGCCGTCATCCGCGGCCTCCTGTTCGATCTCACGACCACCGGCGACCGCCGCCGCACCGACGATGCCCTGGACCGCTTCTGCGAACTCCTCCGGCATTGAACGAAGACCAACGAGCCGGTGGGCGAGGTCGCGGGCCCGGACCGGCAGGTGGTCGTCGACCAGGTACGGGCAGAGGGTTCGCGGCATCGCGGTGATCTCGTCCGTGTCGGCGAAGGTCGGCATCTCGGCGAAGCAGGACTCCTCGTGCGGCCGGTCCGGTTCGCACTCGGGTGCGGGTCCGTACTCGCCGCCCCGGAGGCGGCGGGCCAGGTCGGTCGGGCTGTGGTGGACGGCCCGGAGCCGCCGGCTAGCGGTAGCCCGCTGGTATCCAGCCGGTGCGGAAGTCGGGGTGGTCGGCGTACGGCAGGAGCAGGTCCAGCACGTCCGTGCACGGCCAGTCGTCGCCGTCGTACTGGCAGTCGTACCGGTTGTCCCAGGGCAGGTCGGGATCGCCGGAGGCCGGGCTGAGCGTGTGCCGTCTCAGGACCCGCCGCTTGGCGGCGACTTCGCGCAGCACCCGGGCCGGGTCGTGGCGGGCGATGTGCGCGGCCACGGTGGGGTGGAAGCCGGCGAGTTCGGAGTGGCAGAAGTCCACGGTCGAGCCGTCGGCGATCCAGGTGCCGCAGTCGTCGCCGCCGTCGCAGCGGCGGGCGAGGTCGGCGTCCTCGTGGAGGCGGGCCTGCAGGAAGTCGGCGATCTCCTTGTGCATTCGGTCAGGGTGGCGGAGAAGTCCCGCTCCGGCCAACGGGTTTCAGGACGGGAACGGGCCGGGCGATCCGCAGAGGGATCGCCCGGCCCGTACGGGGGCTGCTCAGTGCTGGTGGCCGCCGGCCGGTTCCTCGATGGGAGCGGCGCTGCCATCGGTGGTCACGGTGAAGGCGGCGGCGAGGCCGACGGTGAAGGCGGTGATGCGCGGGGCGGTGTTCACGGCGGTCTCCTGGGGCGTTCGAAGTGAAAGGGATCGGGCCCGCACGAGCCGGGCGACGGCCTGCGAGGCCTCGGCGACCTTGGCGTCGGCCTCGGTGCCGCCGCCCGCGACGGCGTCCTGGACGCAGTGGGCGAGGTGGGCGTCGAGCAGGTGCAGGGCGACGGACTGGAGGGCCTTGGTGGCGGCGAGACCTGGGCCAGTGTGTCGATGCAGTAGGTACCGCGTGGCCCCGGCTCGATGTCCCGAGTGAATACCCCATGGGGGTATCAACTCAAGCGGATCGCTGCCCCGAAGAATACCCGCCTGGGGTATCGCAGAGGGCTTGCCCTCGGTACCCCTCGGGGGTATAAATGAACCCGGCGCCGCCCGATACCCCCCAAGGGTATGACGGCCCGGCCGGGCAACGCCAGGCGCGACCTCACTGCACGACTGGCACGACGACTGTCACGAGGAGCAACGATGACCACGCAGGCACCCGCCTCCGCGGAGGTGGAACTCTCGATCGGCGGAATGACGTGCGCCTCGTGCGCGGCCCGCATCGAGAAGAAGCTCAACCGGATGGACGGCGTCACGGCCAGCGTCAACTACGCCACCGAGAAGGCGAAGGTCACCTTCGAGGTCGAGGTCGAGGTGGCCGACCTGATCGACACCGTCGAGGCCACCGGCTACACCGCCGCCCTGCCCAAGCCCCCGGCCGCCGCAGGTGGCGAGGGCGCCGAGCAGGCCGAGCCGGCCGACGAACTGGCCCCGCTGCGCCAGCGGTTGTTCACGGCGGTGGCCCTGGCCGTCCCGGTGATCGCGATGGCGATGGCGCCGGCGCTGCAGTTCGACAACTGGCAGTGGCTCTCGCTGACCCTCGCCGCCCCGGTCGTCACCTACGCCGCCTGGCCGTTCCACAGGGCCGCGTTCACCAACGCCCGGCACGGCGCCGCGACGATGGACACCCTGGTCTCGCTCGGCACCGGCGCCGCGTTCCTGTGGTCGCTGTGGGCGCTGTTCTTCGGCGACGCCGGCATGCCGGGCATGCGGCACGGTTTCGAGTTCACCATCGCCCGCAGCGACGGCGCGTCGAACATCTACCTGGAGGCGGCGGCCGGCGTCACCGCCTTCATCCTGGCCGGGCGCTACTTCGAGGCCCGCTCCAAGCGCACCGCCGGAGCCGCCCTCAAGGCACTGCTGGAACTGGGTGCCAAGGACGTGACGGTGCTGCGCGGCGGAGCCGAGGTGCGGATCCCGATCGCCGAGCTGGCGGTGGGAGACCGGTTCGTGGTGCGGCCGGGGGAGAAGATCGCCACCGACGGCACGGTGGTCGAGGGCGCCTCGGCGGTGGACGCCTCGATGCTGACCGGTGAGTCGGTGCCGGTCGAGGTCGGGATCGGTGACACCGTCACCGGCGCCACCGTCAACGCGGGCGGCCGACTGGTCGTCAAGGCGACCCGGGTCGGTGCGGACACCCAGCTCGCCCGGATGGCCAAGCTCGTCGAGGACGCGCAGAACGGCAAGGCCGCCGCGCAGCGCCTCGCGGACCGGATATCCGCGGTCTTCGTGCCGATCGTGATCACCCTCGCGGTGGCCACCCTCGGCTACTGGCTGGGCACCGGCGAGGGCTGGACCGCCGCCTTCACCGCCGCCGTGGCCGTGTTGATCATCGCCTGCCCGTGCGCCCTGGGCCTGGCCACCCCGACCGCGCTGCTGGTCGGCACCGGCCGCGGCGCCCAGCTGGGCGTGCTGATCAAGGGCCCTGAGGTCCTGGAGTCCACCCGCAAGGTCGACACCATCGTCCTGGACAAGACCGGCACCGTCACCACCGGCCGGATGACCCTGCTCGCCGTCCACGCCGTCGAGGGTGTCACGGAGGCCGAGGTGCTGCGCCTGGCCGGCGCCCTGGAGCACGCCTCCGAGCACCCGATCGCCCGGGCGATCGCCACCGCCGCCGCCAAAGCCGGCGAACTGCCCGCCGTCGAGGGCTTCGAGAACGTACCGGGCCTGGGCGTCCAGGGCGTGGTGGACGGCCACGCGGTCGTGGCCGGCCGGGAGGCGCTGCTCAACGAGTGGTCGCAGTACCTGCCGGAGGCCCTCGCCGAGGCCAAGCGCAAGGCCGAGGCGGCCGGCCGCACCGCGATCGCGGTCGGCTGGGACGGCGAGGCGCGGGCGGTGCTGGAGGTGGCGGACGCGGTCAAGCCGACCAGCGCCGAGGCCATCGCCAAGCTGCGGGCCCTGGGCCTGACCCCGGTGCTGCTGACCGGTGACAACAGGCTGGTCGCCGAGGCGGTCGCCGCCGAGGTCGGCATCAAGCCGGAGCACGTGATCGCCGAGGTCATGCCGCAGGACAAGGTGGACACCGTCAAGCGGCTGCAGGCCGAGGGCAAGATCGTGGCGATGGTCGGCGACGGCGTCAACGACGCGGCCGCGCTCGCCCAGGCCGACCTCGGCCTGGCGATGGGCACCGGCACCGACGCCGCCATCGAGGCGGGCGACCTCACCCTGGTCCGCGGCGACCTGCTGGCCGCGGCGGACGCCATCCGGCTCTCCCGCCGCACCCTCGGCACCATCAAGAGCAACCTGTTCTGGGCGTTCGGCTACAACGTCGCCGCCCTGCCGCTGGCGGCGGCCGGGATGCTCAACCCGATGATCGCGGGGGCCGCGATGGCCTTCTCCTCGGTCTTCGTGGTCGGCAACAGCCTCCGGCTGCGCCGCTTCCGCTGAGCCCTCTCCGCCGAGGCCCCGAGGCCCCGGAACCGCTGCCCGGTTCCGGGGCCCGGGCTCGTCGGGGCCGTCCTTGTGCACCCGCGCGCGTAACGCACCGTAGTGAAGATCGCTGACGGTCGGCCGACGGCCGGAGCCAGAGTTGTCCGCGTACGCCCATTCTGACCTGCGCTTGAAGGGCGTTTTACGTGGGCTTGGGGGTTCACTCACCGAAGTTCTACCCTGTCGCGACCGGACCGAGATGTGACGCTCCGGCACTTGTTAGGCAAGCCTTTCCTGCCTTAGGTTCTCGTGCCGTCAGGCCGTCGCTCCTCACTTTCCGAGGGGCCCGGCCGTCGATCCCTGCCCTTCCGGAGGACCCTCACCATGCTCGGTACCGCTCGGCCCCTCGCAGGCCTGTCCCTCGTCGCCGCCTGCGCCCTCGCGCTCACCGCCTGCGGCAGCTCCGGCGGCTCCGGCGGCGACAGCGCCGCGCCCGCGCCCTCCGGCACCGCCCTGGCCGGCCAGACGATCACCCTCTACAGCGGCCAGCACGAGCAGACCGTCAAGGCGCTCACCGAGGACTTCACCAAGCGCACCGGCATCAAGGTCGAGCTGCGCTCCGGCGACGAGGCCGAGCTGGCCAACCAGATCCTCCAGGAGGGCGACGCCTCCCCGGCCGACGTCTTCTACGCCGAGAACCCGCCCGCGCTCACCGTCCTCGGCGACAAGGGCCTGCTCACCAAGGTCGCCCCCGACACCCTCAAGTCCGTGCCGGCCGCCGACAGCTCCGGCAAGGGCGACTGGGTCGGCATCTCCGCCCGTACCTCCGCCTTCCTGGCCGGCACCGGCAAGGGCGCCGACACCGCGCCGCCCGCCTCCGTGCTCGACCTGGCCAAGCCCGAGTGGAAGGGCCGCCTGGGCATCGCCCCCAGCGAGACCGACTTCGCCCCGGTCGTCACCCAGGTCCTCAAGGCCAAGGGCGAGGACGCGGCCAAGCAGTGGCTCAAGGGCCTCAAGGACAACGCCAAGGTCTACGACAGCAACGAGAACCTCTCCGCCGCGATCAACAGCGGCGAGGTCGAGGGCGGCGTCATCGACCACTACTACTTCTACCGGATGCGCGACGAGAAGGGCGCCGCCGAGACCCACGCGACCCTGCACTACTTCGCCAAGGGCGACCCGGGCTCGCTGGTCGACGTCTCCGGCGCCGCCGTCCTCAAGCACGGCAAGCACCAGGCCGCCGCCCAGGCCTTCCTCGGCTACCTCGCCTCCGCCCCGGCCCAGACCGTCATCGCGAACTCCGCGAGCTACGAGTACCCGCTGGTCGACGGCGTGAAGGGCAAGCCCGAACTGCCCGCCCTGGACGGCATCGGCACCGTCGCCGACCCGGCGCAGCTGGGCGACGGCAAGCAGGCCCTGGCCCTGCTGCAGGACGCCGGTCTGCTCCAGTGACGATCCCCGCTGACGGGCGGCGGTGGCGCGGGCGGGCCACCGGCCTACTCGCCCCCGTCGCCGTCGCCGTCGTCGCGGTGGTCGCCTCGCCGCTGGGCTTCGTCATCGCCCAGGCCGCGCAGGCCGGTTGGGACCAGACCCGGCGGCTGCTCGGCCGCCCGCTGATCGCCACCCTGCTCGGGCACACCCTCGGCCTGACCGCCGCCGTCACCCTCGCCACCGCCGTCCTCGGCTTCGGCGCCGCCTACCTGGTCGAACGCACCGACCTGCCCGGGCGCCGCGCCTGGACCGTCGCGCTCGCCCTGCCGCTGGCCGTACCGGAGTTCGTCCGCGGCTACTCCTGGGTCTCGCTGTTCCGCTCCGTGCACGGCTACTGGGGCGCGGTGCTGGTGATGACCTGCTCGCTCTACCCGCTGGTCTTCCTACCGGTCGCGGCCGCCCTGCGGCACGGCGACGCCGCCGCCGAGGAGGTCTCCCGCTCGCTCGGCCGCGGCCGCCTCGCCACCCTGTGGCGGGTCACCCTCCCGCTCACCCGGCCCGCGCTGGCCGGCGGCGTCCTGCTCGTCTCGCTCTACCTGCTCGGCGAGTACGGCGCCTTCGCGATGCTGCGCTACACCACCTTCGCCACCGCCGTGTTCACCCAGTACAAGCTGGGCTTCGACGCGGCCTCGGCCTCCCTGCTCACCCTGGTGCTGGTCGCGCTGGCCCTGCTGCTGGTCGGCCTGGAGGCCTGGGCCGGCCGCCGGGCCCGGGTCGCCCGGCACGGTGCCCTCGCCCGCCCCGCCCAGCCGGTCCGCCTCGGCCGCTGGACCGTGCCGGCGCTCGGCGCGCTGGCCGCGCTGGTCGGTGTCTCACTCGGGGTGCCGCTGTACGCGCTGGCGTACTGGCTGATCAAGGGCAGCTCCACCACCCTGCCCTCGGCCTCCGTCCTCGGCGCCACCCTGGCCACCCTCGGGTACGCGCTCGGCGCGGCCCTCGTCGCCACCGCCGCCGCCGTCCCGGTCGCCCTGTACGGCTGGCGGCGCGGCACCCGGCCGGCCCGCGCGGTCGAGCGGGTCGCCTACCTCACCCGGGCGCTGCCCGGCATCGCGGTGGCGCTCTCGGTGGTCTACTTCGCGGTCCGCTGGGCCCAGCCCCTGTACCAGCAGCCGCCGATGCTGATCCTCGGGTACGTCCTGCTGTTCTTCCCGCTGGCGTTGACGGCCGTACGCGCCGCCCTCGCGCAGGTCCCGCCCGGCGTCGAGGAGGCCGCCCGCTCCCTCGGCACCCGGCCGCTCGCGGTGCTCGGCCGGGTCACCCTGCCGCTGGTGCTGCCCGGTCTCGGCGCCGCCGTCGCCATGGTCGGCCTCACCGCCTCCACCGAGCTGACCGCCACCCTGCTGCTGCGCCCGACCGGCACCCAGACCCTGGCCACCCAGTTCTGGGTCTACACCAGCGGCCTCGCCTACGGGGCCGCGGCGCCGTACGCGGCCCTGATGGTCGCGCTGTCCGTCCCCTCCGTCCTGCTGCTGACCCGCCGTACCCTCGGCCGTCCTGGGGAGAACCAGTGACCGGACTGTCCGTCGTCGACCTGCACGCCGCGCACGGGCGCAGCCCGGTCCTGCACGGCATCGACCTCGCGGTGCCGGACGGCGCCCTGGCCTGCGTCCTCGGCCCCTCCGGCTGCGGCAAGTCCACCCTGCTGCGAGTGCTGGCCGGCTTCCACCCGGCCGCCGCCGGGCAGGTCGTGCTGCACGACCGTGTCCTGGACGACGGCCGCAGTCGGCTCGCCGCCGAACACCGCGACATCGGCCTCGTCCCGCAGGACGGCGCGCTCTTCCCGCACCTGAGCGTCGCCGCCAACATCGGCTTCGGCCTGCCGCGGGCGCAACGGCGCGCCCGGGTCGGTGAACTGCTGGACCTGGTCGGCCTGCCCGGCCTGGGGGAGCGCCGCCCGCACCAGCTCTCCGGCGGCCAGCAGCAACGCGTCGCCCTGGCCCGGGCGTTGGCGCCCCGGCCGCGCCTGCTGCTGCTGGACGAGCCGTTCGCCGCGCTGGACGCCACCCTGCGCGCCGAACTGCGCCGCGAGGTCGCCGCCACCCTGCGGCAGTCCGGCACCACGGCGGTCCTGGTCACCCACGACCAGGACGAGGCGCTCTCCTTCGCCGACACCATCGCCGTGCTGCGCGACGGCAGGATCGCCCAGTCCGGCAGTCCGGACGAGCTGTACCACCGCCCGGCGGACGCCGCCGTCGCCCGGGTGCTGGGCGAGGCGAACCTGATTCCGGCCGAGATCAGCGGAGTCGAGGCCCGCACCCCCTTCGGCGCGTTCCCGCTGACCGCCTCCGACCCGGCGCTGCGCAGCGGTCTGGCGCTGCTGCGCCCGGGCCAACTCCGGCTGACCGCCGAGCCGGCGGCCGGCGCCGTCCCGGCGAAGGTCCTCGGCAGCGACTTCCGGGGCCACGACCACCGCGTCGAACTCCGCCCCGAGGCCGCCGGGCTGCCCGACACCCTGATCGCCTCCGCCGACCGCCCGTGGCCGGTGGGCGGCGAGGCGTACGTCAGCGCCGCCGGGCCGGTGCACGTGCTGCCGGAGGCCCTGGTCGGCCGAGGGGTGTCGGTCGCGGGTTAGGGTCCGACCCATGGACGAAGACACCGCCCTCTGGTACCGGATAGCCGATCTCCTTCCGGAGCCCGCCTCGAAGGAGGTCAAGGACTGCTGGGACATCGGGGAGCAGGAGTGCGGGCTCGGCCTGCTGGTCGAGGGCCTGCTCGCCCGCCAGGTCCCGGTCGGCGGTGCGGACCGGGCGCAGATCTCCGTGCTCGCCGAGCAGTGGGGCGAGCGCGAGCGGCTCACTCCTGGCCTCCTGCGCTGCCCGGGCGACGGCGCGCCCGCTCCGGTGCGGCTGCTCGACGGCGACCGCGACGAGGCCGAAGTGCTGACGGGCTGGAGCGAGCCGGAACTCGCCGACCTGGTGCTGGTGCCGTGGATCGGCTGCACCCGCTGCGGGCGGGTCCTGCTGCGCGCCCACGTCTGGGAGTCCTGGGACGACTTCTCCTACCTCGCCGAGCGCTACGTGATCAGCACGCCGGACTGCGACGCGGCGCTGCGGATCCTCCCGTCCGACTCCGCCGGTGAGGCCTTCGTCGAGCTCCTCCACGGCTGCCCGGAGGCTTAGGGTCCGTCGAGCCCGGCGCACCGTGCCCGGCGGGGCTCAGCCCTCCTCCGGCAGCTCCACCGCCTGCCAGCGGTAGGCCGCGTCCTCCTGCCACACCTGCAACTCGCCCTCCACCACGGCCGCCAGGCAGAGCCGCCAGTCGTCGCCCACGGTGAGCGCGACCCGGGTGGCCGGGCGCAGCGTCGGCCGCCACCAGCGCGGCCGACGCGAGGCGCCGCCGGCCGGCAGCCGCAGCCGTACGCCGCCCGCGCCGGCCAGGGCGATGGTGGGCCCGCCGCGGTGGCCGGCCATGGCGATGCCGAGGGCGGGCTCCCCGTCGCCGATCTCCGTGCCGGTCCCGGGAGTACCCAGGGTGTGCAGCTGGACGGAGCCGTCCGCCCGAAGGGCGGCCGCCTGTGGTCCGGCGGAGGTGCGGGCCAGCGCCCCGGCGCGCAGGGCGCCCGGCAGGCCGAGCGGGACGGGCGGCTGGACGGAGCCGGGCCGCCAGCTGAGCACCCGCTCGCGGTGCTCGACCAGGACCAGCCACGCGCCGGGGCGTTCCTCCTCGGCGGCGAGCACCCGGTCGGCGGGGCAGCCGGGGTGCTCCTGACCGGTGAGGGTGAGGCCGGGGGCCCAGCGGTAGGAGCGCAGCGCGCCGCCGGCCGCGGTCCACACCGTCAGCTCCCCGGCCGAGTTGACCGCCCCGGCCAGCCCGCTGACCCCGCGCGCCGCCTCCCACCAGCCGGTCGCGGTGCCGACCCAGAGGGTGCCGGTCCGGTCCTCGGCGCAGACCACCAGCTCGCCCTGGCGCCCGGCCCAGCCGGCCGTCAAGTCCCGTACCGCTCCAGGGCCCTGGCCGGCGGGCAGCCGCTGGCCGATGCGGCCCGGTCCGGCCAGCGCGGTGCCGTCGGCGCCGCCGGTGACCACCAGCGGCCGGCCGGCCCGGTCGGGCAGGACGGCCAGGCCCGCGGTGCGCGCCACCGGACGGTGGGCGCGCAGGAGTTCGCGGCCGCGGGAGACCCAGGGGCCGAGCGGGGCGGGGCGGCGGTCGGGGTCGCGGGCCAGCGGCTCGCAGGCCCAGTGGGCCAACTCCTCGCCGTAGCCGGCCGCCAGCAGTTCGGCGCGAGCCTGCTCGGTGGCGAGCCGGTGGTCGAGCCGGCCGTGGTCGGGCAGCAGCAGGGTGCGGGCCAGGGTGCCGACCGCGAAGAGGTCCTTGGCGGTGGTGGGGAAGCCGCCGACCTGCTCGGCCTCCGGCGGGACGTGCCCGGGGGTGAACACCGCGACGGTCAGGGTGTGGTCGAGCGGGGCGAGGAAGGTCAGGTCGATCAGCTTGACCTGGCCCTGGGAGTCCACCAGCACGTTGGCGGGGGAGATGTCCCGGTGCACCCAGCGCTTGCGGTGCAGCTCGTCGACGATCCGGCACAGCCGCGCCAGCACCTCGGCCACCGCCGACGGGCCGCCGCGCTGGCCGCGCGCCCAGGTGTGCAGCGGCACGCCGTCGACCCAGGGCGAGATCTGATAGCCCAACAGCCCGCCGGAGGGCACCGCGCCGGGCCGGTGCGGGGAGGGGCCGAGCAGGAAGCTGGGCACCACCAGGTCGGTGACGCCGAGCCGGTGGGCGTTGTGCGAGACGTCGTCCCAACGCCCCAGCCAGCGCCGCACCTCGGAGGGGTCGCGTTCCAGCATGATCTTCGCGGCGACCAGTTCCCTGATCCCGTTGTGGCCGGTGCGCACCGCACGCCACACCTCGGCCTCGCCGCCCCGGTGGTGGAACTCCAGGAGTTCGTACTGCTCGGGGTCGAACTCGGGCCCGAACCGGAGGCCGGGAACCCAACGAGACTCGGACACGCGACCCCCGACGCTTCTCACCGCTGCTGATGCGTTGCCCAGGATAGTCCGGGTTCCTGTTCGTCCGCCCGGAGGAGGGCCTATTCTGATGGGCGCCCGAGCAACATCATGAAATAACGTCAACTCATGGTCGTACGGGGGTTGTTGATCATGGCGTGGACGGCTGTTGAACAACAGGGGGACGGTGCATGCTGCTGATCGCGGTGCTGCTGATCGTGGTGGCACTGGCCGGGGGTGCGGCCGTCGTGCTGGCGCGCAGGCGAACGACCTTGGACGCCACGGGCGTTGCCAAGGCCCTCGCCACCGCTGCCGAACAACTCGCCGCCGGCAAGGCCTCCCAGGCCCGCCGCCGCTACGCCCGGTTGGCCCGCCGACTCGCCACCGGGCCCCGGGAACTGCGCCCCCAGCGCGGCCTTGCCCTGCTCGGCCAGGCCGAGGCCACCATCCCGACCGGCGACCAGCAGGCCACCCTCGCCCTCCACCGCGAGGCGTTCCCGCTGCTCACCGACCCGGCCCGGCAACTGCCCCGCTGGAGCCTGCGCCGCCTCGCCGAGGAACGGATGCAGGCCCCCGACGGCGACCTCGGACCGCTGCTCGCCTTCCTCCAAGCCACCGCCGCCGGCGCCGACCCCGTCGAGGAGGCCGAGGCCGCCGCCCGCACCCAGCACTGGCTGCAGCAGCTCTGCCGCGAGGGCGGCACCGACCAGCGCGACCACGCCACCGCCCGCGCCCTCGCCGCCCTGCCCGGCCGGGACTGGCCGGTGCTCGCCCGGGCCGCCCTGCTGCGCGCCACCGGCCGGGCCGCCGAGACCGAACCCCTGCTCGCCGCGGCCGCCCCCGGCGGCAGCAGCGAACTCTGGTTCCGCTGGGGCGCCCAGCTGTTCACCCTGCACCGGGACGAACCCGCCGTCGCCGCCTTCGACGAGGCGCTGCGCCGCGGCCCCGGTGAGCCCTCCCCCTGGGGGCGGGGCCCGGCGCTGCGCACCGACTGCCTGCTGTTCCGAGGCCTGGCCCGCCAGCGGCTCGGCGTCACCGACGCCGCCTGGGCCGACCTCGCGGCCGCCGCCGGGGAGACCCCGGGCGACCCGCGCCCGCGCTACGCCCTCGGCCGACTCGCCCTGCTGCTCGGCGCCGACGACCAGGCCCGGGAGCAGTTCACCGCCGCCCTGACCGTCCAACCCTCCTTCGCCCCAGCCCGGTTCGGTCTCGCCCTGGTCCACGAACGGGCCCAGCGCCCCGCCGAGGCCGCCGCCGACTATCGGGCCGGCCTCGGCCAGGCTCCCGACTGGCGCGCGGCCCGGGTCCGGCTCGGCGCCGCCCTGGTCGCCGCCGGGCAGGCCGCCGAGGCCGAGCCGGTCCTGCGCGCCGAGGCCGACACCGAACCGGACTCCCGCTGGAGTCGGATCGCGGCCTTCCACCTCGGCCTGGCCCTCGCCCGCACCGACGACCAGGCCGGCGCCCTCGCCCGCTGGGAGCAGTTGGACGACCCCGAGCTGCGGGAACTCCAGGCCCTGGCCCGCGACCGGCTCGCCCGCACCCGGCTGGCCGCCGACCCGGTCGCCGCCCGCGAGCTGTGGCAGCGGGCCGCCGCCGAACACCCCGCCGCTCCCGGGTACCGGTCCGCGCTGCGCGAGGCCGCCCTGCGCGAGGCCGCCCACCTGCTGGTCACCGGCCGCGACCACCCCGAGGTCCGGCAAGGGGCCGCCGCCGCGCTCGCCCTGGCCGACACCCTGCCCGGCGCCCTCACCCACCGGCAGTCCCGGCTGCGCGCCGCCCTCGCCCTGGCCGAGGGCGCGCCCGAGCGGGTCACCGCCCTGCTGGACGCGAGCGCCGGACTGCGCGATCGCTACCACCTGGCGGCCGTCTCGTTGCTGGCGGGCCGTCCGGTCCCGACCATCGCCCTGCTCGCCCCGCTCGACCCCGACCCGGCCGGCGACCCGGCGCTCGCCCGACTGCGCGCCCTGCTCGCCGAACGGGCCGGCAACTGGGCGATCGCGTTGGACTGGTACCGCCACTTCCTGACCGCTCCCATGACGGCTCCGGCGCAGCCCACCGGCGACTGCGCCGCCTGCGCCCGCCCCGCCACCGGCGCCTGCGGCGGCTGCGGCCGCGAGACCTGCGCCGCCCACCTGCACGCCCCCGCCGGGGCCGCCTCCCCGCGCTGCGTCCGCTGCACCGGCCCCGCCCTGCGCGCCGTCGTGGACTGCGCCCGCCGGGCCGGCACCCCCGAGCAGGCCGAACCCGTCCTCGCCGCCTGGGCCGAGGCGTTCGGCGACAGCGCCGCCGCCGCGCCGCTGCGGCTCGACCTCGCCCTGCTGCGCGCCGAACTCGGCCGCCTCGACGAGGCGTTGGCCGACCTGCCGGAGGACGCCGGCGCCGCCCGGGCCGCCGTCCTGGTCCGCCGGGCCGGCGCCGCGCTCGCCGCCGAGCAGCCCGGACGGGCCGCCGGCGACCTGCGTCAGGCCCTCACCCTCGCCCCCGGCCACCCGCAGGCGGCCGGCGCGCTGGTCCTGCTCGGCGAGCACGAGGCCCACCAGCACGCCGTCGAGGGCCGCCACCGTGAGGCCTACCAGGCCTACCGCGAGCTGTTGCTCAAGGACCCGGCCCACCCCCGGCTGCTGCACGCCCTCGGCCTCTCCGGCTACCGGCTGGCCGTAACCGCTGACGACCAGGACGTCTGGGCCTGGACGCTAGGCTGCCTGGTCGCCGCCCTGCACCAGAGCGAGCTGTGGGCCGAGACCGCCCGGATCACCGGCCGCCAGGCCGAGCCGCAGCGGACGGCCGCCGCCCGGACCGCGCTCACCGACCGCCTCCGGGAGGACCTGCGCGCCCTCGACCGGGCCGCCGGACGCACCGGCGACGAGGTCACCGCCTGGACCTTGCGCCTGGGCATGGAGACCCACGCCGCCGACGCCTTCGAGCGGGAAGACGTCCGGATCACCCTGCCCGGTCGCCCCGCCCGCCGCCTCGCCGTCGGCCCGACCCTCGACCGGCTGCTCCGCGCCGAGCCCGAACCCGCCGCCTGGGCCGCCGCCTTCGAGCAGGCCGTACGGGCCTGGCGGCGCCCCGCCGGGCCCGACGCCCCCGCGCTCACCCGGGCGCTCGGCCTGTTCGGCGAGCTCGGCCCGCAGCGCTACCTGAGCCTCCAGGGCCGCCAGGCCGCCGCCGTCGCCGCCCTGGACGCGGTCGCCGAGAACGAGCGCGGCGAGGGCTGGCAGGCGCTGCTCGGCGAGTCCCTGGTCAGCCAGGCCCGTGAGCACCACCGCCACCAGGACTGGCGCGAGGCCCTGGACTGTCTCACCCGCGCCCGGACCGTCCCCGGAATCGAGCTGCCCGCCGACGTCGCCCAGATCGCCGCCGAATCCGGCGTCCGGGCCGCCCGCGCCCTGCTCAAGAGCAGCGACGACGACCAGGCCGCGGCCGCCGCGCTGCTGGAGAAGGCCTTCGCGCTGGCCCCGGACGACCGCGAGGTGCGCGGCGACCTCGGCGCCACCTACGCCCAGTGGGCCCGCAAGATCAACAACGAGGACAAGGACTACCCGCGCGCCATCGCGCTGCTGCGGAAGAGCCTCGACCTCGTCCCCGACGACCCGACCGCCAAGGAATTCCTACGGGCCGCCCTGGGCAACCGGGCCGGCCAGCTCAGCCGCCCCGACGCCTCCGACGAGGAGCTGATGGAGGCCGCCGACATGTGGGACCGGCTGATCGACCTCAGCCCCGACCCGGAGCACCGGCTCGGCCTCGCCTTCGTCATGCGCCGGCTCTCGCGCTCGGCCGCCTTCGCCGACGACCGCGCCTCCGCCGTCGAGCTGATGGCCGAGGCACTGCGAGCCGACCCGGAGTGGGACGGCGACGTCACCCACGAGGCCCCGCGCCGGGTCGCGGTGCTGCTCGCCAACCACGTCATCGACGACATGCAGGACAGCCCCTTCACCGCCCAGGTCGCGATGCTGCAGAAGGCCATGTCCTACGAGGACTCGGCCGACATCCGCCGGCTGATGGTCAGCGTCTGGCGCGGCGAGGCGATCGGTCACTACGAGCGCCGCCGCTACGCGGAGGCGATCCGGCTGCTGGAGGAGGCGCTCGAGCTGTCCCGCACCCCGGAGGACGTCGCGAAGCTGCACGGCGAACTCGGCGTCGTCTACAGCTCCTACGCCGTCGCCCGGGCCAACGCGCGCCAGTACCGGGATGCCCGCCAGCTGATCCGCCAGGCCGTCGAGCACAACCCGGACGACCACGAGCTGCGCGCCCTGCAGGTGCGCATCAACATGCTCCGCTGACCGGCAGTCGCACGGCAGTTGCCGTCGTCGTAGGCCGTACGCCCGGCCGTTCGCGATCCGTCGTCCCGTCAAGTGCCCGGAACCGTGAGGAGAGAGACCGCCCGCCATGCCATTGCACGAACCATCGCCGTACGAGGTCCTGGGCATCCCGCTCACGGCCGGGGTGCGCGAGATCAACCTCTCGGTGGGGAAGGCGCTGAAGGAGGGCCGGTTCACCCGCCAGCAGATCCAGGACGCCGCCGCGCTGCTGCGCAACCCGGACCGCCGGCTGGAGGTGGACCTCCAGCAGCCGCTCCCGCCCGAGCCGGTCGACCGGGCCGCCGAGCTGCTCGCACCCGCGCTCGCCGAACCGCTGCTGGTGATCGAGCGCCCGCCGCTACCGCCCGCCCCCGCCCTGCTGGCCCTGCACCGCGCCGAGTTGGCCGCCGACTTCGCCGAGCCCGCGCCCGGCGGGGCCGACCCGGAGCCGCCCGTCCCCGCCCGCTACGCGGCAGACCTGTCCGTGCTGCCGCAGATCGAGGTACCCGAATGACCGACGCACCGACCGCATCCCTGCTCGACGGCCACCAGCGGCTGGAGGTCCCGCCCGGCGTCGAGTCCGTCGACCTGGACGCCAAGTTCAGCCAACTGCTGTTCCGCGCCTCGCTGCTGGGGAACAAACTGACCGAGCAGAAGCAGACCGCCCGGGCCGAACAGCGCGAACTGCTGGGCGTCCTGGTCGAGGTGGACGACGCGCTCGCCGCCCTCGGCCTGGACCGCGAGCTGGTGGCGCTCGGGCGCGGCGCCGGCATCGAGGCCACTCGCCGACGGCTGCTCGGCCGGCTCGCCAAGGCCGGGGTGCGGCCGATGCGGCTGGAGGGGCTGGCCGCGGATCCGGCGCTCACCGAGATCGTCGGCACCGAGGTGCGGCCGGGGGTGGCGCCGGAGACGGTGCTGCAGACGGTGGTGACCGGGTTCTTCTGGGAGCAGGAGGTGCTGCGGCGGGCCCAAGTGGTGGTCGCCGCACCGGAGGAGGCGCTGTCGTCTGCGGCGGACCCGCGGATCGCGGAGCTCAAGCCCGATGAGTCCGTCGAACCCGAGACCGTCGAGGGGACCGCCGTCGAGCCGCCGGTCGCCGGGTCCCCCGCGGTCGAACCGGGGGCCGCCCCGCCCGTCGAAGCCTCGGCCAGGCCGGTGCCACCCCGGGTCCGTCGGCACGCCAGGGCCGCGGGCAAGCAGGGCAAGCGCGGCAAGCGCAAGAAGTAGCCAGGACCACGAGGGGCAAGAGGGGAACGACATGTACCGCACACTCGGCATCGACCTGGGCACCACCAACTCCGTGGTGGCCCACCTGCGCCGGGGCGAACCGGAGATCATCTTCAACCGGCAGAACCAGGAGGCCACGCCCTCCGTGGTCGGCAGCGGCCGCAAGGGCGAGCTGCTGGTGGGCTCCACCGCGCGCAGCCGGATCGCCATCGACGGCGCCAACGTGATCCGCTCGGTCAAGCGGTTCATGGGCCGCAAGTTCAAGGACCCGCAGGTGCAGGCGGCCCTCAAGGAGGTCGACTACAAGGTCACCGCGGGCACCGACGGCGACGTCAACGTCTGGTTCAACGGCCGCTCCTACACCCCGATCGAGATCTCCGCGATCATCCTGCACCGGCTCAAGGAAGACGCCGAGCAGCGCCTCGGCGAGCCGCTCCACCGGGCCGTCATCACCGTCCCCGCGTACTTCGGCGAGCGGCAGGTCGCGGCCACCCAGGAGGCGGGCCGGATGGCCGGCCTGCACGTGCTGCGGATCATCAACGAGCCGACCGCCGCCTCGCTCGCGTACGGGCACTCCACCGACGCCGGCGACGAGGGCCGGACGGTCCTGGTCTACGACCTCGGCGGCGGCACCTTCGACATCTCCATCCTGCTGCTGGTGCCCGGCTCGGTCTCGGTGCTCGGCATCGAGGGCGACAACCTGCTCGGCGGCGACGACTTCGACCGCGCGATCACCACCGCGCTGCTGGAGGACATCCGCGAGGAGTACGGCTCGGACTACCAGCCCGACCTGCGCGACCGCCCGAAGATCGCCTCCACGGCCGAGGCCGTCAAGATCGAGCTGTCCAACCAGGAGTCCTCCGAGGTCATCCTGCCGGGCCTGGGCGCCGGACAGCTGGTGCTGGAGACGGAGTTCGAGCGCGCCCGCTTCGAGGAGCTGATCGAGGCCCAGATCGAGCGGACCATCGAGCTGACCCACAAGGCCATCATGCAGGCCAACCTGACCGTCGGGGACATCGACGAGGTGGTGCTGGTCGGCGGCTCGACCTCGATCCCGCTGGTCGTCCGGCGCCTCGGTGAGGTGTTCGGCACCCGCCGGATTAAGCGCGGCGTCAATCCGATGCAGTGCGTGGCGCTCGGCGCGGCCGTGCAGTCCGCCCTGGTCGGCGAGGTGGAGTGCCCCGAGTGTCGGGCCCCCGGCGACCTGTCCGCCTCCAACTGCGCCAACTGCGCCACCTCCCTGCTCGGCGGAGACCGGGTCCCCTGCCCGGCCTGCCACATCCCGGTGGAAACCGAGGCCGCCGCCTGCCCCAAGTGCGGCCAGGACATGGCCGGTTCGGCCGTCTCCGGGGCGACCATCCCGAAGCAGTCGCAGGCCGCCACCGTGGTGCGCGGCGACAACTGCCCGCGCTGTGGGACCCCTTCGGCGCCCGGTGTGACCGCCTGCGAGCTGTGCGGCGAGCCGCTCAACTCGGCCGCGCCCGGTCAGACCAGGGTGGCGTCCACCGCTGCCGAGGACGTCGGCCTGCGCTGCGCCTCCTGCAGCACGGTCAACCCGCCCGGCAGCGAAGTCTGCACCAGTTGCGGCGAGTTGATGCAGGTCACCAACCCCTTCGACATCACCCCGAAGAACCTCGGGATCGAGCTCAACGACGGCCGCCTCGCCGTCATCATCCCCAAGAACACCAGCTACCCGACCAGTTCGCCGGTGAGCCGCGAGTTCGTGGTCTCCGGCAGCGGCCGCCAGCGGCTGGAGGTCGCGGTCTACGAGGGCGAGCACGAGATCGCCCAGCAGAACGAGCTGATCGGCCACCTCACCCTGCGGCTGCCCGAGGGGCTCGGCGGCCGTACCCCGGTGGAGGTCTCCTTCGGCCTGGACCGGGACCGCACCATCACCCTGTCGGTGCGGATCCAGGGCGGCGGCGAGAAGACCGTGAAGCTGGAGCGGGTCACCCTGGACCCCGAGCTGAAGGTGCAGGTCGAGGAACAGCAGCGGCAGATCGAGACCTTCACCGACCGCTGGGGCGGTGAGCTCACCGAGGCCGAGAGGCGCGAGGCGCAGCGGCTGATGGACACCCTGGACGACCTGGCGGCCGGGCAGACCCGCGGCCAGTCGGTGGACGAGGCGCTGGAACGGGCACAGCGCCAGCTCAAGGCCCAGCGCTGGGTGCGCGGCTCGGAGGCGTACCTGAGCCTGTTCATCCACTACTGCGAGAAGCACCTGGACCCGAGCGACCTGGACCGGCTGCGCTCGGTGGCCGCCGAGCTGCGGCTGCGCCGGGAGGCCGCCGACTGGGAGGGCGCGATGCGCGCGGCCCAGAAGGCGGACGACCTGTGCGACTCGCTCGGGCACACCTTCCGGATGCTCACCATGTGCAACGTCTACGTCAACCAGAACATGGTCTCGCCGGCCCTGGCGCAGCGGATCATGGCGGAGCTGCGCGGGTTGGACGAGGCGGTGGAGGCGCCCAACATGGAGGCGGTCAACACCCACATGTCGAACCTGCTGGCGCTGTACGCGCAGGCGGAGCGGGAGCTCGGCAGCGAGCCGGCCGCCGAGTCGCTCGGCCCGGTCCGCCCGGAGGAGGCCGGTCCGCGATGAGCACCGTGAGCCTCCCCGAGGTCCTGTGCCCGCTCTGCAGGGTCCCGGCGGACCGGCAGTCGCTGGGCTGCCCGTCCTGCCGGGAGGACCTGAGCGTGCTGTTCCGGCTGCGTTACGCCGGTCGGATCGATTACAACCGGGCCCTGGACGCCCTGGCGGCCGGGGACGAGGCGCTCGCGCTCGGTCTGCTGCACCGCGCGGTGGCGGCCGAACCCGGACTGGAACCGGCCCGGGAGCTGCTGGAATCACTGAGCGTGGCGGGCTCTGCGGGTGCCGTCCCGTCGGGACAGGAGGGTGACACGCCCTCGGAGTGAGCAATCCCGGCGTTCCGGGCCCAGGATCACGTGAGATCGGCGAGGCGTGTGATCGCCACACGGATTTTCGCCACCCTCACAAGGAGCGACGCAATGCGTATTCGCACCACCCTCGCCGCCACCGCGCTCGCCGCGGTGACGCTCCTCGCCGGTGCCGGCACCGCCGCCGCCGGTGACGCGATCGCGAACGGCCAGGCCATCGGCTCGCCCGGTTTCCTCTCCGGCAACCTGGTCCAGTTCCCGATCAACTTCGAGGGCAACTTCTGCGGCAACACCTTCAGCCCGGGCGGGATCTTCAACCCGGCCATCGGGACCCTTTGCATCAACGAGTGACAGCAGCGCCGGGGCCGTCCGTCGAACCCGACGGACGGCCCCTGCGCCGTGTCCGCACCCCCGTTCGGGGGTGGCGGTGCCGGCCCGGGAGCGGCGACCATGGTCCCCGTCCCGCACCGCCGCACCCAGGAGCCAGCCCGTGCCGACCACGCCCGCCCAGCGCAGCTACGCCTCCGGCACCTCGGACGTCCCGCTGCTCGGCGACACCATCGGGGAGAACCTCGACCGCGCCGTCCGGGCCTTCCCCGAGCGCGACGCCCTGGTCGACCGTCCCACCGAACGCCGTTGGACGTACGCCCAACTCGCCGCCGACGTCGACGCGCTGGCGCTCGGCCTGCTGGAGCTCGGGATCGCCAAGGGCGACCGGGTCGGCATCTGGGCCCCCAACTGCGCCGAGTGGACGCTCACCCAGTACGCCACCGCCAAGCTCGGCGCGATCCTGGTCACCGTCAACCCGGCTTACCGCTCGCACGAGTTGGAGTACGTGCTGAACCAGGCCGGGATCCGGCTGCTGGTCGCGGCCGAGCGCTTCAAGACCTCGGACTACGCCGCGATGATCGAGGAAGTCCGGCCGAACTGCCGCGACTTGGAGCGGGTGGTGCTGCTCGGAAGCCCCGCGTGGGACGCGCTTCTGGCGGCCGGCCGGGAGGCCGACCCGGCCCTGCTCGTCGATCGCCAGGCAGAGTTGGCCCCCGACGACCCGATCAACATCCAGTACACCTCGGGCACCACGGGCTTCCCCAAGGGCGCGACCCTCTCCCACCACAACATCCTCAACAACGGCTACTTCGTCGGCGAGCTGCTCAACTACACCGAGCGGGACCGAATCTGCATCCCGGTGCCCTTCTACCACTGCTTCGGCATGGTGATGGGCAACCTCGCCGCCACCTCCCACGGCGCCTGCATGGTCATCCCGGCCCCCTCCTTCGAGCCCGGCGCCACCCTGGCCGCCGTCGCCGCCGAGCGCTGCACCTCCCTGTACGGCGTGCCGACCATGTTCATCGCCGAACTCGCCGACCCGGACTTCGCCCGCTACGACCTCAGCGGCCTGCGCACCGGCATCATGGCCGGCTCGCCCTGCCCGACCGAGGTGATGAAGGAGGTCATCGACCGGATGGGCATGGCCGAGGTCTCCATCTGCTACGGCATGACGGAAACCTCGCCGGTCTCCACCCAGACCCGCACCGGCGACTCGGTCGAGCGCAGGGTCTCCACGGTCGGCCGGGTCGGCCCCCACCTGGAGGTCAAGGTGGTCGACCCGGCCACCGGCCGTACCGTCCCACGCGGCGAGCCCGGCGAACTGTGCACCCGCGGCTACTCCGTCATGCTCGGCTACTGGAACGAGCCCGAGCGCACCGCCGAGGCCGTCGACGCGGCCCGCTGGATGCACACCGGCGACCTCGCCGTGATGGACCGGGACGGCTACCTGGCGATCACCGGGCGGATCAAGGACATGGTGATCCGCGGTGGGGAGAACCTCTACCCGCGCGAGATCGAGGAGTTCCTCTACACCCACCCGGACATCCTCGACGTCCAGGTGATCGGCGTCCCCGACGCCAGGTACGGCGAGGAGCTGATGGCCTGGATCCGGATGCGGGAGGGCGCCGAGTCGCTCACCGCCGAGGCCGTGCGGGACTACTGCACCGGACGGCTCGCCCACTTCAAGATCCCGCGCTACGTGCACGTGGTCGACGAGTTCCCGATGACCGTCACCGGCAAGATCCGCAAGGTCGAGATGCGCGAGACGGCCGTCCGCATCCTCGGCCTCTGACACCTGCGGTACCCGCCGGCACCGGAGTGGGACCGTCTCCCTCGACGTCACCGTGGAACGCGTGATCCCCCTCCCGCCGGAAACCGTGGCCGGCTACGCCATCGACTGCGCGGTCCTGACCAGCGCAAACGCGATGGCCGACGAGGATCTCTGCCCTCGTCGGCCATCAGCGCTCGTGGCGACTGAAGTTTCTTCCGGAAGAAGGTAAGACAGGTTTAGTGCTGGTCTGAGAACCGGCCTACCCGGTCGAGCTCGGCGCCGTCGACGAAGGCTTGGGAGAGATCGAGGTCGGAGATCACAGCTTCCCAGAGGTCGGCGCCACGGAAAGCGGCCCGAGTGCAGCGGGACTCTCGTAGGTCGGAGTGGCGGAGGTCTGTTCGGCAGAGTTCGGCTTCGGTGAGGTCGGCAGCCCTCAGGTTTGCCCGGGCAAGGATGCTGCCGGCCAGATTGGCGCCGGTGAGGTTGGATCCGGACAGGTCCGCCTTCTCCAGGTCCGCGCCAGCCAGATCGGCCTCTCTGAGATCGGCGCCGGCGAGGTGGGCCCCTTGGAGCTGGGCTCCGCGCAGCCGGGCCCCCTGCAGGTCGACAGCCGTTCCATGGAGTCGGAGCAGGCGCCATCCGTCGATGAGCCACATGTGATCGAGCTGCTGTTCCTCCGACAGGAGGGCCAGGGCCAGCGTCTGCAGGCTTGTGCCGGTGTCGGCTAACTCCCGGGCGGAGGTGTGCGTGCGGCCTGCGGCGATCGATGCCTGGACGTACGAGCGCGCGCCCGTGGCGCCCAGGGAGGCTGCTTCAACTCCGACCAGGGTGAAACGTTGTGTCGGGCCGGCGTGGGCTTGAGCAGCCTGTACTGCGCAGTCGAGCAGTGTTCGCATCAGGCTTCCTTTCCGCGGGTCATGCCTGGACGGGGTAGACCGCGTCGTCGGGGTCGGCGACCACGTTGAAGAAGAAGTTGTGGGTCAGCCGTCCGCTTCCGGCGTCGTCGCCGCAGCCTGCGAGTGGGGCGTGGTAGAACTCGCACCCGCGAAAGAGGACGAGCCGGTTGTAGACCGGGCCTACCCACCCCGTCTGTTCCCATTTGGACAGGTCGCCCATGTCCCGGCGGACGATCTTGTCGTCGAAGTCGGCCGCGTCTCGGAACCCGAGTGCCCGTGCCTGACGGTCAGTCGGTGGTGATTCGAGGTCGGTCTCCTTGTGCCTGAAGAATCCTGTCCCGGCTTCCATTGGCGCGTCGGGCGCGAGGTAGACCATGGCCGCCCAGTCGATGGCGATGTCCGCGTGGACCTTCGTACCGCGTCCGGAGGCTTTGGTGACGCAGCGGAAGCCGCCCCATGTGAAGCGCGCAGGGTCCGAGCAGATGCGGGCCTGGACGAGTTCGTCGAATGCTTTGGCCAGGGCGTCGGTTTGCAGGCTGCGCCGGCTCTGAAGGCCTGGGTAGTCGGTGGGCGTGATGTCGGCGTAGTCGGTTGACAGGGCCTTGGCCCGGACTCGATCGGGATCCGCGTAGAAGTCGTCAACGATGATCAATTTGCTCAGCATCGTCCGTCAGATCCTTTGGGGTAGTCAGTTGAACAGGAAGACTTGGGTCAGGCGCCCGTTGAGCGGATCCGTACCGAAACCTGCACTTGCCCGATGGGGCACCCGGTTGGGGCGGAACAGCACCAAACGGTTGAAGCGGATGGGTACGTGCATGGTTATCTCCGGGGCCTCGGTCTCGGCGTCCCTGAGAAAGGAGATCCCCCCGGAGCACAGGTGCGGCGGGGTGAGGTAGAGCACGGCGGCCCAGTTCGCGCGTGCCGTGTCGGCCTCGGTGTGTGCTGCCGAACCGGCGGAGACGAACGTGTAGAACCCGAAGGCGTCGGCTCCGGCGTCGAACTCGGGCTCTCGTCCCAGCAGGGCGGTCAGGCCCGCTGTTGCCTCGGTCGTGGGGAAGCACTGCCGGGTGCGGAGTGCGCCTGCGCCGACGGCGCCGCTGAGGGGTGTCCACTCGGCGCCGGTCACCACGTGCCGCACGCGGTCGGGATCCGCGTGGAAGCCGTCGACGACCTCCACCGTCTTGGTCCTCATCGGTCTTCCAGGCGGGACTGGGGTTCGGGGTGGCGCTGGTGTACCAGCTTCTGCATGTCAGGCTCCAGGAAGTGATACGGGTACGGCACGGGCCGGCGGCTTGCCAGGTCCAGCTGGCGACATTCGTCGAGTGGCAGCTCCAGGGCCAACGCGGCCAAGCAGTCGTCGAGTTGGCGTTCCTCGGAGACACCGATCGCGATCGAGGTCAGATCCGGCTGGCGCAGTAGCCAGGCGAGGGAGAGCTGTGCTGGGGAGCGCCCGGTACGGGTGGAGAGCTCCTCGAGCGCGGTCAGGACCGGCGGAACGTGGTCCCGGAACGGGTCCACGTTCCCGGTCCCGAAGGACTCGGTGAGCCTGCCCGCCCCTTCCACCGAGCGCCGGCTGCTGTCGATGCGGTATCGGCCGGCGAGCAGGCCGTTGGCCAGCGGTCCCCAGCCGACCATCGCCATGCCGCTGTACCGGGCATAGCCAAGGAACTCGTGCTCGGCTGAGCGCTCCAGCAGGTTGTAGTTGATCTGGACGGCCGCTGGCAGCGGCCAGCCGCGCTCTCGACAGAGTGCGTCCGCGTAGCCGATGTACCAACCCGGCACGTTGCTCAGGCCGAAGTGCCGGATCTTGCCGGCGGCGACGAGGTCCGCGGCGGTCGCCAGGGTCTCCTCCACCGGTGTGACGCCGTCCCACAGGTGCAGGTAGTAGAGGTCGATGTGACCGGTGTTGAGTCGTGCGAGGGAGCGTTCGACGGAGGCCAGCATCGCTCGGCGGGTGGCCCCGCCGCTGTTGACGTTGCGGCTGTCGTTGCGGTAGCCGAACTTGGTCGACACGATCACCCGGTCGCGGGCCGCGTGGGACTTCAACGCCCGGCCGAGCCAGATCTCACTCTCGCCACCGTTGTAGATGTTCGCGGTGTCGAAGAAGTTCAGGCCGCAGTCGAGAGCACGGCCGACGAGCGAGTCGGCCTCTTTCTCCGACATCGTCCAGCGGGGCCCCCAACGGCTGCCGAAGGTCGCCGCGCCGAGGCAGTAGGCAGACACGAGCAGCCCTGTGCGGCCCAGTCTCCGGTACCTCATCTCCTCCATTCGTCGCCTCTCAGGTCAGATCAGCGAGCCGGCGGAGCCACCGTCCAACCGGTGGAGCGAACCGTTGGCGACCGCACCGAGCTCGACGAGATGGCGCAGGCTGAGGTAGCAGCTCTCGAAGTCGATCAGTTCGTCGATGACGAGGTCTGGATTCGAGCGGTGCAAGAAGGTCTTCGTGAGGTCCTGCGGTGGCACGCCTCGTTTCGCGGCGATCCGATGCAGGTCCGCGGTTTTCTTGGGGTCGGCCAACGGGCCGAGGAGGAGGGTGGAGACGCTCGCGTTGTCGGCTCGGAAGGTGTCGGCGAGCATCGTGGTGAGCACCCGCAGTGCCGCCTTGCTCGCGGCGTAGACACCTGACTGCCGGCGCGCGTGGAAGATGGAGTCGGAGTTCAGGACGACGCAGGAGCAGAATCGCTCCTTGGGCTTGTCCGACAGCAGATCGTGCAGCAGGCGGTATGGCAGCAGGGCGTTCACGCGGAACACCATCTCCAGCTCGTCCAGTGTGGGGATGGAGACTCCGAAGTCGTGGTACGTCACCGCACTGTGGACGATGAGGTCCGGGCATCCGCCCACGAGTTTCGGCAGTTCGACGAGTGTCTCGGCCCGAGAGAGGTCCGCTTGCAGGTACTCGACGGGCCCGCGCAGGGCCGCCTCCTGCCGGGGGCGGCGACCCACTCCGATGACGGACCAGCCCTCCTCGGCCAGTCGCACGGCTATGTGGGCTCCGAGGCCCTGGCTGGCGCCGAGGACCAGAGCGCGTTTGGGTTCCATGGGAGCGTTCATCCTTTGTAGCTGACCATGAGGCCGTTTTCAGTGCCGATGAAGGCCGAGAACAGCCGGGGACTGCGGCACACGGCGCGGTTGTAGGCGTGGATGGCCTTGGTCTCCCGCTCGGGATCGGCGTCCGCCTCGGACTCGGCGCTGAAGTCGCCTTCAGCGAAGGCGTCGTCGGCGATGAGCAGTGCGCCCGGCTCCAGCAGCGGGTAAACCGCTTTGAGGTAGGCCGGGTAGGACTTCTTGTCCGCGTCGATGAAGGCCATGCCGAGGCTCGCCTTCGGTACTGCAGCCAGGTGCTCCAGCGCGTCGCCGACCACGACCTCCACCCGGTCCTCGACCCCGGCGGCTCGCAGATTGCGACGCGCGAGCCCGGCGGCCTCGGGGTCCATCTCCAAGGTGGTGAGCTGGCCGCCTTCGGGCAGGCCACGGGCTATGTGAATGGTCGAGTAGCCGAAGAGTGTGCCGATCTCGAGCGCACGGCGGGGGCGTCGCAGCATGGTGAGCAACTGAAGGACCCGTCCGGCGTTGTCGTCGACCTGTATCGTCGGCATGCCGTGTTCGAGCAGGGACTCCCGCAGGACGGCGTCGAGCGCGGCGTCACGGGGTCCGAGTATGGCGCGCATGTAGGAAGTCGGCAGACTCGTCATCGGTTGCTGTTCCCTCCTTTCTGCTCCGAGTTGTTCAGCGGGCGTCGTCGTAGAAGGCGAACGCTGGCTGGACGGGCGGCGGATCGGTCGGCAGATCGAAGTCGAAGCAGACCGCGAAGCGCTCCGGCGGCCCCGTCTGCGCGGCGATCTGGTCAAGGCCGGCCTTGTGGAAGTCGGTGAACTTCTCCGCGCTGTCTGCGGCACCCCACAGGTAGGAGAAGTACGCGCCCGGATTGGCTTGCAGCATCGGCCAGGTGAAGTAGGCGGGGAACTCTCCCAGGGCGCAGTGGGCGCTGATGCCGAAGCGCGCGTCGAGTCGCGCGAACGACTCGGCCAGCCCTCCTTCGGTGTGACGGTGGAGGTCGAAGTCGAGGGCCGCGGTGACGGCCCGGTCCATGTAGGTGCGGCGGTATTCGAGCCGTTTGATCCTGCGGCACAGTTCCAGCCCCTCCCGCTCCTCGTCGGACAGGCGCAGACGGTCGGCGAGAGCCGGGTGGAAGACCCATTTCTCGAACCACATGCTCAGGTACTCCAGGCGTTCCAGGGGGAGGTAGTCCAGGCCCGACTGATTCGAGATGCGTTTGCGGATCAGCAGGTGGTTGACGGCGTGACCGAACTCGTGGAAGAGGCTGTGTGCGTTCTGGAAGGTGATGCGGTTTTCGCCGTCCCCGTCGCGCGCGAACCGGCAGGACACGTGTGCGACGGGCCGTTGCACGATGCCGGACCAGTCGGTGCGGTTGCGTATGCCTTTGGTGTGGTTGGCGCGCAGGGCCTTGCGGTCTGAGTCCCAGAGGTCGCAGTTGATCGTTCCGACCTCCCGGCCGGCGGCGAGGACACGGATGGCCAGGACCGTCGAGTCCGCGACCGGCGATCGCCTCAGGGTCAGTCCGAAGACTTTGTGGGTGATCTCGGAGATGAACTCCAGGCATCCTTCCAGCGGGAGTTGGGGCACTGGCCGCGATCCGATCACGGTCCGCAGGTAGTGGCCGAAATGATCGATCGGATCAGGGGACGCGCCCACGCCTACGGCGGCGCCGATCTCGTCCTTGAGGTCCTGGTACGAGGCGATCGCCTGCGTCATGTAGCGGTCGAGGAAATCCTGCGCCTGCGTCTCGTCCACCCGGCAGTGCTGCAGGGTTTCCGCCAGGACCGTACGGTGGCCGCGTGCGCGGCTCTGCTCCCGCAGTTCGCCGACCATGGCGTCGACTATCGCGATCAGCTCGTCCCGGCGGCGGTCCCGTACGGTCGTCCACGCGGTGACCAGTTTCTCCCGCTTGTCGGCATCGCCCACCGCGCTGACGATGCGGTAGAAGGCGGCCTGCGGGGCTACGCCGTCCTGGTCGATGCCCAGGCGCCGCAGCAGGTTGCGTTGCTCCTGGCCGAGTTGGGAGAGGACCGACTTCGCCTGGGCGTTGAGGGCGTCGAGCCGTTCCTGGCCGGATCGCCGGGTCTCGTCCTGTTTCTCTTCCAGCTTCGCCAGGAAGAGCCGCCGGGATTCCTCGGCTTCCGGGTCGGGGCAGCGCAGGAGCCGGAGCCGGTCCTTGAGGGCCGAGTCCAGGGCGGGGTCGTCGTAGAAGGCGTCGCGCCAGTGTGTCAGGGGCTGGAAGTCGATGTGGCGTTCGTTCGACTCCAGGTAGAGGAACAGATAGGCGACGTTGTTGTAGACGGCGACGATCTCGACCATGTCGTCCTGGCTCAGCTCCGCCTGGCCGACCAGGGCCCGCAGTCGGGTCATCATCCCGGCCAGGGAGTCCTGCATGGCCGCCAGGGTGTCAGGCTGGGAGGTCAGGGCCTGATCCGT
Source organism: Kitasatospora sp. NPDC004669 (assembly GCF_040609455.1). Classification (NCBI taxonomy): domain Bacteria; kingdom Bacillati; phylum Actinomycetota; class Actinomycetes; order Kitasatosporales; family Streptomycetaceae; genus Kitasatospora; species Kitasatospora sp. NPDC004669. Next base: position 55,126 of record NZ_JBEXKB010000057.1, read on the forward strand.
GGTCATCCGAGTGCCTCCTTGTCGCGGGGCCGGAACCGGAAGTGGTACACAACACCTGAGTACGAGGCGCCGTACATGCTGCCGTCAGGTCCGGCGACCGGTGTGATGTCCATGGTGGGATGGTGGTCCGTCAGGCCGAGGACCTGGCTGGTCTCCCAACGGAACCTGCCGTCCTCGCGCCTGAGGCACACGATGTTGCCACCGCTGGCAGTGGCGACGAAGTCGCCAGTGGGCAGTGTGGTCATGGAGGTGTACTCCCGGGGGGCGCCCTGTGAGGAGCGCCATGCGCTGCCGTGCGTGCGGGCGTTCAGTGCGGTGACGGCACCGTCGGTGCTACCGACGGCCACGAGACCACCGGAGACGGCCGGGCTCCCGGTGACCTTGGCACCGAGTTCGACGGCAGCGCGTTCGTGTCCGGTCCGGCTGTCGAGGAACAGACAGCGCCCGTTGACGGGGGCGACCAGTACCTCCTGCTGCTCGGACAGCCCGACCGGGGAGGCCTTGATGCTGTGGCCCACATCCGTGCGCCACAGTTCTTCGCCGTCGGGGCTCAGGCAGAGCACGTGCTCCGCGCAGGCGATCACGGCGTTGCCCTCGCCGGTGGCCACCGGGCTCGCGTAGGCGTCACGGTGGGCGGCGGAGCTATGGAAGGCCGCGTGCCAGGGCTCGGGCAGCCGGCGGTCGAAGACGATCGCGCCGGTTTCCAGGTTCAGGCCGGTGCAGCGGCTGTTGAACGCGGCCACGACCAGTCGATCGGCGTCGGGCAGCACCAGCGGAGTGGCGTAGACGGGATCTGCGATCCGTGTCGACCAAACCAGTCGGCCGCGCAGGTCGAAACAGGCCGCCAGGCCGCTGGTGGCGATCGCGATCACCCTGCGCCGGCGGACGTCGGCTACGAGCGAGGCGTAGAGCGGGCTGTCGAGACGCCGGCGCCAGTACTCCTTGCCGAGTGTCCGGTCGTAGAAGGTGACCGTTCCATCGCTCGCCGCCACGACGGCGCCCGCGCCGGTGACCACCACCGGACTGGAACTGACGGGCACCTCGATGGCCCGGGACTGCCCGGCGACTTGGTGGGTCAGCCGCCTGAACCCGCAGACGACGGGTTCCCGGTCCCAGAACACCTCGGATAGATCGGCCGAAGGCAACACGAGGACACTCTTGCCGGGGTCGTGCCGGTAGGCCGGCAGCCGCGCACTCACGCCTCGCTCCCCGGGACGGCCCGCGAGGTGCGCCGGTAGGCGCGCAGAAAGACGGCGGCCAGTGTCGCCGAGGCGATCCCCTTGCAGGCGACTGCGGCGAAGGGCGAGTGCAACAGGTGCACGGAGCACCAGGCCAAGGGGATCACCAGAAGGTAGGTCACCAGGGTCGAGGCGGAGAAGAGCACGCCCCCGAGCCGGTGGACCACGAGGATCTTGCCGAGGAACTGCTCGGCGAAGTAGGCGGGGACGTAGAGCAGGTAGGCGAGGACCAGGACGGCCGCGAGCCATCGGTCGAGCCCCTCGCTGGAGAAGGCGTCGACAAGCCAGGGCGAGGCCGCGGCCGTGAGCAGCGTCGCCACCGCGGTCGGGACGGCGGCGCGGCGCAGCAGGACCCGTACGGCGGCGGAGCGCTCCCCCGGTGCGGATCCTCCCGCCCAGTAGCCGTAATGGACGAAGGAGCTCTCGAAGCAGGCCTGGGGGACGCGGCAGTAGAGGGTGTAGATCTTGGTCGCGACGAGTGCGGCCGCCAGTACCGGCACGCCCAGGCTGCCGATGAGCATGACGGGGACGATGGAGCCCACGTAGTCGTTGACGTTGCGCGCCCCGACACCGAACGCCAGCCGCGACATCCCGTGGAGCTCTTCGAACACCGAGGCCCGGTCGGGCTTGGCCAATGGGATGCGTCGCCTTCGAAGGAGCCGTACGAACATCCAGACGCTGATCGCAGCCATGACCGCCTGCGCGACCACGGTGGAGGTCGCCACCGCGCTCTCCGGGGTGGCGAAGAGGGCCGCGCCCCGTCCTGTGTAGAGGAAGACCCAGTCCAGGACCGCGTTGACCGCGAACCCGAGTCCCAGTACGACGAACGTCAGGTTCTTCGCGCCGCAGATCTTCAGCGCCTCGTTGCTGGCCCAGTAAATGATCACCAGCCCGACCGCGTGACTGCGTACCTGGACGTAGTCTCCCACCAACGGGATCTGGTCCGGGCTCTGAGCGAACCAGCCGATCGCGCTGTCGGCTCCTGACGCCAGCGCCGAGCCCAAAAGTTGACTTATGGTCAGAATGACCAGCAGAGCGGCGAGTAGGACGGGCAGGCGCTGCGCGGTCCGGTTGGCCCCCTCCGCGACGGATAGGCGGCTGCTGAAGGCCTCGACGGCCCCCTGGAAGAACGCGTAGATCCCGAGGACGAGCAGATCCCCCTGGCCGACGGCCGCGACATGAGCGACCCCCTTGGGCGCGATCATGGCGAGGTCGACCGCGCCGAAGCCGACGGTCGCCATGCCCAGCATGAACACCACCGCCGCGTATCCGTTGAAGTTCCGCGCGGTGAGTTTCGTGTGAGCGGTGGCTGACTGGTTTTCAGTGGCGGTGTTACTGGACATGGATCAGGTTCAGTGCTTCCTCGAAGTCGCGGGCAGCCGCGTGCCCGGCTGCTCGTGCTGTGTGGAGGCCGGCCTGGAGGACGGCTTCGTTGGCGGGAGAGAGCGTGGCGAGAGCCTGATAGTGCGGTAGCGCGAGAACGTACTGACCGACCGCCTCGCGGCACCGGGCTGCCTTCAGCGGATGGTGACCCATGTACGGCGGACCGGCTGCCGCGGCCTTCTCGTACCAAAGCGCGGCGTCCTCAAGGTGCTTCCAGCGCTCGTAGACCTCGGCCAGTTCCGCGTAGCTCGGCGCCCAGGCGGAGTCCAGTTCGACCAGGTTGAGGCCGGCTTCCTCCGCCTTCTCGAAGTCCCCCGTCAGATAGAGGTGTTCCTTGAGGGTGGACTCGTAGTACGTCTTGATGAGGTTCTGTTCGAAGGCCCTGTCGCGCTTGGCTACCGTCTCCTGCGCGGTCTCCTGTGCGCGGCGCATGTAGGTGCGGGTCGTCTCGGCCTGACCCTTCGCCGCGGGGAGCATGGCGATTCCCCGGTACCACGAGGACAGCGAGGCCGGACTCAGCGACCTGTCCGATATGGCCAGCGTGTTGCCCGTCTCCGCGAACCAGCGGAAGTCGGCCTCGGTGGCCTCGTGGCGTTTGAGGTGCCAGACAACCGCCTGGGTGCAGGCGTGGAGGATGCGATCCCTCGGGATCGAGCCGGTTTCGATCGTGTGCCTGATCCGGGAGAAGACCTCTCGTGAGCCGACCCCGTCGTCGCGTCGATTCGAGATCATGAAGTCGAGCATTCCGACCTCGAATGCATCCCGCGATCCGGCCTTCCCGGGCAGTATCCGCCGCAACACACGCGCCGCGGCATCGAAGCGGGACACGCTGATTAATGCGGATGCCACATTGACCTGCCCGACGACCGGTAATTCCCCGACATGGTCGAGCATGTCCGCCAACTGCTCCATCGCGGCGCTCGGGCGGCTGCGGAGATCCGCAGCCGCCGCATAGTCGACGCCGGCGAGAAGTGCTACCTCGCGCAATACGTCCGGCTCGAAGACCTGGGTGAAAAGATAGCCGTATGACGACCAGTCCGCTTCGCTGAACTGTTCGACGCAGGCTCGCGAGAAGAGGTCAGCTGTCTGCCCTGCCTGCATGGAATAGGTGAGGCCCAGAAGCGTCTCCTGGAATGCGTTCTTGAACGGCGCGGCAAGCCGGCTGGACATGATGGATCCATTCTCGACGGGGCGCTCCCGATGGGGCTGTGCGGCAGGGCACAAAGGGCCGGGGGGCGCGGCGACGAGACCGCGCCCCCCGGCACGTATTACTCGCTCAGCAGAGCGTCCAGATCGGCGTCGACCTCGACGTTGTCGAACAGACTGTCTGCCATGGCCTCGGCCTCGAAGAAGACCTCGGCGTTCATCGAGGGGAAGAAGGCAGGCTTCTTCTCGAACGGGTAGTTCGCCATCGCTTTACTCCCTTCTTGCGGAACAAGGTGGAGCCAACCCAATGGTTAGATCATCGATGATCTTTGCTGTCGAACTAACCTCCAGGCAGGCGATTGAGTCATCAGTAAAACTCTCTCGCCTCTGCCATGTCAACAGCATCGACAGCGATCCCCGACCTGCCCTTTGGGCGAATCTTCCCGGCATGTCGGATTCGGAACCTGCTGAAATCGCCCAAGCCTGCTGTGGTCAGGTGTAGATATTTGGTGACTGAAAGCGGAGCTATTCCATCCCTTTTTGTCTCCAAGCATAATGCCTGTTGTCTTTTTGAGAGCGACCGGCGTGTTTTCGCTGGTCAGGATAGGGCCGGCGTTTCGGAGACAGATCGTTTTCGCTGCCGCCGAGGATGAGCACGCGGCGGGCGCGACTGGCGGCCGCCATGGGGATCGCGGCGGCCGAGGTCGGCCGGGCGGCGGTGTGGGTGGCGCAGTTGGCCGCCCGTACCGGCAGCCGGCGGCTGGCTGTGGCCGCCGACCGCGCCGCCGTCTGACGGGCGCCGGGGTCTTGGGCGCCGCCGCACCGCCGCGTCCCGGGACGCCGGCTCGGGTCGGGTCCCTGGGGTGGCATCAGCGGTGCGGGCCGACCAGCAGCGCGGTGGCCACGCTTCCGCCCGCCCGCGCCTGCTCTGCCGGTTCTGGCTGCTGGATATAGTGGCTGCCGTCGCGGGGCTGAGAGGGGGCCGGCGTGAAGCGGTGGCAGCGCGGTGTGGCGATCGCGTGGATGGTGCTGGTGGTCGGGGGCGGTGCGCTGACGTTCGTCCTCAATGCGGCGGCCGAGGATCCGCCGCTGGCGGGCTGGTCGGAGGTCCGACCGTCGCCCAGCCCGGCCCCTCCGTGCCCGGGTGTGGACGTCATCTGCTCCGCGACGTTCGCCCCGGCTCCTTGAGCGTCCACCGCGAGCTGCGGCCGCGGATCCGCCCGGCCCGGCTGTCAGGCCGGTGAAGCCGACCGACCTGGTGCTGCGGGTCGATGCCGAGGCGCTGCTCGGGTCCGGGGCGGGCGGGGATGGTCCGCGGGCGGCCCGGCGCCGCAGCGCGCAGGCGATGAAGGGTGCGCGCAGGCGCCGCTGTTCTAACCGGCGACCGGAAGTGGCAGCCGTCTCCAGCCAGCTGCCGTCGTGGATTGTCTGTGGCGGCTGGCGTGATCAGCCGGATGCCCGGTTCCTCGTCAGAGCCGCGAAGGGCTGTCCGGAGGAGCCGCCGTGGAGGTTGCCAGGTGCACGCGTGGGAGAGCGATCCGGCGTACCAGGCGGTGGTGCGGGTGTTCGTGGACGGGGATCCGCTCGACCAGGGGGGGAGGGCCCCTCGACGTCCGCGCGGTGGACTGACGTCGTTCCGTTGACAACAGCGGGAAGCTGATCCAGGTGGGCGTTACTGACTTCGGCTCGTCAGGGTGACGTTGGGGTGTCGGGGGTCAGGCCGGTGCCGGCTATGAAGCCGTCGAGGGTGTCGGGCTGGTACTGC
>NZ_JBEXKB010000058.1:0-59553 GCF_040609455.1 Kitasatospora sp. NPDC004669
GTCTCGCGGCAGCCCACGCCCCACCCGCGGCCCGGCGCCCCCCCCCACCACGCCGGTTGGCCGGCGGCCGCGGCGGCCGTCGGGTGCGTCAGGCGCGGTGGTACTGGACGGGGGAGTGGACCTCGCCGCCCAGCTCGGCGGCGGCGTGACGGGCCCAGAAGGGGTTGCGCAGCAGCTCACGGCCGATCAGGACGGCGTCGGCGCGGCCGGAGGTGAGGATGTCCTGGGCCTGGGCGGGGTCGGTGATCAGGCCGACGGCGGCGACCGGCAGGCCGGCCTCGTTGCGTACCGCCTCGGCGAAGGGCACCTGGAAGCCGGGCGCGGCCTCGATCCGGGCGTCGGGGACGAGGCCGCCGGTGGAGACGTCCAGCAGGTCCACGCCGTGCGCCTGGAGTTCCTTGGCGAGGCGGACGGTGTCCTGCGAGGTCCAGCCCTCGCGGCCGTCCTGCGGGTTCTCGGTGAGCCAGTCGGTGGCGGAGACGCGGAAGAACAGCGGCAGTTCCTCGGGCCACACCGCGCGCACCGCGTCGACGATCTCCAGGGCGAAGCGGATGCGGCCCTCGAAGGTGCCGCCGTAGGCGTCGGTGCGGTGGTTGCTCTGCGGGGAGAGGAACTGGTGGATCAGGTAGCCGTGGGCGCCGTGGAGCTCGATGACCTGGAAGCCGGCGTCGAGCGCGCGCCGGGCGGCGTCGGCGAACTGCCGTACGATCTCGCCGATCTGATCGACCGTCAGCTCGTCCGGGGTGCTGTGCTCGGGGGAGAAGGCGGCGGCGCTGGGGCCGACCGGCATCCAGCCGTGCTCCTCGTGCGGGGCGAGGGCGCGCCCGCGCTCGATCCAGGGGCGCTCGGTGGAGGCCTTGCGTCCGGCGTGGCCGAGCTGGATGGCGGGGACGGTGCCCTGCTCCTTGAGGAAGGAGACGATCCGGCGGAAGGCCTCGACCTGGGTGTCGTTCCAGAGGCCGAGGTCGTACGGGCTGATGCGGCCCTCGGGGCTGACCGCGGTGGCCTCGACGATGATCAGCCCGGTGCCGCCGGCGGCCCGCGCCGCGAGGTGGGTGTAGTGCCAGTCGTTCGGGACCCCGGCGGCCTCGCCGGTCGGCGCGGCGCTGTACTGGCACATCGGCGGCATCCAGACCCGGTTGGGGATGGTCAGTTCCCGCAGGGTGTACGGGCTGAAGAGGTTGGTGCTCATGGTCGGACTCCCGGTGGGGTCGGCGGCGGAGACGCCAGCAGCCGTTTGCAGGTGCGCTCTATGTGCCATGACAATAGTTGCACAGGACGATAAAATTCAAGAGTGACCCGCCCGCGGCCCCACCGCCCGGTCCGCCACAGCCCGTCTCAGCCCGCGGTGTCCGAGCGCAGGAGACCGCGGGCCCGGGCGGCCAGGCCGTCGGCGCCGCACCGGGCGGCCAGCTCCAGGCCCCGGGCGAGCGCGGCACCGGCGGCCGGGGCCGCGCCCAGCGCCTCCCCCAGGTCCACCAGGGCGAGCGCGTGCTCGTAGCGGGCGGGCGAGCGCTCCAGATGCCGGACCGCCTCCGCCAGCAGCTCGGCCGCGCGCGGCCGCCCGTGCACCGCGGCGCCGAGCCGCAGGGCGCTGCCGACGGCCGAGTCCGTCCCGGACTCCCGGGCCCGGCGGACCGCCTCCTCCGCGAGGCCACGGGCCCGCTCCGGCTGGTCGACGGCCACCGCGCGGGCCAGGTGCCCCAGCCACGGCGCCCACACCGTGTTGCGCCACCCGCGTGCGTCCAAGGCCGCGCCCGCGGCGGCCAGCGCCTCGGCCGCCCCCGACACGTCGCCCCGCGCCAGCAGCAGCCGGCCGTACAGCGTGGACGCGTCGGGCAGCACCATCACCGTCGGGTACGGCGGCCCGTAGGCGTGCTCGCGCGCCAGCTCCAGGGCCTCGTCGAGCCGGCCGCGCGCCGCCAGGGTCTCGGCCAGCGCCCCGACCGCGTCCCAGTGCAGCGGGGTGCCCGGGCCGATCCGCTCGGCGATGCGCAGGGCCCGGCGCAGGTAGTCCTCCGCCTCGACGAGGACACCGCAGCGGAACCGGAGCATGCCGGTCAGCAGATAGGCGAAGCCGAGGTGGCCGCCGCTCCACCCGGCCACCTCATAGGCGCGCACCGCCTCGGTGAACAGCTCCTCCGCCCGGTCGACCCGGTCGGCGTACAGGTAGCTGATGCCCAGGACCCCGGGCAGCTCGAAGCCCCAGGTGGTGTTGGTCCAGCCGAGACAGCGCGGCAGCCGCCCGCCCGGCAGCGCCGACTCGGCCAGGGCGATCACCTCCGCGCGGTCGCCGCCGCGCAGCGTGAGGTCCCAACAACGCAGCACGGCCACCGCGTGAGCCAGGCCGTCGTGCTCGAACACGGCCTCACCCGGGGCCGCCCCGTCCTCGACGGTGTCGGCGAAGGCCAGGCCGACCGTGTCCAGCATCCGGGCGAACTCCGCGAGCCGCCGGGAGCGGCCCGGGCCGTCCTCGTCCTCGAACCGGAACGCGGCGAACATGAAGTGGGCGACCTCCAGGCGAAGCCGCCCCGGGCCGGGCCGGGTGCGCGCGGCCTCCTCGGCGCACAGCGCGGCCGCCTCGCCCAGCCGGTTGCTGTGGGCGAGGGCCTGGGCGAGCCGGAAGACCGCGTCCACCCGCAGCTCGGGGCCCAGCCCGTACGGGTCGGCGAGCGCCTGACGCAGCTGGTTGACCGTGGTCGCCGGATCGGTGAGCAACGCCGAGCAGCCGAGTTCGTAGAGCACCGGGGCCCGGTCCTCATCGGCGGGCGGCTCACTGATGGCACGGCGCAGGCAGCGCTGCGCCGCTTCGGGCGCGCCGATGGCCAGGTGCTCGCGGGCCGCCCGGCGCAGCTTGTCGACGATGGCGCCGTCCCCTTCGGGCAGGATCTCCAGCAGGTGCCGGGACGCCGCCAGCAGGCCGAGGCCGGCGTTCTCGACCTCGACGGCGGCGACTCCGTGCATCCCGGTCCGGGTGGCGGGCGACATCGACTGGTAGACCGAGGTGGCGACCAGCGGGTGGACGAACTCCAGCCGGCCCGACGGCGTGCCGGTCAGCACCTGGTGCCGGCGCAGCTCCCGGATGGACTGGGCGGCGGTCTCCGGCCCCTGGGCGCAGATGGCGGCGGCGAGGTCGGGCCGGACGTCGGTGTCCAGCACCGACGCCGCCCAGGCGAAGCGCAGCGCGGTCGGGCCGAGCCGGTCCAGCCAGTGCCGCAGCGTCATCCCCCGTGCCGTGGCGGCGAGTTCGCGCAGCTGCCCGGTGCTCTCCTCGACCGGGTCGAGTCGCTGGTCGGCCACCTCGCGCAGCAGGGCGGCGGTTTCGTACGGGTTCCCGGCGGTGACCGCCCAGACGTGGCGGCAGAAGGCGTCCTCGGCCCGCGCGCCCAGGGCCGCGCGGACCAGGTGCGCGACCGAGGCGGGCTGCAGCGGCCGCAGTTCGTGCCTGCGGTCGGCCCGGTCGGTGAGGCCGCGCTGCAGCGGCAGGGCGTCGTCGGGGAACTCGTCGCGGCAGGCGAGCACCAGCAGGGCCGGCAGCTCCCGGGTGCGGACCGCGAAGCCCGCCAACCAGCCGAGCGACTCCGGGTCGGCCCAGTGCAGGTCGTCCACGATCACCGCCACCGGCGAGCGGAGCTGGACGAGGCGGGTGAGGACGAAGTCCAGCCCGTCGCGCACCCCCTGCGGATCGAGCCGCCCACCGGGCGGCCGCAGTCCCGCCGCCGGACCGACGATCTCCTCCCACGGCCCGAAGACCTGCGCCCGCTCCGCGTCGGACAGGGCCGACAACACCGGCCGCACCAGCTGGCGCACCACGTGGAACGGCTCGTGGCACTGCCGCTGCCCGCCCCGGGCGAACAGCACCGTGCAGCCCGCGCGCTTCGCCGCCCGCCGCACCTCGGTCAGCACCGCGGTCTTCCCCAGCCCGGCCGCGCCGGTGTAGAGCAGCAGTTCCCCGAGCCCGCTGTCGGGCCGGACGAGCGCCTCGATCGCCTGCGCGGCCGACCGGATCTCGGCCTCGCGCTCGTGCAGCGCAGGGCCCTCCCGCCCGGCCTCGTCGCCGCCCCCGCCCTTCCCCTCGGCCACCCGTCGCCTCCAATTCGCCCCGCCGGGGCCGTCGTTGCAGAGGGCCGAGGCTACTGCCGATCGGTCGGCTCCGGTACGGGCTTGACAAAGCCGCCCGGCCACCTCACCCCGGCGGTGCGCGACCACCTCCTGCCGCTGCTGCGCGAGTGCGACGACCCCGTCCTGCCCCACCCCTGGTACCCGCCCTACCTCGGCCGGGAGGTCTCCAGGTGGTTCTGGATCATCTGAACGGCATCGACAGCAAGGGAGTCGACGGTCCGTAGGCAAAAAGGGGCGGCGCCGCCCGGAAGGACCGGGTAGCGCCGCCGTTCGCGCGTCAGCCGTCAGCGCACCGTCTGCGGCACCCGTTGCGCCGGAACGGCCGGCGCCGAAGCCTTAACCGCCGTACCGCCCGCGGCCGGCGAGGCGCCCAGCGCCGTCCCGCGCGTCTCCTCGGCCCACAGCACGCACACCAGCAGCCCGAGGGCCGTCGTCCCGGCGGCGATCAGCATGGTCGGCCCGGTGCCGAGCCCGGACAGCGACAGTGGCAGCAGGTAGGTGCCCACGGCCGCGCCGATCCGGCTCACCGAGGTGGCCACGCCCACGGCGGTGGCCCGGATCTCGGTCGGGAAGAGCTCGTTGGGGTACGTCCAGTCGAGCACGTTGGGCCCGCCGCACAGGAAGGCGTACGCGCACAGCGCGGTCAGGGCGATCGCGGCGGGGGCGGTGGGCCACACGCCCAGCAGGGCGAGCGGGACGGTCATCAGGGCGAAGGACCAGATGATGACGGGGCGTCGGCCCCGGGTGTCGATCAGGCGCAGCGCCGGGTAGCAGCCGAGCAGGAAGACCAGGCTGATCAGCCCGGTGCCCAGGGTCTCCATCACGGTGCCGCCCGGCATGCCGAAGGAGGAGAGGATCTGCGGGCCGAAGGTGAGCATCGCGAACAGCGGACCGACCTGGCAGAGGAAGAACAGGCCGCAGAACAGGGTGCGGCGCCGGTAGGGCGGGGTCATCAGCAGCCGCAGCCCACTGGCGCGCCGGGCGCGTTCGGCCGGGTCGGGCATCAGCTCCCGGCCGTCCACCCGGACACCGAGGTGCTTCTCGACGACGCGCACCGCCTCGCCGACCCGCCCGTTGGCGGCCAGCCAGCGCGGCGACTCGGGGGAGCCGCGGCGGATCACCAGGAAGACCACGCACAGCACGGTGGAGCTGGCCAGCATCCACCGCCAGCTGCCCGGTCCGGCCAGCTCCAGGAACAGGTAGCCCACCACGTAGGCGAGCACCGAGCCGGCGTACCAGGCGACGATCTGCTTCCCGAGCAGGCGGCCGCGGTGCTTGGCGGGCAGCCACTCGGCGAGCAGGGAGGTGGCGATCGGGTAGTCGGCGGCCACGGCCATGCCGAGCACGAAGCGCAGCACGGCAATCGCCCACACCGCTTGGACAAGGGATGGCATCTGCTCGAACTGGCCCTGCGCAACGCCGCCCGGACCACTGGGACGGCCGTGGTGCTGGTCAACCCCGCGTACACGTCGCGGACCTGCTATGCCTGCGGGCACTGCGCACCGGAGAACCGCGAGAGCCAAGCGGTCTTCCGGTGCACGGCCTGCGGGCACCGGGACCACGCCGACGTGAACGCCGCGAAGAACATCAAGGCCGCCGGGCAGGCGGTCTCAGGGCGTGGAGACCTCGGCACTGGCCGGTCTGTGAAGCGCCAACCACCGGCCAGGCACACGCGCACGGGGCGAAGCCCCCACGCGGCGCGCTCGGCCGGAATCCCCGTCCTTTGAGGGCGGGGAGGAAGTCAACCTGAATCAGCCGACCGGGACCGGCACGCCCCGTACGAGGAGCGGAAGACCGGCGCCGTGCTCCCATGCGTCCCAGGCGTCCTCGACGCGCCGGCACTGGTCGTCCGCCATGACCTCGCGCAGCTTGGACTCGGGCACCCAGTGGAGGCCACGGATCTCCTCCGGTGGCTGGTGGCGGCGGACGGCCTCGGCCTGCCGGGGCGTGATCATCCCGCCCGCGTAGACGAAGTTGACGCCCTCGGGGAACTCCGCGGCGGGCACGTAGTCGATCGTGAGGATCGTCCGCACGGCGAGGACGAGTCCGGTCTCCGTCTCCAGGTGCCGACGGGCCGCGAGGTGCGGCAGCTCGTCCTGCTCGGCGCTGCCGCCGGGCAGGGTCAGTCCCTCCCGGTAGACGGGGTCGACCAGGAGGACGAGGAACTCGTCCGACCTGTCAGGGTCTTCGCGCAGGACGAAGACCTGCTGGCCCGATCGCCGAACGGGAGGACGGCTCATGAGGCGGATCCTGCTCAACCCTGCTCCAGATGTGAGAGATTGCGCTGCGCTTCCGGTGAATCACCAGATGTAGCCATGATGGCGTTCCGCCCTCTACGATCGGAAGGCTTTCCCACTTGACAGTTCCCCTGGGTGGGATTCGTGTAGCGGCGGAGGTCTGACGATGCGTGAGACGCGGCTGGATCCATCGGCATCCCCCCTCAAGGCGTTTGGGGCTCAACTGCGCAGGTTGCGCAAGGCGGCAGGCTTTACCCAGACTCAACTCGGCGAGCTGACCAACCTGAGTGATAGTCAGATTTCGAACCTCGAAAGGGGGACGCGCAATCCCACACTTGACTGGGTTCGAAGCGCTGACAAGGCCCTTGATACCGATGGAACATTGGAACTGACGTACTGGAGCCTCAGCGGGTCATCGTTGCTGGAAGGCTTTCCCGAGTACGCGCAGCAAGAGGCGAAAGCCCACGGCATCTCCCACTTCGAGCTGGGCATCGTGCCTGGCCTGGCCCAGACGATGGAGTACGCCGAGGCCTTCGCGTCCGCAGCCGTACGACGCGGCAGCATCACCGAGGAACAGGCCGCAGATCGACTCGACTTCCTGGCCACGCGTCAGAAGCTGCTTGACCGCGGCTCAGCTCCGCGCCTGCACTTCGTCCTGGATGAAGGAGCCCTGTTGCGAACGGTGGGTGGGGTCAAGGTCATGGCGCGGCAGTTGGCGCATCTTGAGGACCTCGCGAGCCGTCCGAACATCACCATCCAGGTGGCGCCGTTCTCGCTCGCGGAAGAGCTGCCGTTCACCATGATGGTCACGTTGCTGACTCTGGCGGATCGAACGCTCCTGGCATACTCGGAGTGCCAGCTACGTGGTTTCCTCGCGCGAGACGCCGATACTGCCCAGGCCTGGGAGCGGGACTACCATCAGCTCCAGGTGGAAGCGCTGTCGAAGGCCGCGTCGCTGGAGATGATCCGCAAGCAAGGCGTGAGAGGAACGTCATGATTCGCCCTGTAGACCTGTCCGACGCCGCATGGTTCAAGAGCAGTTACAGCAACAATGGCGGGTCTTGCGTCGAGGTGGCTCCCGACTTCCCCGGCCTGGCGCCTGTCCGCGACTCGAAGGATCCTCAGGGGCCGGCCCTCGTCTTCCCGTCCGAGGCCTGGGAGTCGTTCGTCGCCGCTGTCCGCAGTGGCGAGTTCGGCGACGTCTGAGCCGAAGCCCGCAATCGTAGGCCCGGACCGAAGCCACTGCGGTCCGGGCCTACGGGCGTCTACGGGGTGCCGCGCCCCGTCCCGCCCTCGGCCGGCTCGTCGTAGGAGGAAGTGCCCGCGTCCAGGAGTGGCTCCTGGGTCTTGAGGCGCGCCGGCCCCGAAAATGAGGACCGGAGCCGGCGCGCGGAGTGTTATCACACCGGGGTGCCCGGAATCTGGGCGAACCCCGAGCCGCAGGCAGCCGCCAGGTTCGACGCGTTGAACGGCGTCCCGGTGATGCTGCACACGGCTTGGTAGATCTTCCCGTCGTCGCTCTCCACGCTGAGGAAGAGCTCGTTGGGGATGTTCGCACCGCTCTCGGTGGCGGACACGTGGGTGCCGATCACACACTTCGGGGCGCCGGGGAGGACGTCGACGTCCACCCATACTCCCGGGTTCCGGCTGTCGTTGAGGAACGCCTCGCCCCTGCGGTTCGTAGCCAGGCGGAACTCGGTGCCCGAGAAGGTTCCGTAGTCCACGACGTCGGAGCTGAAGCCGCGCGCTTCCCGCTCGCAGTGATAGCCGCTTTCCTGACCCGCCGAGTGCCCGGACGTGAGTGCGGGGGCGGTGGAGCCGGCCCGAGCCGTCGAGCCCATGCCGCCCTGGGCGACCGCGGGCGAGGCCAGGAGGATCCCGGCGACCACCGCTCCGGTCACCGTGGACAGGCGTCTGAAACCGTACTTCATTCGTGAATCCCTTTCCTCGGAGGGGTGCGACGCCGGCCCGGCGGCTCCAAGGAAGTTCTCCGACCGGTTCACCGTCAGCGCGGTCTCACCGCGAACGACGTCCAGTGGGCTTCGGAGGTTTCATGGAATCAGGCCGCAGCCCTTCCGCCGGGCACAGGCTGCACACTCGAACGAAGTCGATGATCCCCACAAGGGTGCACGGCAGTTCACGCCATGCCGGAGCCGTCGCTCGCCGGGGGCACGGCGCTGCCCCCGAACGGATCAAGCGTGCGCCGCCACGGGGTGCGCGGCCGCGCGGTCCTCGGCGGCCACCTGGCCGGGCGCCGGGACCGGACCCGCGGCCACCCCGCCCCGCCCGAGGCGCTGCCCCGCCCGAGGCGCTGCACCACTTCCCGAGCCCGCGGCCCTCGCGGATCAGCTGGTGTGAACAAGTTCTGGACAAAGCTTTCACAGTAGTTGACGGTCCATCACCACATCCCCCACGCTGGGCGACACCGACCACGCACTCCACACGCCCGGTCGGTCCGCGTCCACCGGAAGGGGTCCCCCTCGCATGCGCCGAACCTTCGCCGCCTTACTGACCGCCCTGCTCGCCCTGGTGGGTGTCGCCGTCCTGCCGTCCGTCGCGCAGGCCGACACCCCCGGCAACTGCACCACCGGCCGAGGTGCCGGGATGGCCACCGCGAGCTGCGGCAACGTCCCGCCCGGCACCGTCTGGCACGTCGAGACGGTCTGCTTCTACGTCGTCCAGAACCAGCCGTTCACCTACTGGGTCGCCGGCAACACCGTGGTCGGCGACGGGACGTCCAGGTCGGTCTGCCGCCCCGGTGACATCGCCACCGACACCATCCGCCCGGTCGTCATCGGCATGCAGGGCAAGCAGGGCCGCCTGGTCGGCTACGGCGGCAAGTGCGTGGACATCGCCCACGGCAGCACCAACATCGGCACCCCGGTGCAGATCTACGACTGCAACCCCACCGGCGCCCAGTGGTGGACCCTGGGCCTGGACAACTCCGTGCGCGCCCTGGGCATGTGTCTGAACGTGGTGTGGGGCAGCCCCGGCAGCCCCAACGGCACCAAGGTCGAGATCTACGACTGCGTCGGCAGCCAGGGCGAGCAGTGGGTCCCGCAGCCCGACGGCTCGCTGAAGAACGTGCTGACCGGCAAGTGCCTGGACGAGCTCGGCTTCAACACCGCCAACCGCACCCAGCTGGGCATCTGGGACTGCAACGGCCTGGACAACCAGAAGTGGGTGCTCACCTCCTGACGCCCGTCGAGCGCCGTTCGGCGGGCCCGCCTCCCCGGGAGGCCGGACCCGCCGAACGGCGCGCCCCGGCTCCGGCCGGCCGTCAGCGCCGTCCGGCCCCCGCCCGTTGGGCCCCCGCCGGTCCGGTGCGCGGCTCGGCGGCGGCCGCGGCGGCCGTCGTGGCGGGCTGGGCGGGCAGGGCGCGCAGGGCCGCGCGGGCCGCCGCCTCGCCCTCGCCGTACTGGTGGGCCCGGGCGGAGCGGAGGGCGGCGTCGAGGTGGAGCGCGGCCTCCTCCGGGTGGCCGGTGGCGGCGAGTGCGCGGCCGTAGAGGGTCTGCAGGACGACCCGGCGGGTGACCGGGAAGGGCGGGTCGGTGAGGGCCAGGCCGCGGGCGGCGTGGTGGGCGGCCTCCTCGGGGTCGCCGGCCGCCAGGCACTGGTCGGCCAGGTGCTGGCGGGCGAGGGCGACGAGGTCGGCGCGGTCGGCCTGTTCGGCCAGCGCGAGGGCCTCGGTCAGCAGGCCGTGCACCCGGGCCCGTCCGCCGTACCGCGCGCCGCGGCCGTACCGGGCGAGGGCGACGGCCAGGTTGGCCAGGGCGACGGCCTGCGCGGTGCGGTCGCCGGCCAGGGCGGCGAGGCCGGGGGCCTGCTCCAGGTGGGCGAGGGCCTCCTCGGGCCGGTCCTCCTCCAGCAGGACCCAGCCCAGCAGCGCGCGGGCGCGGGACTGGGCGCCCGGGTCCGAGTCGGCCTCGGCGGCGGCCAGGCCGTGTTCGAGCAGCGGTACCCAGCCGTCCCGGACCTGCCACACGATCAGCGGCCACTGCAGGAGCACCAGGCGCCAGGCCCGGTCGTGCAGTCCGGCCGCGACCGCCGCCTCCACCGCGCCGCGCAGGGTGTCGCGTTCGGCGGCGTACCAGGCGAGTGCGCCCGCCCGGTCCGGGAACGGCCGGACCTCGACGGGCCGCCGGGCCCCGGGCGGGGGGACGCAGCACGGCTCGCTGCCCGGCTCGGCGGCGGCGCACGCGGCGAGCAGGGTGTTCACCAGGTGGTCGAGCAGGCGGGGCAGCGCCTCGGCGTCGTCCTCGCCCGGACGCAGCGGCAGGCTGCGGGCGTAGAGGCGGACCAGGTCGTGCAGGGTGTAGGCGTCCCGGCCGATCTCGACGACCAGGTGGGCGGTGGCCAACTGGCCGAGCGCGCCCGCGGCCCGGGGCAGTGCGCAGCCGGCCAGCGCGGCGGCGGTGCGGCTGTCGAGGGTGGCGCCGGTGTGGGTGCCGAGCCGGTGGAACATCCGGCGGGCCGGCTCGGACAGGTGCTGCACGGTCAGCGCCAGGGCGGCCGCGACACTGGTGTCCTCCACGTCCAGCAGGCCCAACCGGCCCTGCTCGTCGGCCAGTTCGTCGGCCAGCGCGGCCAGGCCCCGGGTCGGGCAGGTGGCGACCCTGGCCGCCGCCAGGCGCAGCGCCAGCGGCAGCCCGTCGCACAGGGCGGCCAGCCGGGCGGCGGCCTCGGGCTCGGCCGAGACCAGCTCCCGGCCCAGGGTGTCGGCCAGCAGGGTGACGGACTGCGGCGCGGACAGCTCGGCCAGCGGGACGGGCCGGGCGGCGTCCGAGGCGACCAGGCCGCCGAGCCGGTCGCGGCTGGTCACCACGGTGACGCAGCCCTCCCCGTCGGGCAGCAGCGGGCGGACCTGCTCGGAGGTGCGCGCGTTGTCCAGGACGATCAGCATCCTGCGCCCCGCGGTCGACTCCCGGTAGCGGGCGGCCATCGCCTCGGGGGAGTGGGGCATCTGCTCGGCCGGCAGGCCGAGGGCGAGCAGCAGCTCGCGCAGCACCGCGGGGGTGGAGCGCTCGGGCAGCGGGCTGTGCCCGCACAGGTCGACGAACAGCCGACCGTCGGGGAAGTCCTCCTGCCGCCGGTGGGCCCAGTACACGGCCAGGGTGGTCTTGCCGACCCCGGCCCCGCCGGCGACCACGGCGATCGCCCCGGGGGAGGCGGTGGCCCGGTCGAGCGCGGCCAGCTCCTCCCGGCGCCCGGAGAACCCGCGGGGGCGCCGGGGGAAGGGCCAGGGCGCGGGCGACGGCGGGGCTTCGACGGCCGGGGCGGGCGGGGCACCGGAGCGCAGCAGCGCCTCGTGCACCCCGGCGAGTTCCGCCCCCGGGTCGATCCCCAGCTGCTCGGCCAGGGCCCGGCGGGTGCGGTGGAACCACTCCAGCGCCTCCGAGCGCCGCCCCGCCTGCCCGAGCGCCGTCATCAGCACCGCCACCAGCGACTCCCGCAGCGGGTTGAGCGCCGCCTCGGTGCCCAGCACCCCGGCCGCCGCCCCGTGGTCGCCGAGCCGACCGTACGCGCGCGCCAGCTCCTCCAGCGCCGCGAGCCGCAGTTCCTCCAGCGCCTGCGCCGCGCACCGCAGCGGCAGGCTCGGCGACGTCCCGGCCAGTGCCGGCCCCCGCCACAGCCCGAGTGCCTCGCGCAGCGCCGCCACCGACTCGCCCGCGTCCCGGGCCGAGCGGGCCGACCGTACGAGGCGCTCGAACCGCCCGGCGTCCACCGCCGAGTCGGGCACCCGCAGCAGGTACGCGCCGCCGTCGGTCACCAGCTCGACCCCGCCGTCGGCGGCCCCGTGCGCGGCCAGCAGCGCACGCAGCCCCGACACGTGGTTCTGGACGACCGTGCGCGCGTGCCGGGGCGGTTCCTCGTCCCACATCGCCTCGGTCAGCCGCCCGACCCCCACCGGCACGCCCGGGTTCAGCAGCAGCATCGTCAGCAGACTCCGGCGCTTGACCGACCCGACCGCGAGCTCCCGCCCCTGCGCGGCCACCACGGCCACCGAGCCCAACAACCGGAACTCCACCCACGCCCCCACCGCGCTCACCAGCAAATATGACAAGCATATGGCGGCGGGCGGCCTCCCCATCGCAGAGCGCGCGCCGGTAGCGGTGAGGCGGGTCGACCGCTGCGCGCGACTCAGGAGCCGCGACGGCCGTCGTGCCCGGGCAGGGGCCCGTACGCGACGCAGAAGGCGCAGTCGCAGCTGGTCGTCGAGTTGGCCTGGCAGTGCGCGGCGGGAAAGTACGGGGACGCGCAGGGGCCGGGGTCGACCGGGGTGTCGTCGGCCAGGGTGCGCCGGCACCAGTTGCACTGTAAGGCGGCCGGCACCCCCGCCTGCCGTAGGAGCCGCGCCGCGGGGGCGGCCACGTGGAACGGGATCTCCGGCTCCACGACGGCCGGCGCGCTGTCCAGCAGTTGCCTGCTGCGCCACAGGCTCAGCCCGGTCACCGTGCGGACCGCTTTGAGGGCCGTCGGGTCGTGCGGGGACGCCCCGGTCAACAGGACGGTGAACTGCGGGTCCTCCACGGCTTGCCACCTCCATCGCCCGACATCGTGTCCGGCGCCAGTCAACCGTCCTGACGGTCCGTCTGGCCACGGGTTTCGGCGCTCCACACGACGCCTTCGCCGGGCGCCAGGACGGTCGGGTCGGCGCCGCGCCCGGCGTCCGCCGTGCGCGCGGTGGACAGGAGGCGCTCCCGGGGCGGCCGCTGCGACAGGAGACGGTCGATCGGGACGGGCAGGTCGGTGAGGTTGAGCGTGATGAGCAGGTCGGCCTCGGAGCCGTCCGAGCGGGTGTAGGCCAGGACGCCGTCCGGGGCGTCGAGGAAGGCGATGGTGCCGCGGCGCAGCGCCGCGGTGGTGCGGCGCAGGGCGAGGAGGTCGCGGGTGAAGGACAGCGGGGAGGTCCGGTCCGCCTCCTGGGCCTGCACCGTTCCGCCGGGGGGGATCGTGATCGGGAGCCATGGCTCGACTCCCGTGGGAGTGAAGCCGGCCGACGGTGAGTCGGAGTGGGAGGACCACGGCATGGGCGAGCGGGCGTGGTCGCGGCTGAGGGCGGGGGTGCGCAGGCCCCAGGGGTCGCGGATCCGGTCGGGGGGGACGGCGGCGTCGGGCATGCCGAGTTCGTCGCCGTTGTAGAGGATCGCGGTGCCGGGCAGGGTGAGGAGCAGCAGCATCGCGTTGGCGGCCTGGGAGGGGCCGACCCGGGAGGCGACCCGAGGGTCGTCGTGGCTTCCCATCACCCAGGTGACCGTCGCTCCCGCGGGGACGGCGTCGAGGATGGCGCGGATGGTCCCGCCGATCGCCTGCGGCTGCCACGTCACCCCGAGCAGACCGAAGTTGATGGGCAGGTGCAGCTCGTCGAGGTCCCGGCCGAAGTAGCGGCTCCAGGCGGGCCAGTCGTATTCGTGGACCTCGCCCAGGGCGACGCGGTCGCCGGGCTTGCCGTAGGAGTCGAGCAGGGCGCGCACGTCGCGGTAGCGGGGGTGGAGGTCGGGGTGGCCCTGGTCGTGGAGGTGGATCTGGTCGTCGAAGCCGCCCATCGAGCGGTGGTGGGCCGAACTCCCGGCTGCCGAGGGCGGGTTGTCGCGCAGGGCGGGGTCCTTGGCGATGAGCGGGGCGCAGTCCACGCGGAAGCCGTCGACGCCGCGGTCGAGCCAGAACCGGGCGACGTCGAACATGGCGTCCTGGACGGCGGGGTTGCGCCAGTCGAGGTCGGGCATGGACGGCAGGAAGGAGTGGAGGTAGTACTGGCGGGTCGCGTCGTCCCAGGTCCAGGCGCTGTCGCCGAACAGGGTGATCCAGTTGTTCGGCGGCGCGCCGCCGGGGGCGGGGTCGCGCCAGACGTACCAGTCGCGCCGGGGGCCGTGCGGGTCGGCGCGGGAGTCCTGGAACCAGCGGTGCTGGTCCGAGGTGTGGTTGGGCACGTAGTCGATCAGGACGCGCAGGCCGTGTCCGTGGGCGGCGTCGAGGAGTTCGTCGAAGTCGTCGAGGTCGCCGAAGAGCGGGTCGACGGCGGTGTGGTCGCGGACGTCGTAGCCGAAGTCGGCCATGGGCGAGGCGAAGAAGGGCGACAGCCACAGCGCGTCGACGCCGAGGCGGGCGAGGTAGGGCAGCCGGCGGCGGACGCCGGGCAGGTCGCCGACACCGTCGCCGTCGGTGTCGAGGAAGCTTCGGGGGTAGACGTGGTAGATGACGGCATCGTGCCACCAGAGACGTTGCATCACCGGTCCGTCGGTAGTGGGCCAGCAGGGCCGCCGGTCAGTACGACTGGGTCTCGCAGAGCCACACCCAGTGCGTCGCGGCCACCCCGTACACGGGGTCCGGGCTGAGCGCGTCCTCGCGCCGGCAGGCCTCCACGTACTTGATGGCGTGCGGGTCCTCCGAGGCCAGGGCGCGTTCGGCGAGCGTGGCGTAGTCCTGGACCGGCTCGTGCGGCTGGTGCTCGCGCCGCCCGGTGCCGTAGGCGCAGCGGATGGCGGCGGAGAAGCGCACCGCGGCGGCGACGCTGGGCCAGTGCAGTTCGGCGGGCAGGTGGGGCAGCACCAGGCGGACGGCGGCCGGGGTGGTGAGCGCGTGCACGAAGGCCATCGGCCGGTTGTGGTCGTCCGTCAGGTAGCTGGTGGCGGTGGTGCGGGTCAGCCGGCTGAGCGCCTGCCCTGGGTCGCCGTCGGGGCGCAGGGAGTCGACGGCGGGGGCGAAGTCCGGTTCGAGCCACAGGGCTTCGAGCCGGATCCGGAAGATCATGCCGTCGCCCTGGTCGCTGCGCAGCTTGGGTACCGCCGCCCAGGCCTGCGCGAGGTCGCGGTCGCGGGGGGTGGCGGGGCTCTCCGGGAGCTCCTGGTAGCGGGCGGCCCAGTAGCCCAGGCCGCGGGCGAGTTCCTCGAGCCGCCACGGGGTGTGCGCCTCGCCGAGCATCCGGACGGCGTGGCCGGTGCGGATGACGCCGTGGCCGCCGCCGGCGGAGAATCCGGGCAGCAGGCGGGGCCACCACCGGGCCAGGACGTCCGTCCAGGGGGCGCCGGCGAGTTCGCGGCGGAAGAACTCCGCCCAGTCGCCCATCAGGCGCATGTTCCCCAGCGCCGGGCGCCAGTTGTCCTCGGTGATGGTGTCGAGGTGGCCGAACGTGTCCTGGTAGAGCAGTTTGCGGTAGGAGCTGACCCAGGACGCGATCGCGTCCGCGTGCCCCAGCTGCGCGAGGGCCTCCGAGGCCATGGGGCCGTGGTTGCTCACTCCGGGGCCGAACTCGGGGCCCGAGTCGTCGAGGAACTCCAGCGCGCCGTCCAGTTCGTTCACCGTACCCCCTTGGTCGATTCCCTTACATCGAAGGTGTTGTGACGATGTTTCAGCAACAACGCCTCGACGGTTTGGCTCGATCGATGTCATGCCCGAGATGATCGTCGAGTGCTCCACATCCGGACGGGAATCCTCCGAAATGTGCCGATCATGCCCGGAGCAGGAGGGATCCGGATCGGGGCGGCGCAGCCGTACGGCGCGTTCACGCGAGCCTCGATCGGCCTTCACCCGCAGTGGCGGACGGTCGGGCGGGATCAAGACATGTCCGCTGCGATGTTGACTGTGGCATGTACCGGTAACTAGCGTCCTGCCTTGGCCCAGTCCCGTGCCCGCCGCCGGCCTGCGCACCGGTAATCCCATTGCCGGTCCCGTGAGCAGGCGTTCCTGCGTCGACCGTCCGGTCGGCGTCGAACCCCCACCGCCGAGGCACTGGCGCGACTGGCCGTTTCACCGCACCAGGCTGATCCCGCAGCATCAGGTCGATCCCACCGCGCCTTGCGCCGAGGCGCCTCGTCACGCCCAATCACGGGCCGCGCCCAACCGCGGACCGCGATCCAACGAGCCTAAGGGGACCCTTGTGATCAAGCACTCGTCGCCGATCAGCGGCATCGACGCCCACGGCGATCTCGTGGTGACCGCCGGGTACGACAACCGAGTCATCCTGTGGAACGCCGCGACCCGCACGGCGATCGCCGAGGCCCGCCACGACCACCTCGCCAACCAGTGCCGCTTCTCCGCTTCCGGCCGCATCGTGGTGACCTCCAGCAGCGACTACTCCGCGCGCCTGTGGTCGGTGCCGGACCTGCGCCTCATCACCGTCCTGACCGACCACAAGGACGACGTGGAGATGACCGTCGTCTCGCCCGACGAGACCCGCGTCGCCACCGCCTCGCGCGACCACATCGCCCGCGTCTACGACCTCGACGGCCGGCTCCTGCACCGCCTGGAAGGACACGAGGCGGACGTACTGTCCGTCGAATGGGTGCGCGGCGGCGCCGAGTTGGTGACCACCAGCGACGACGGCACGGTCCGGCGCTGGAACCCGGACACCGGCGCCCTGCTGAGCACCATCGACCTCGGCGACATCGAGACGGACACCGTCGCCGTGCTCGGCCCGGACGACTTCGCGCTCGGCAACGACGAGGGCGAACTCATCCTGATCGACCCCCGGGGCACCCGGCGCCACCAGGTCCACGACGCCGGCATCAAGCGCCTGGCCTGGGACGCCGACAACGGCGTCCTGCTCAGCTCCAGCTACGACCGCACCGTGCGCCTGTGGCAGCTGGCCCCCGGCGCCGACCCCGTCCACCTGCTGACCAGCGAGGTGCCCGCCGACGTGTGGCTGCGCTCCTGCGCCAAACTCGACGACACCCGCTGGGTCTTCGGCACCTTCGGCTCCAGCTACGCCGTCTTCGACCGCAAGGACGGCAGCTGGGACCTCACCGCCGTCGAACCGACCCCCGGACTCAACGCCGTCGCCCAGACCACCGCCGGCCGCTTCACCGTGGGCGACAGCGGCACGGTACGGTGCGACGGCCGGGTCACCGCCGAACTCGGCAGCTGCTGCAACTTCGTCACCCAGGTCGGCACCGCCGTCGTCAGCGGCGGCCAGCTCGGCACCGTCTTCGACGCCACCACCGGCGCCGCCCTGTACCAGCACCGCTCCCCGCTCAACTGCGCCGCCGTGCACAGCGGCAGCGCCGGCGACACCCTGATCATCGGCACCTACACCGGCGAGGTCCTCGTCCTGCGCGACGACACCGGCACCGGCCTGAAGCCGACCGCCACCCACCGCATCCACGACAACGCCATCAAGGGCATCGCCGTCCAGGGCAACGTCCTGTTCAGCGTCTGCGCCACCGGCGCCGCCGCCTGGCACTCCCTGCCGTCCCTGGAACCCGTCGCCGCCGACGAGCAGGCCCACGCCCGCATCGCCAACGGCGCCGCCGCCCTGCCCGACGGCCGCTTCGCCAGCGTCGGCCGCGACCTGACGCTACGGATCTGGAGCGCCTCCGGCGAACAGCAGGCCGCGGTCACCACCCCGCACCGCAACAGCATCAAGTGCGTCGCCGTCGACCCCTTCACCGGCGTCATCGCCACCGGCGGCTACCACGGCCGCGTCGCCGTCCACGACCCGGACACCGCCACCTGGCTGACCGACGAGCGGCCCACCGTCGCCGGCATCTCCTCGCTCGCCCCGGCCGGCGCCCCCGGCCGCTTCCTCGCCTCCTCCTACGACGGGCGCGTGTACGAGATCGACGCCGACACCATCGCGCACTCGAAGCGGTAGGGGCCCGCGATGACGACGACCGACGAAGCGACAACCAGCCGGGCGACATCCGACGACGCCCTGCTGCGCCTGGCCAGCGCCCCCGTGCCGGTCGGCTCCACCCTGATGCAGCTGACCGTCTTCGGACGGATCGGCGCCGCCGGCCAGGAGGACACCGAGGAGGTCGTGACCCTGCGCACGATCGCCCCGCACAGCGAATCCGACGCCCCGCCCATCGTGCGCATCCACAGCGCCTGCTTCACCGGGGACGTCCTCGGCTCCGAGAAATGCGACTGCGGCCCCCAGCTGGCCGCCGCCGTGGACGCCATCATCGCCTCGCGCAACGGCGTCCTCGTCTACATGCTGCGCCAGGAAGGGCGGGGCATCGGCCTGGCGAACAAGATCCGCGCCTACGCCCTCCAGGCGGCCGGACACGACACCATCAGCGCCAACCTCGCCCTCGGACTGCCCGCCGAGGGGCGCGACTTCACGATGGCCGCCGACTGCCTGCGCCAGCTCGGCGTCTCCGGGGTACGGCTGATGACCAACAACCCGGAGAAGGTCGAACAGCTCACCGCCCAGGGCATCGTGGTCAAGGACCGGGTCCCGATCGGGGGCTTCCGCACCCCCTTCAACGAGGGCTACCTCGAAGTCAAGGACCGGCGGATGGGCCACCTCGGCGCACTCGGCCTGCCCCACCACGCCTTACCCACCCCCGCCCAGGGGGCCCGGTGACCCCGCACGCCCCACCGGAGGCGCTCCCGCCCGAGGCCTTCTCGCCCGAGGAACGGGCCGCGATGCGGCGCGCCCTCGCGCTGGCCCGGCGCGGCCTCGGCCTGACCTCGCCCAACCCGGTGGTCGGGGCCGTGATCCTCGACCGCCGGGGCCGCGAGGTCGGCCGCGGCTGGCACCGCAAGGCCGGGGGACCGCACGCCGAGATCCACGCGCTGCGCACCGCCGGCCCCCTGGCGGCCGGCGGCACCGCGGTGGTCACCCTGGAGCCGTGCAGCCGCCAGGGCCGCACCGGGCCGTGCACCCGCGCGCTGGTCGAGGCCGGCATTCGGCACGTCGTCTACGCCGTGTCCGACCCCACCCTCGCCGACGAGGGCGCCGAACTGCTGCGCGCGGCCGGCGTCGAGGTGCGACCGGGCCTCATGGCGGCCCGGGCCGCGGAGGTCAACCACGCCTGGCTGGCCGCCGCGGTCCACCGCCGCCCCCACGTCACACTGAAACTCGCCACCAGCCTCGACGGCCGCATCGCCGCCCGGGACGGCAGCAGCCGCTGGATCACCGGCGTGCCCGCCCGGCGCGACACCCACCTGCTGCGCACCCGGGTGGACGCCATCGCCGTCGGCAGCGCCACCGTCCTCGCCGACGACCCGCAGCTCACCGCCCGCGACCCGGCCGGGCGGGCGCGCCGGCGCCAGCCGGTGCGGATCGTCTTCGACCGCCGACTGCGCACCCCGGCCGACTCCCGGCTCGCCACCGACGGCGCCGCGCCCACCTGGATCGTCACCGCCAAGGAACCGGACCGGCAGCCGGACCGGGAGCAGGAACCGCAGCGGCGGACGGAGCGCACCGCCCCCGGCACGTGCGAGCTGATCCCCGCCGACCCGGGGCCGGGATTCCTGGCCACCGCCCTGGCCGAGCTCCACGACCGGGGCATCCGCTCGCTGCTCGTCGAAGGCGGCGCCACCCTGGCCGGCTCCCTGCTGGCCGAGCGCCTCGTCGACCGGATCGTCTGGTACAGCGCACCCCGGCTGCTCGGCGCGGACGGGGCGCCCGCGGTGCGCGGACTCGACGTCCCCACCTGCGCCCAGGCACCCGGCTTCCGCGTCATCGGGGCGCGCCGGATCGGCGAGGACGTGCGTGTCGTACTGGAGCCAGACCCCACCGACAAGGAGGGCCCGTGACTTCCCACATCGTGCACAGCAACCTGGTCGACGCCGACATCAACGCCCTGACCGACCGGGCCGCCATGGGCCTGCCCGAGGGCTACGTCGAACCGCGGGCCGAGCGCCTGGAGTTCTTCGACCGGGTCGGCGAGCGCGACACCGCCCAGCTGGCCGCCACCGCCGAGGACGCCTCCCTCGCCCTCGAACACCGCCTGGCGGCCGGCACCGTGCTCGCCCTGGCCGGCGACCCGCGGATCCGCTGGGACGACCCCGCGATGGTGGACGTGCCCGCCGGCCGGGCCCTGATCGGCACCCCCGACGGCGAGGTCGACGAACTGCACCGGGACGCCGAGCAGTTCGGCGTACAGCGCTCCTGGGTGCAGAAGGAGTGCCCGCGCCACCCGGTGGAGCTCGCCGGGTTCCGGATCGCCGTCTACCCGGTGACCAACGCCGAGTACGCCGTCTTCCTCAAGAGCACCGGCCACAACGAACTCCCCAGCAACTGGAGTTACGGACGCTTCGCACCGTCCGCCGCCAACCACCCGGTGCACACCGTCACCGCCGACAGCGCCGACGCGTACGCCGCCTGGCTGAGCCGACACACCGGCCGCCACTTCCGCCTGCCCACCGAGCAGGAGTGGGAGTACGCCGCCGGCGGACCCGAGGGCCCGCGCTACCCCTGGGGCGGCACCTGGCGCACCGAGGCCGCCAACACCCTGGAGTCCGGGCTGCTGATGACCAGCTCGGTGGGCGTCCACCCGCAGGGCCGGTCCTGGTGCGGCGCCCTGGACATGGCCGGCAACGTCGAGGAGTACACCAGCAGTACCTACCGCCCCTACCCCGGCGGCCAGTTGGTGGAGGACGACCTCTACAAGAGGATGGGCGAGTACCGCATCGCGCGCGGCGGGGCCTTCAACCGCTTCCGCGACCTCGCCCGCTGCCAGCGCCGCCACGGCCCCTACCCGCGCTCGCTGTACGCGATGGGATTCCGCCTGGCCGAGGACGCCCTCCCGCACGGGGAGGCCTGAGCACGGTGCGCATCGTCCACCTCCACTGGACCGGCCTGCCGGTCACCGGCGGCGTCGAAACCCACCTCAAGGCCTTGGTCGGCCAACTCGCCCCGCTGCCCTGCGAGGTGACGGCGATCGTCGGCACTCCCGACTCCCCGGGCTGCGCACACCACCCGGCCCTGGACATCGCCGCGCCGTCCTCCCCGGACCTCAACGCCGACCTCGCCGACCGGCTCCAGGACGCCGACATCGTCCACTGGCACAACCCGCAGTGGCACAAGCCCGACGTGGTCACCGCCCTCGTCGACCTACTGCACGGCCGCGGCTGGCGGGGCCGGTTCGTCTTCGACCTGCACAACATCGACGACGACCCCGGGCAGTGGGCCTTCCTCGCCACCCTCCCCGGCACGATCACGGCCCACTCCCCGTTCGTGGCCGGCGAGGTCCACCGCAAGCTCCCCGCCGCCCGGGCCGTCACCCTGCCCCTGGCACTGCCCCTGGACGAGGAACCCTTCCCACTGCCCACCGCAGGCCGCCCCACCGTGCTCCAGCCCAGCCGGATGACCCGCTGGAAGGGCTCCCACCTCAGCCTGGAGGCCTCGCTGACCCTGCTGGACGAAGGCGCCGACCTGCACTTCGTCCACGCCGGCACCCGGCACCTGATCTGGCCGCCGGGCATCCCCGACACCCTGATGCAGCGCGCCGAGACCTGGCGCGACAAGGGCCGGGTGCACTTCACCCACTACCGCCCCGAGCAGAGCTGGTCCGCCATCCGCGCCGCCGACGTGATCGTCCATCCGACCATCGACCGCGGCACCCACGGCGAGCCGTTCTCGCTCTCCGTCGCCCAGGCCGTCATCTGCCACCGCCGCGTCATCGCCAGCGACTCCGGCAACCTGCCGGCGCTGCTGGCCGGTTACTCGGCCGCCACCATCGTGCCCGCCGGCGACGCCCGGGCACTGACCGACGCGCTGCGCCGCGCCCTGGGCGCACCCGCCCACACACCGACCCCCGACGACCTGGCCCTGGCCGAGAGGCTGCGGCAGTCCTTCGCCGCCGCGGGCCGCCACCACCTCTCCCTCTACCGCACCCTCACCACCACGACCTGAACCGGAGGCCCCCGTGCCCACCCCCATCATCCTGGACTGCGACCCCGGCCACGACGACGCCATGGCCATCCTGCTGGCCGTCGGCGACCCCCGCGTCGAACTCAAAGCCGTCACCACCAGCGCCGGCAACCAGACCGTCGACAAGACCGCGATGAACGCCCGACGCATGTGCTCCCTCGCCAAGGCCTTCGACATCCCCGTCGCCGCCGGCTACCCCAAGCCGCTCACCGGCAGCCTGCTGATCGGCGACGACGTCCACGGCGAGACCGGCCTGGACGGCTGGGACTTCCCCGAGCCCGAGGTCCCGCTGCACTCCGCCCACGCCGTCGACCTCATCCACGACCTGCTCGTCGACAGCCCCGAGCCCATCACCCTCGTGGTCACCGGCCCGCAGACCAACATCGCCGGCCTCTTCGCCCGCCACCCCGGGGACAAGGCGAAGATCAAGGAGATCGTCTGCATGGGCGGCGCCACCCACCGCGGCAACACCCAGCCCTACGCCGAGTACAACATCCTCGTCGACCCCGAAGCCGCCCACGAAGTCCTCCACAGCGGCGTCCCGATGACCTACTGCGGCCTCAACGTCACCCACCAGGCCCCCGTCACCGCCGAGGTCATGCAGCGCATCCTCGACGTCGACACCCACATCAGCAAGGTCTCCGCCTCCCTGCTGGGCTTCCGCTCCAGCACCTACGACCAGATCTGGGACCTGCCCGACGCCCCGCTGCACGACCCGGTCGCCATCGCCCGCGTCCTCGACCCGACCCTCGTCGAATGCGTCGAGGCCCCGGTCTCCATCGAGCTGCGCGGGGAGTTCACCCGCGGCGCGACCGTGATCGACCTGTACGGTGTCACCGGACGCACCCCCAACGCCAAGGTGGCGACCCACCTGGACACCGAGCGGTTCTGGGACGTCTTCATGAAGGCACTCACCGCTCTGGGCTGACCCGATGACACCCCATGGAGGCTGACCCGCCGTGCACGCTTCTCCCGTACTGACCCCCGGCCCCCGCCTGCTCACCGCACTCGCCGGAGCTCAGCTGCTGGTGGCGCTCGACTTCTCCATCATCTACGTCGCGCTCCCCGACATCGGGGGAAGCCTGCACTTCTCCACCATCGCCCTGCAGTGGATCGTCAGCGCCTACGCCATCTTCTTCGCCGGCTGCCTGTTACTCGGCGGCCAGCTGGCCGACGCCTTCGGCCCCGGCCGGATCTTCCTCGCCGCCCAACTCCTGTTCGCCGCCTCCTCGATCGGCGCCGCCCTCTCCGACTCCGCCGCCCCGCTCATCGCCGCCCGCGTCGGACAGGGCGTCGCCGCGGCCCTCCTCGTGCCCGCCACCCTCGGCCTGCTCAGCGCCGCCTACCCGGCCGGCCCCGCCCGCGACCGCGCCGTCAGCGTCTGGGGCACCACCGGAGCGGTCGGCCTCGCCCTCGGCGTCACCGCCGGCGGCGGCATCCTCGCCGCCGCCTCCTGGCCCTGGATCTTCTGGATCAACCTCCCCATCACCGCGGTCTGCCTGCTGGCCGCCGGCCGCGCCCTCGGCCCCACCGAGGGACGCACCCACACCCCCGTCGCCACCTCGGCCACCTTCTCCGCCTGCGCCACCGTCGTCGCCGTCGTACTGGCCTTCACCGAACTCTCCCGCAGCAACCCGTCCACGCCGGTCATGGCCACCTCCATCGTCACGGCCCTCGCCGCCGGCGCCCTCCTCGTCCACAGCCAGCGCCGCCGCCGCCCGCTGGTGCCCGGCTCCCTGCTGCGCGTGCGCACCCTCCAAGTCGCCTGCGTCGTCGCCGCGTTGTACATGGCCAGCTTCGGCGCCGAGTTCTACCTGGTCACCCTCTACCTCCAGGACGTGCGCGACTACAGCGCCCTCGCCGCCGGCATCGCCTTCCTACCGCTGGCCGCCACCATCGTCGTCGGCAACACCCTCGCCGGCCGCCTGGCCGGCCGCATCCCGCTGAGCCGCCTGCTGGCGACCGCCTTCGTCACCGGCGCCGCCGGACTGGCCGTCCTCGCCGTGGCCGTCGGCCTGCACAGCGGCTACGCCACCGGCATCCTGCCCGGCCTGCTGCTCAGCGGCCTGGGCCAGGGCATGGCCTTCACCGGCATGTTCATCACCGGCACCCGCGACCTGCCGCCGCAGAGCAACAGCACCGGCAGCGCCCTGGTGACCACCGCGCAGTACACCGGGGGCTCCATCGGCCTGGCCGTCCTCGTCCTGCTGCACGGCGAACACCCCGCCACCGCCGACTTCACCCGCACCTTCCTCGTCACCGCCGCCGTCGCCACCGCGGCCGCACCCCTGGCGCTCGCCCTCCTCGCACGCGACGGGCACGCGCCCACCACCGAACAGCACCCCACCACCCCCTCAAAGACCAGGGCCGGAGGACAGCAATGAACCGCTCCCACCTGCTCAACCGAGCCGAACTCCCCACCGACGTACAGCAGACGGTGTCCGGCTTCGAGAAGGACTACGACACCTACTTCGGCCACCTGGTGCACTTCAGCGCCCCGACCCTGGCCGCACTGCACCGCGCCGGCCCGCTGCCCGACACCGTACGGGTCGCCTCCGCCGAACGCCCCGCCATCGCCGACAAGATGGCGACCATCGCCCAGATCGCCAACCTCCCCGCCCAACAGGAGGCCGACCGCGCCCGCTACTTACGGGCCCTGCTCGACATCTACGCCCTGCTGCCCGTCCAGGCCGCCCAGCGCGCCGCCGAACCCGGCACCGTCGTGATAGCCCCCGAACGCGAGGGCCGCATCCTGGCCGAACACCTCGGCGTCACCGACCAGCACCGGCGCTGGACCCCGCAGGCCAAACGCATGCCGCTGGCCGACGGACTGATCGTCGGCGTCGACGAATGGCTGCCCTCCCAGGCCGAGAAGGTCGTCATCATCGACGGCGTCGTGGCCAGCGGCGTCACCCTGATGGCCATGATGCGGCTCGCCCTGCGACCCGGCGCCACCGTCGACGTCTTCACCTGCCACTCCACCCACCAGGGCGCCCTCGCCCTAGCCCGGCACGCCGAACAGCTGGGCCTGCGGCTGACCCTCCACGTCGGCCACATATCCGGGGTCCTGAACCACAAGTTCTACGCGGTGAGCCCCGACGACGGCGGCGAGCTGGTCCTCGGCGACGTCGGGGACACCATCGCCCCCGTGGCCGCGACCGTCCCGCCCCAGGCCGCCAGGCCATGACCCCCGCCGACGCCGACAGCCCGAGCAGACCCAGACCCCCCTCGACCGGCCCGGCCGGCACCCTCGACCGCCACTTCGAACTCAGCGCCCGCGGCACCACCTGGCGCCGCGAGATCCTCGCCGGCGCCTCCACCTTCCTGGCGCTGTCCTACATCGTCATCGTCAACCCGGCCATCCTCGGCCAGGCCGGCATCCCGCGCACCGCCGCCTTCCTCGCCACCGCAGCCGTCGGCGGCCTCGCCACCATCGCCATGGGCCTGTGGGCCCGCCTGCCCTTCGCCGTGGCGCCCGGCATGGAGATGAACTCCGTCATCGCCTTCTCCGTGGTCGGCACCCTCGCCTACACCTGGCCCCAGGCCCTCGGCATGGTGTTCTGGTCCGGCGTCGCCATGCTCGTCGTCTCCCTGCTGCGCGTGCGCGAAGCCGTCATCAACGCCATCCCCACCGAACTGCGCTCGGCCCTCGCCGCCGCCGTCGCGGTGTTCATCGGCCTGATCGGCCTGCAGATCGCCCACGTCGTACGCACCTCCGGCGGACACCTCGCCGGCGCCGGCGACTGGACGGGCGCACCCGCGATCGCCCTCTACACCGGCCTGGCCACGGCGCTCCTCCTGGACCGCTACGGCGCCAAGGCCGTGGCCGTCCCGGCCGGCATCCTCGCCTCCGCCCTGGTCTGCGCGGCCGGCGGCGTCGGCGTCGCCCACCTCGGCCACGGCCTCGACGGCAGCGGCGCCGCCCTGTTCCGCCTCGACCTGACGGTGATCGCCGACCCCGGCGCCTGGGGCGTCATCCTGGTGCTCTTCGCCCTGGACTTCTTCGGCAGCATCGCCAAAATCGTCGGCCTGACCGCCCACACCCCCCTACAGGACCGGGCCGGGAAGGTCCCCGGCATGCGCCAGGCTCTGCTGGTCGACGCCGGCGCCACCATCGCCGGCTCCACCACCGGCTCCTCCAGTTTCGTGGCGTTCGTGGAGAGCGCCGTCGGCATCCGCGCCGGCGCCCGCAGCGGCCTCTCGGCCGTCACCACCGGACTCCTGCTGCTCCTGTGCCTCTTCTTCGCCCCGGTCCTCGCCCACGTCCCCGTCGAGGCCACCGCCGGCGCCCTGGTCTTCGTCGCGATCAAGATGCTCACCGCACTGCGCCCCGCCCGCGGCGAGCACCTCACCCTGGCCACAACCGCCGTCGCGGCCGCCGTCACCGTCGCCACCCTGGCCATCGACCAGGCCATGGCCGCCGCCTTCGCCACCAGCGCCCTGCTCCGCGCCGCCGGCCGAAGACCCCTCCACCCGGCGCTGTGGGCGACCACCCTGGTACTCGCCGCCAGTATCCTCCTCCAGTACCTCCAGTTCTGACACCTCAAGTCCTGACACACCGTCAACACACGCCACCGGGAGGCCCCATGCCCCATGACGACCGGACCCCGAAGTTCGCCGCGTCCGTGCGACAGCCCGACACCACCCCCGAACGGCTGCGCCGCCAGATCGAGTTCATCATCGAGGTCGACCAGCTCAAGAACGTCTTCCGGCAGAGCCCGCTGCTGGCCGCCGATCGGCGCGAGAACGACGCCGAACACTCCTGGCACCTCGCCCTGATGACCCTCGTCCTCGCCGAGTACGCGGAGGAGCCGGTCGACCCGGTCAAGGCCCTCGCCATGGTCATCCTGCACGACCTGGTCGAGATCTACGCCGGGGACACCTTCCTCTACGACTCCGCGGCCGCCGCCGACCAGGAGGAACGCGAACGCCGCGCCGCCGACAAGCTGTTCGCGATCCTCCCCGACGACCAGCGCGACCACTTCCGCGCGATCTGGGACGAGTTCGAGGAACGCACCAGCGCCGAGGCCCGGTTCGCCAAGGCGATGGACCGCCTACAGCCGCTGCTGCTCAACTACGGCAACCGCGGCGGAACCTGGCGCACCCCCGGGGTCACCGACGCCGACGTCCTGGCCCGCAAGTCCGTCATCGGCGACTCCTCCGCCGACCTGTGGCGCTACGCCGAGACCCTGATCCGCACCGGCGCCGACAACGGCTGGGTCCCACGCGCCAGCGCGCCCCCCGAGTCGTGACCGGCCTGGCCCTGTTCGACCTCGACGGCACCCTGCTGGACACCGCCTCCACCGTCGTCGACACCAGCACCGCCACCCTCGCCGCCCTCGGCGTCCACGGCACCACCCCCGAGGCGATCCGCGCCACCATCGGCCGTCCCCTGACCGAGGCCTTCGCGCAACTCCTCGACGCGCCCGCCGACACCGAGACCGTCACCACCGCGGTGCGCACCTACCTGACGCTCTACCGCGAACGGATCGTGCCCCGGGCCCCCGCGCTGCTCTACCCCGGAGTCGCGCGGGGTCTGGCCCGCCTGCGCTCCCACGGCCGCACCCTCGCGGTGGCCACCAACATGCTCACCGCCGGCGCCGAGGCCCTGCTGACCGCGGCCGGCCTGCGCGACCACTTCGCCATGGTGGTCGGCGCCGACGCCGTCCCCCACCCCAAACCCGCCCCCGACGCGGGCCTGCTGATCACCGCCGAACTCGGCCACCGGCCCGCCGAGGCGGTCATGGTCGGCGACACCGTCAACGACCTCCACATGGCGAACGCCGCCGGCATGCCCTCCATCGCCGTCACCTACGGCCTCCACCCCGAGGCCCGGCTGCGCACCGCCGCCCCGACCTGGCTGGCCCCCACCTTCCCCGCCGTCGTCGACCGGATCCTCGCCCCGCCCGGCTGACCCTTTGCCGGCATCCGCGCACCGCGGTGGCAGCGGGGGAGCGGCCGACGCCCTACGCCCGCACCGCCCGGCGGTGCGGGCGCGGTCCGTCGTCCCCGGCGCGGGTCGGCTCCGGACGGTCGCGGCGGGCACCCCGTCCCCGCGCGGGCGAATCGTCGGGCGGCCGGAGGACTGCCGGCCGACGGCTCCCGCCGAGGTGCCGTCAGGCAGGGCCGGTGGCCGTCCTCACAGTCGGTCGTAGACGGCGGACAGTCGGTGCAGCACCTCGACGGCCCGGTCGAGGGCATCGTCGTCGTAGTCACCCAAGTCGGTGTGCAGGGCCTCGGTCAGCGCCCGCTGGCGCTGGTCGTGCCGGGCCCGGCCGACGTCGGTGAGGGCGACCAGGACGGAGCGCTTGTCCTCGGGTTGGCGGGTGCGGGTGACGTAGCCGGCCGTCACCAGGCCGTTCACCAGCTGGGTGGTGGCGGCGCCGGTGGTCTCGGTGCCGGCGGCGAGCTGACTGATGGTGAGGGGGCCCTGTTCGGCCAGGGTGCGCAGGGCCCGGGCGTGGGTGAGGGAGAGGGCGCCCGGGGTGCGGGTGGCGCGTCCGCGCAGCCGGGCGTCGGCGGCGCTGAGGCGGTAGGCGGCGCGGGCCAGGCGGTCGAGCGCCTGGGCGCGGTCGGCGGTGGGTGGCGGCTCGGCCATGGTCGGTCCTCCTCGGCGGGTTGACAGCAGCCTAGCCTCAGTACTTAATGACTAAGTACTTATTCATTAAGTACTTAGCTCAAAGGACCTCGGAAGGAGACCCCCATGACCACCCGTTCGACCGGCCAGAGCTGGGTCCTGGACATCGCCCTCGCCCAGGGCGGCTTCGACGCGCTGCACCCCGAGGCCGTCGGGACCATGGAGCAGCTCGGCCACGACCACACCGACTTCGCGAAGGTCTTCGCGCTGGTCAGGAGCGGTGCGATGCTGCCCAAGGCGTGGGCGACGGTGGCCGGACAGGCCGAGGAGCGCGCCGCCCACCACGAGCGCGGCGGGTTCGCGCAGACCGCCGCCGACCTCTACCTGAGGGCGGCGGTGATGTGGGGCCGGGCGCAGTACTCGCTCTTCGACGCCGCCGACCCGCGCAAGGCGGCCATGCGCGAGCGCGCCGACCACTGCGTGGAGCGCCTGGGCGCACTGCGTGACGGCCGGGTGCGGCGGGTGGTGCTGGACTTCGAGGGTTCGCGGATCTTCGCCCTGCTGCACCTGCCGGCCGGGCGGGTCGAGAACGCGCCGGCCGTCATCCTCGGCCCGGGAATGGACATGATCAAGGAGGACTACATCTGGGCGGCCGAGCGCTACTACACCTCGCGCGGGATGGTCGCGCTGTCCATCGAGGGGCCGGGCCAGGGCGAGAGCCGCGCCGGCGGGCTGACCGTCGACCTCGCCAACTACGAGCGGGCGATCGGCCGTTACCTCGACCACCTGGCCGCGCTCCCGGGGGTCGACGCAGACCGGATCGGCATGTTCGGCATCTCGATGAGCGGCTACTGGGGCTCCCGGGCGGCCGCCACCGACCGCCGCCTGGCCGCGCTCGCCGCCTTCGAGGCCGTCACGGGGGACTTCGCGACGATCTTCGAGCGCGCCCAGCCGACCTTCAAGAACAACTACATGTACATGGCCGGGTACGCCGACGAGGAGGTCTTCGACCGCGACCTGGCCCACCGGATGCCGCTGGGCGACCTGGTGGCCGACATCGACTGCCCGGTGCTGTACGGGATCGGCGAGTTCGACGAGCTCACCGACCTCGGCCAGGCGCTGGAGAGCTTCGAGCGCATCCGGGCGCCGAAGGAACTGCGGGTTTACGAGGACGAGTTCCACCCGCTCGGGGGAGTGGCGGCCGAGGTGTTCCGGTTCGGGGCGGAGTGGCTGGAGCGGGCCCTCGCCGGAGAGTTCGCCGACCCCGGACGGGACGTGCGGCACTACGTCCACCGCGACGGCCGCACCACCGACGGCAGCGCCGACCCCACCTGGTGGCTCGGCGCCGCCCCGGCCCGGCTCGCCGAGGCCCGGCTCGCCGAGGGCCGGCGGGGCTGACCGGGCGGCGGCCGCCGGCGCGCCGGCGGTGCCGTGCCCGGCGGGTGCCGGCACCCCTTGCGGGTGCCGGCCTCCCTTCCTACGCCCGGAAGGGCCCCTCCTCGACGAACAACCGCAGCAGCCGGGCGAAGGCCCGGGCGTCCGCCGCCGGCCAGGACGCGAGGGAGCCCTCGATGCGGGCCGCCAGGCGCTCCCGGGTGGCCCGCACCACGTCCTGCCCGGCGTCGGTGAGGACGAGCAGGGTGGCGCGCCGGTCGCCGGGGTCGGCCTCGCGCCGCAACAGGCCGGCCTCCTCCAGCCGGTCGGCGCGGCGGGTCACGGTGGTGCGGTCCAGCCCGGCCTCGCGGCCGAGGTCGGCGGCGCTGCACGGGCCGGTGCGGGCCAGGCTGCTGAGCACCGGATAGGTGAGCTCGTCGACGGCCTCGCCGAGGCCGTCGACGAGCCGGGCGTGCAGGCCGGCGCGGGTGCTGCGCCGCAGCAGCAGCCCCAGGGCCTCGGCGATCTCGTGTCCCGTCGGGTTCGTCACCCCTTCAGATTAGCGTGCGCCGAGCACGCTTTTCCTGTACTGTGAGATGCGTGCTTAAGGCACGCATCTTTTCGCTCCGCCTACCCGTTCACCGGAGGAACCCCATGCACCGCACCGACGTCAGCGCCGCCCTCACCGACCTGCTCCTCACCCCCGGACTCGACCTCCACGAGGCCGCCGACCGGCACTTCGCCCCCGACTACCGCCAGCGCACCGACGGCCAGTGGGCCGACCGCCAGGAGTTCCTGGCCCACATCGCCCACCTGCGCACGGTCGTGGCCGGCGGCTCGGTCGAGGTCCACGACGAACTCGTCGACGGCGACCGCTACGCCGACCGCCACACCATGACCGTCGCCAAGACCGACGGCTCCACCGTCCGCATGGAGGTCTACCTCTTCGCCGAGTTCGCCCCCGACGGCCGCTTCCGCCGCCTCGAGGAGACCACCCTCATGCTCGAAGGCGCCGAGCACGACCGGAACCTCGGCAGCGCCCGCTGAACCCGAAGGGCGCCCACTTGGGGAGCCCGCCGGGCCCGTGAACCCCACGACGGCCCGGATGGTCCGACGCCGCGCAGCCGGGAACGGCCGCAGGCCCGGACCTCAGGGAAGCGTGGCGTCGAGGAAGTCGCGCCAGGCGGTGTGCACCCGCCCGGCGTGGCAGCCGCCGCTGCCGTCGTCGTCATCCTCGCCGTCGCCGTCGCCGTCGTTGCCGTCGGCGAGGAGGTCCAGCAGCAGGCCGCGCAGGACGGCGAGCACCACGGTGGCGTTCGCCCCGGTGCCGTCGAGGACGCGTTCCAGCGGCGGCAGCCACTCCTCCAGCGAGGCGGTGCCGAAGTCCAGCCAGGGCACGCGGCGGTCGAAGGCGCGGACGTATCCCTCGAAGAACAGCCGCAGCGCGCCCCGGCGTTCGGGCCTCGTCAGCCACTCCCAGAGCAGTTCGAGGGTCTCGCGGGCGCTGCCGCCCTCGACCTCGCACCGCTCCAGCAGCGCCAACTGCTCGGCCCGTCCGACCGCCAGGACCTCCCGGACCAGCTGCTCCTTCGACCCGAACAGGTACAGCAGCACGCGCGGGCTGGAGCCGATCCGTGCCGCCAGCGGGCGCAGCGAGAGGTCGGACACGTTGTGCTCGGCGACGTAGCGGACGGTCGCGGCGAGGATCTCCTCGCGGCGCGGCGACGGGCGGGAGGCTGCGTTGGCGGGAGTGGACACGTGGTCTATCGTTCCACTGAAACGAGTGTTTCAGTGGAAGGGGATGCCGCCGTGGCCGCCACCGCACCCGCAATCGCGACCATCCGCGAGGCCGACCGCCCCGGCGACCTCGGCGCCGTCGCCGCTCTGCACGGCGTCCTCTACACCCGCGAGTACGGCATGGACGCCACCATGGAGGCCTACGTCGCCGCCGGCATGGCCGAGTTGGTGCTGGCCCGCATCCGCGAGGGCGCCCCGGCCCCCGGCCGCCTGTGGGTCGCCGAACTCGCCGGCCGGGTGGTCGGCGCCGTCGGCCTCGTCCGCGCCGAGGAACGCCCCGGCTGGGGCCAGCTGCGCTGGGTGATCCTCGACCCGGACGTCCGCGGCCAGGGCCTGGGCCGACGACTGCTGGACACCGCCCTGGACGAGGCCCGCGCCCGCTCCTACGAAGGCGTACTGCTCTGGACGGTCACCGGCC
Organism: Kitasatospora sp. NPDC004669; assembly: GCF_040609455.1. NCBI lineage: Bacteria > Bacillati > Actinomycetota > Actinomycetes > Kitasatosporales > Streptomycetaceae > Kitasatospora > Kitasatospora sp. NPDC004669. The sequence continues at coordinate 32,127 of NZ_JBEXKB010000058.1, forward strand.
TCGACGCCGCTCACCACCTCTACGCGAAGGCCGGCTTCGAGCTCACCCTCTCCCGCCCCGCCCACAAGTTCGGCCTCGACACCGTCGAACAGCGGATGGACCTGCGATTCGGCCCCGGAGCCCTGGCCCGGACACCAGCCGCGAAGTAGTGGGATGGTCACCTGCTCTCTTGGCCCAGTGAGCGGCCCGAACGCCCTGACCTGCTTGAGGCGTCCCGCTGCCCGCCGCCGGGGTGAAACCGTGAGACTCCGCTGCGGAATTCGTTTCGCTCCAGGGGATGTGCTGTCCGCTCACATAAAGTGACCCACCGGGTTGCACCCCTTCCGGCATCCTCCGGCGGGTGTGACGCGGTCGTCTGTCTGCTGAGAAGACCGGTCCCGGACTGCTCCTGGATCGCACCCGCCCGTGCGGCCGGGGACGCGCAGAAGGAACGATGGTCATGAATGCGAGCCCCTCTCCGCCGGTCCGGCGGTCGCGTGCGGTGTGGCTGGTCGCTGTCGCCGTTGCCGGAGCACTCGGACTGCTCAGCGCGTGCGGCGGATCGTCACATCCCGAATCCGCCGGCGCGCTGAGTCCCGGGCCCGGCCAGACCCTGGCGGGATTTCCCGGCGCTTCCGGAACGAGCGGTACGGTCGCCGTCAGCGCACCACCGAGCACGTCCTCGACCTCACCCGCCGGCGGCCAGCCGTCCGCGCCAGCGGCCGCCAACGCGGTGACGATCAAGAACTTCGCGTTCTCCCCGCCCACGCTGACGGTCAAGGCGGGCACGAAGGTGACCTGGACCAACACCGACCCCGACGCCCACACCGTCACCAGCAAAGAGGGATCGGGCGGGCCACTGCAGTCGGCAGCCCTGGCCACCAACGACACCTACAGCTACACGTTCACCCAACCCGGCACCTACCCCTACTACTGCACCATCCACCCGTACATGACCGCCACCGTGGAGGTGACCCCATGACCGAGGACACACACGACTCCAACGGCGGCGGCGAGCACGGCATGACCCGCCGGCAGCTCATGCGGCACTCCGCCTGGTTCGGTGGTGCCGTCGTCCTGACGGTCGTCGCGGGAGAGGTGATCAGCCATATCCCGGGATCGGCGAACGCGGCCCCGGCAAGTAGTGCGGACCTGCGGTTCGTGCAGATCTCCGACAGCCACATCGGCTTCCAGGGCCCGGCCAACATGGACGTCACCGGGACGTTCGGCACAGCGATCAACCAGGTCAACTCCCTCGGGTTCCGACCCGACTTCGTCATGCACAGCGGCGACCTGACGCACCTCTCCACCCCCGACCAGTTCGACCAGGTCAAGCAGATGCTGTCGCAACTGGACACGGACCGGGTCTTCACCGTGCCGGGCGAGCACGACTCGATCGGAGACAACGGACCACGCGCCTACCGACAGACCTTCGGCCAGAACACCCTGGGCGACGGCTGGTACAGCTTCGACACCCACGGTGTGCACTTCATCGCGCTGGTCAACACGCTGCACCTGGAGCAACTCGGCCACCTGGGCAACGATCAGATCGACTTCGTGCGCAAGGACATCGCCGGCCTGTCGTCGGACACCCCCATCGTCATCTTCAGCCACATCCCGTTGTTCGCGATGTATCCGACGTGGGGCTGGGGCACCGACGACGCGGTGCAGCTGCTGTCGATGTTCCGCCGCTTCTCCTCCGTCACGTGCCTCAACGGGCACGTCCACCAGCTGTTCAGCAAGACCGAGGGCAACATCACCTTCCACTCGGCCCGCCCCACCTGCTACCCGTTCCCCAAACCCGGCCAGGGCCCCGCCCCACTTCCGCAGGTGCTGCCCGCCGGACGCCTCAAGGACGCACTCGGCATCCGCACCGTCGACTACTGGCAGGGCAGCCACACACTGGCCGTCAAGGACGAAAAGCTCGCATGAACACCCGGAGCCTGACCGTCCTCGCGCTGCGTCTGGTGCTCGCCGCCACGCTCGCGGTGAGCGGGTACATCCACGCTCAGCTCTACATCGACGGATATCGCCTCGTCCGCGTCATCGGCTCGTTGTTCCTGCTGCAGGCCAGTACCGCGTTCGCGGTGGCCGCACTCCTGTTGTTGGCGGCACCTCTGCTCCTGCGGATCGCCGCCGCCGCGATCGCCGTCTGTACGCTCGTCGGGTTCGTCGCATCCCGCACCACGGGATTGTTCGGGTTCTCCGAAAACGGCCTGCAACCCGCCCCGCAGGCCCTGCTCAGCCTCATCGCCGAGACGCTCACCCTGCTGATCCTCGCGTCCTGGCAGGTGTCCGAGGCCCGGCGACACCGCCGCGCCCGGCCGACCGACGGTCAAGGCGGACACGAAGGTGACCTGGACCCGCGGCTATCCGTTTCCCAACAAGGACGCGGGGCCGCCCTGTCGGTGAGCGGCGCCGCGGATGCCGAGCGCACCCGGAGCCTGACCGTCCTCGCGCTGCGTCTGGTGCTCGCCGCCACGCTCGCGGTGAGCGGGTACATCCACGCTCAGCTCTACATCGACGGATATCGCCTCGTCCGCGTCATCGGCTCGTTGTTCCTGCTGCAGGCCAGTACCGCGTTCGCGGTGGCCGCACTCCTGTTGTTGGCGGCACCTCTGCTCCTGCGGATCGCCGCCGCCGCGATCGCCGTCTGTACGCTCGTCGGGTTCGTCGCATCCCGCACCACGGGATTGTTCGGGTTCTCCGAAAACGGCCTGCAACCCGCCCCGCAGGCCCTGCTCAGCCTCATCGCCGAGACGCTCACCCTGCTGATCGTCGTGGCCTGGCAGCCCTCGCTCACGGCGGTGGTGAGATCGAGAGCGGCGGCGGCCGAGCACGCGGAGGGCCTCGCTCCCCCCGTCGGCCACCGACGGCTCTATGACGTCCTGTGGCTTCTCCTGCCCGTGGCGGTGGCGGCCGGCCTCTTCTGGTACGGCCGGGCACACACCCCCGACTACGAGACCAGCCTCTTCGGGAACCGCGGCAGGGACGCACAACTGCTGAAAGCCCAACTGGGATCCGCGCTCCTGGGCCTGGCGCTGATCCAGCTACTCCTCGCCCTGTGGATCTACGGCCGCCTGCCCGCACTGCGAGCCGCACCGCACGCGGTCCACACCACGCACCGCCTCATCGGTCTGACCGCCTTCCTCCTCTCCCTGCCCATCGCCCGGCACTGCATCGCCGCCTACGGTGTCCAATTCACCGACACCCGTGTGGCGCTGCACTCGCTCATCGGCTGCTTCCTCTACGGGGCCTTCGTCGCCAAGGTCATCGTGGTCCGGCACCGCCGCTGGCCCGGATGGGCACTCCCTCTGGCCGGCGGTACCCTCGTCACGGCGATCGCCCTGATCTGGTACGTCGCCCCCTTCTGGTACCTGAACGGCTTCCAGGTACCCGGCCTGTGAGCAGAACGTGGGGTCCTGCCTCTTCCGCACCGCGCATGCCCGGCGCCGCGAAGCGGCGGAGTTCTCTGCGTCAGCGCTTGGGCGGGCGTTGTCAGTGCCTCCATGGCAGACCATCGGGGTTGGCCTGAAGAATCCCGCGATCACGGTCGACCGCACCCAGTTCTCCCCGGGAACCCAGGTTCAGGTGAGGGTCATATCGACCAGCGGCTTCACGAGCACGACTTCGGACATCGAGAGCTTCCGAGTATGAGTCGGCGGACGTGATGAAAAACGAAGCAACCGGTCAACGACAGGGTTGACCGGTTGCTTCCAGTCGACGATCACCGGCCCGACGGTGTGGCCCGGCCGCCTCAACGGCCACATGCGATGCCGAGCAAGGAGCCAAACGGGTGAGCGCGCCGATACCACGATGTGGTGTGGCGCTACTTGAAGATGCCGATGGACACCTGCCCGCAGTGGCTGTTCACGCAGACCTGAATGGTGAGAGGGCTCTTCTTGATGAACTTCACGGTCCACTCGGACGGTACTTGGAGCCCCTTCTCGCCGAGGTACTTGCTCGGATCCTCGTTCGCATGCGTGAGCTTGTCCTGATCGTTGTCCAACTCGTCCACGACTTCGGCTAGGCGAGGGTGGCTCACGATGTGCGCGATCGCCAGCTGGAGACCCGGCTGCGGCAACCGTGCCCGCGCCGCCCGCCACTACCACCGCCAGCGTGGCCACTCGGCGTAGCGCCCGCGAACGGCAACGCGCCCCGGAGGGTCGGTCCCTCTGGGGCGCGGTCATGCCGGCCGGCCGTCAGCCGATGTCGACAAGCCCGGCTGCCGGTCGGCGGGGGCCGGTCGGGCGCCTTCGGCCGGACGCCTCCGGAGTGTCAGGCGCCCTGGGCGCGGGCGCGGTGGGCGGCGGTCTTGACGCGGTTCTGGCAGGCGGTGGAGCAGAAGCGGCGGGTGCCGTTGCGCGAGACGTCGACGTAGACGCGGTCGCAGGCGGGGGCGGAGCACAGGCCGAGGCGGGAGGCGAACCGGCTGCCCAGGGCGGTGGCGAGGCCCAGGGCGAGGCGGGCGGCCCAGTCGGAGGCCTCGTCGCCGGCGGTGCTGCGGAAGTAGAGGTGCCAGGGTTCGTCGCGGTGCCGTTCCAGGACCGGGACCGGGCGCAGCTGTGCCAGCAGGGCGTTCGCGGCCTTGACCGCGCGGTCCTGGTCGTCGGCCGCGAGGTGCTCGAAGACGGCCCGCAGGCGCGGGGCGAGGGCCGCCAGGCGTGCCGCCGCGGCGTCGTCGAGCGGGGTGGCGTGGCGGTGGGCCGCGTGCAGGGCGGCATTCGTCCGCGCGGTCAGTTCGGCCCCCGGCGGGGGCTGGTAGGGGCGGGTCCGGGACAGGCCCGGGGTCGCGAGGTTCACCAGGTCCGCCGCGCCCTGCACCATCGCGGTGTTGTGACTGTCGAAATCCACTTGACCAGTCACGCATCCTTTCATCATGGTCGTGACCGTCAAAACAGGAAACGACAGTAACGGAGTTCCGTGTCCGCCGCCACCGCCACCCCGTCCCAGGCCCGCCCGCGCCCCTCCACCTGGTCACGTACCTCCACCACCGGACGGGCCCTGCTCACCACCGTCCTGGCCACCGGCGTCACCACGTTCATGTTCCTGCCCCTGCTCGCCCTGCACCTGAGCGCCGCCGGCACCCCGGTGGGGCGCGTCGGGTTACTGATCGGGCTGCTCTCGCTGTGCGGGCAGGGCTTCTCGGTGGTGTCCGGCCTCCTCGTGGACCGCGTCGGCGCCCGCGCCACCACCACCGCCGGCTTCGCCTGCCGCATCGCCGGCTACCTGCTGATCGCCGCCGGAGGACCGGCCCTGGTGCCCGGCATCGCGGCCGTCGGCATCGGCGGCTCACTGCTGGTGCTCTCCGTCAAAGCCCGGCTGGTCACCGAGGCCGCGGCGCACGACGACACCCGCGGGATGCTCGCGCTTCGCTCCACCTTCGGCAACGTCGGTGTGGTGCTCGGACCGGCCCTCGGCGCCGTCGCCTACCCGTTCGGCTTCGACGCCATCCTCGGCGCCGCCGTCCTCTCCCACCTCGTCCTCGGCTTCCACCCGACCTTCCTCGCCAAGGGTGAACCGGCCGCGCCCCGGCCCCCGCACGGCGCGGACCGGCAGCCGGAGCCCGCGCCCGCCCCAGGCTCCGACCGACGCGGGGCGGCCGTCCTCTTCGCGGCCGCAGTCGCCTACTGGGCGATCTACAGCCAGCTCAACTCGGTGATCCCGCTCACCGCCAAGGCCCTCACCGGCAGCACCGCGGCCGTCTCGGTGGTCTTCACCCTCAACGGTGCCCTCGTCCTGCTGTGCCAGTACACGCTGCTGCGTCGCTTCCTCGGACACCTGCCGCCCCGCACCCTGCTCGCCACCGGGTTCGCGGCCTTCGCCCTGGCCTACCTCGCCCTGCTGCCGCACGCCGGATGGCTGTCGCTGCTGGTGTTCACGGTGCCGGCCACCCTCGCCGAGATGCTGATCGGACCGAGCCTGGACGAACTGGCCGTCACCACCGCCCCACGCCGCAGGACCGGCCGCGCCCTCGGCCTCCTCGGCCTGGCGGGGGCCGTCGGCTCGCCCCTCGGTGCAGGCCTCGGTACCCACCTGCTCCAGTCCCTGCACGGCGGCCCCGGCCTGTGGCTCACCATCACCGCGACCGCCACCCTGGCCGCCGGCGCCTGCCTCCTCCTCCCGCGTACGGCCCGCTGACCCGTCCACGGCGACGGCGAAGTCGTGTCAGGCGTCTGGCCCGCACCGCCGACCGTCACCCCGGGCGCCTTCCCGACTGTTACATGACAGTGACGTTCCGTGCGCAACCGGTGGCTTCGAGTGAGGCGTCCCACCGGATGACAGTGCCCGAATCGCGCCGACCGCGTCTTCGGGCCGAACGACCACCTCCCCCTGAAAGGGGTGCACCCGTGATCGTCTCCAAGCGGAACTCCCTGCGCCTGGCCGCCGTCGCCGCCCTCAGCGCGCTCGTCCTCGGGGCGGCGGGCACCGCCATGGCGGCCGCCCCGGCCGTCCCCGCCCCGGCCGTCTCCGTCGCATCCGCCCCGGCGGCCTCCGCCGTCCCCGCCGCGTCCGCCGGCATCACCGCCAAGCCGTCGGTCACGTCCGTCCAGGCCTGGCAGCTGTTCCGTGTCACCGGCACCACCACCGGCCTCAAGGCCGGAAGCACGGTGACCCTGCAGCAGAAGCAGCACGGCACGTGGGTCACCCTGCCGGCCTCCGTGCACACGACCCGCAACGGCTCCTACTCCCTCGGCGTGAAGCTCGGCATCAAGGGCCTGAACGAGCTGCGCATCATCAGCGGGAACACCGCCTCTCCCGTGTTCACCGTGACCGTGCGCTGACCCACGGCCCACAACCCCGCACACCCGACGGCCCGCCGCGTGCAGTGTCCCTGCACGCGGCGGGCCGCCGTCGGTCCGGGGCGGGCCGTCAGACGTTGATGTCCCCACGGTGGAGGCGCCGGACACGGTCGCCCGCCGCGCTGGAGAACACGTTCCCCGTGGCGCACCGACCGGGCGTCAGTGTCGGGCGAACGTCGGGTCAACGTCGTAGCCGCAGGCGTCCCACTGCGGTGAGGATGGCCGTGTCAGCCGGTCGGCTGACACGGCAAGCGCAACGGAGCCCAGCACCGGATCGACCCGGTTGCGGTCCGGCAGGGTCAGCGCCGTGAACCTCCAACGGACGGACACCCGCAGGACCGGTCCTCCGGTCGACATGCTTCCGGATCGTGCACGTGCCCCGTCCGCTCACTCATTCTGCGAGGAGAGTTCATGCGCAAGCAGATCTGCACCGGCCTCGGAATCCTGGCTCTGGTCACAGCCGCCCTCGGCGCGGGCATCGGGTCGGCTTCGGCTGCCGATGGCGGCGCGTTCGCCGGCCGGGCGACCGGTACGAGCGCGAAGTCCGCGACGGTCCGCGCCGCGGGGGCGTTGAACTACGTGGGCCAGTACCGGATTCACAGCAACTACAACGGCAAGTGCCTGGACGCGGACCTGAACACGATCGGTGCCAACGGCACCAAGGTCCAGCTCTGGGACTGCAACGGCTGGAACAACCAGAACTGGACCCTGTGGACCGACGGCAACGTCGACTACATCCAGAACAACTACAGCGGCCGGTACCTGGACGCGGACCTGAACACGATCGGTGCCAACGGCACCAAGGTCCAGCTCTGGGACTACGACGGCTGGAGCAACCAGCGCTGGAACGCGGCCAGTTACGGATGGGTCAACGGCTACAACGGTCGCGTGCTGGACGCGGACCTGAACACGATCGGTGCCAACGGCACCAAGGTCCAGCTCTGGGACAGCAACGGCTGGAGCAACCAGGGCTGGTGGCTTGAGTCGATCTGACCCTCCCCGGGTCGATCCGGGCAGCCTGCCCCACCAGGAGTCGCCCGGAGACGGTGGCGCCGGCCTCAAGCCGGGCCGGTGCCACCGTCATGGCCGGACCGGCCGGCCTGGTTGCACGTGGCGGCAGGTCGGGAGGCGGGCCGGGAAGCGCGAACTGCGGACACTGAAAAGAACCCTGGTGTTCCGTCAAGTATCGTCGCACCTCGCCGAATCCGACCCGCCAGTTCGATGAGCCCGCGAGGAACCATGGAAACGCACCAGATGGTGAACCGGCCCCGCCAGATCCTCCTCACGGCCCGACACCTACTACGGGCTCTCCCAATGCTTCGGCGAGAACCTCGCCTCGCTGTACGCCGACCGGCACGGAATCGAGACCGTCTCCCTGCGCATCGGCTCCTTCGCCGCCGAACCCCGCAGCATCCGGATGCTCGCCACCTGGCTCAGCCCCGGCGACTGCGCCCGCCTCGTGCACGCAGCGCTCACCGGGCCGGTGGCCGGCCACACCGTGGCCTACGGCATCTCCGCCAACACCCGCGCCTGGTGGGACCTCGCCTCCGCCCGCGCGCTCGGCTACCAACCACAGGACTACGCCGAGATCTTCGCCACCGACCTGATCACGAAACTCGGCGAACTGCCCGCAGACGACCCGGAGCACCGCTACCTCGGCGGCCGCTTCACACAGGCCAGGCCCTGACCGCCGACACCCCCCCGATCCCGGTCGCCGCCCGCCCCGGCCGAGCCGGCTTCCGGGAGTGCTCGTGAGCGCGGCCCCCCGGTGCTCAGGCTGTCGAAGGACGGCCCGTCACCGCGTCCGCAGGTTCAGGACGAGGTCGCGCGGCAGGCCGTGGGTGTCGTGGAGGTAGTGGAGGTCGTCCTCGCTGAGCGGGCCGCGGAATCGAGGACGGGACAGCACCTGCCGGCCGCGCTCCAGCAGGCGGCCGAACCGGCGCTCCTCGTCGAGCAGCACCTGGCGCACGGACTGCGGGTCCACGTCCTGGCGGAAGTGGTCCAGGGTGTGCCGGACCAACTCGACCGGTACGTCGCCGAGTCCGCGCTGCGGGTCGTCCCGGCGGAGCACGGTGAGTACCCGGCGCACCAGGCGGCGCAGCACGTAGCCACGGCCGGTGTTGGACGGGTGCACGCCGTCGCCGATGACGACGATGGCCGAGCGCAGGTGGTCGCAGACCAGGCGCAGTGACGGTTCGTCCAGCTGCCACAGGGCCGGGACGAGGCGGCGCCACGGGTCGAAGACGTCGCATTCGAAGACCGACGACCGGCCCTGCAGCAGCGAGGAGAGCCGTTCCAGGCCGAGGCCGGTGTCGATGTTGCGCTGCGGGAGCGGGACGAGCGAACCGTCGTCGAGCCGCCGGTGGCGCATCATCACGTGGTTCCACACCTCGACCCAGCGGTCGTCCCGGGTGGGCGTCGACTCCGGCGGGGTGTCGCCGGTCCACAGGAAGATCTCCGAGTCGGGGCCGCAGGGGCCGGTCGGTCCGTTGGACCACCAGTTGTCCTCGACGGCGAGCTCGACCGGCACGCCGCGGTCCTGCCACAGCTCCAGGGAGGCGGTGTCCGGGCCGACCTGGTCGTCCCCGCCGAAGACGGTGACGTGGAGCAGGCCGGGATCGACGCCGAACCCGTCGGTGAGCAGTCCGTAGCCCCAGTCGAGGCTCTGCGGGCCCTCGTAGTCGCCGAGCGACCAGGTGCCGAGCATCTCGAAGACGGTGAGGTGGGTGCGGTCGCCCACCTCGTCGAGGTCCGTGGTGCGCAGGCAACGCTGCACGTTGACCAGCCGCCTGCCGAGCGGGTGCGGGTGCCCCTCCAGATAGGGCGTGAGGGGGTGCATGCCCGAGGTGGTGAACAGCACCGGGTCGCCGGGCGGGGGCAGCAGGGTCGAGCCGGTGATCCGGCGGTGGCCGCGCTCCTCGAAGTACTCGATGAAGGTACGGACGAGCTGGTCGGTGTTCATGAGGGTGGCTCCTTCGCGTGTGTGCCAGGGGGAGGCACCGGACAACGAGTCCACGCGATCAACGGAACCGAGGAGGGAACGCCTCGAAACCACCACCGGCGGACCGTTTCCGGTCGCCGGGGGAGAAGAACGTACGTCAGGCGGCGGCAACCGGCGAGCTGGTCGCTCGCGCGGCTGCGGTGATGCATCGGTCCATGACGTCCATGCCTCCGAGGCTAACGCCACGGGCGCATCCCGGGCCACACGATTTCACGGGCAGTCGCCGGCCCGGTCCCGGCGGAGGGGATTCCCCGCCGCCGTCAGCTGCCCTCCGGCGACGGCCGGGGGCCGGTCCCGGCGGCGAGGTCCTCGACGAACCGCTTGAAGCGGCGCAGGTCGCCGCGTACCTGGAGGCCGAGCACGCCCAGTTTGTCGGCGGCCTTCTCGGCCAGGCCGGTGGGCTGGAAGACCATGGTCATCCTCACCCGGGTCCGGGTCGCGCCGAGCGGCTCGAAGTCGACCGTGCCGGTGTGCTTCACGCTCTCGCCGGTGGTGCGCCAGGCGACCCGCTCGCCGGGTACCCGCTCGACGACCTCGGTCTCGAACTCCCGGGACAGCCCGGCGATCCTGGTCCGCCAGTGGGCACGGCGGTCGTCCAGCTGCCTGACCTCCTCCACGCCGTCCATGAACTTCGGGAAGTCCTCGAAGGTCGCCCACTGGTCGTAGACGACGCGGACGGGCACGTCCACGTCGATCGACTCCTCCACCGTGCTCATCGCCGCACCTCTCCGCGCCGTCCCGTCGGCCGACCCGCCGAGCGGCTGCCGAGAAAGGGGCGAACGCGCAGGCGGTGTCCCTGCCAATCTGGGCCGTGTGCCGGGTGGCGGCAACCGGTGCACCCCCCGGCCGCCCGGGCCGCGCGCAGCCGAGACCGAGTTGCCGCGTCTTCGGCCGGGTCACGCGTTGGAGGCGGACTGCGGGTTCCGCGGTGGTGATCCGGCGTGTCCGGAGCCGGGTGAGCCGAGGTCGCTCCACGACCCGGCGACCACGACGAAGCAGCAGCGGTTCCAGCGGGAGGAAGCCGAGTCGGCCGCCAGGCGAGTGTCCGACCGGATCTCGCCGGGACGGCCCGCAGGGTGATCCTGGCTTGCCGTATCAGGTCAGATGGTCCAGGTGATCGGGTAGGTGGCTTTCGGGTGGAACGTCACGCCGACCGCCTCCATCTCCCCGCGTGCGACGACCTGCATCTCCTTCAGGTGGTCCAACTGCGCCGCATGCTCGCTGGAGTCCCAGACGCTGACGTGCGTCATCGACCCGTCCGGCGAGACGCCCGCGTAAAAGTGGATGAGCCCCGGCAGCCGCTTGACGGCCGGGATCAGGTACTCCGAGGTCTTCGTGTTCATGGCGTCGACCTCTTCGAACCGGCTCGGGTCGAAAGTGCCAGGCGAGAGGCGGACGTGTGCAGTCGCAGGCAGTGACTCGGTCATGGTGATCCCCCACCCTCGATGAATTACGTTCCGATGCCACATCATAATCCAATGAACACTCCACAGGTGAAGGCCGGACGGCCGAGAAACCCGGCCCTGGACCGAGCGATCCTGTCGGCCGCCGCCCGCCAGCTCGGCGAGCTCGGCTACGCCCGCATGTCGCTGGAATCCGTGGCCGCCGCCGCAGGCACCACCGTGCCCAGCCTCCGACGCCGGTACCGGAACAAGGCGGAGCTGGTCGCCGTGGTGATCGGCTCGCTACGGGTCGAGGAAGCGCCCGCCGACGCCCCGACCCCCCGCGCCCACGCCCTGGCGATCCTCGAAAACTTCCACAGCAACCTGCGGGCCGTCCCCGCGCTGGCCGTCCTCGGCTCACTGCTCGCCGAAGAGGGACGCCACCCCGAACTGCTCCACCTCTTCAGGACCCGCATCGTCGAGCCGCGGCGGGCGCTGCTCCGGCAAGCACTGGCGGCCGGCGACCTCCCGGACTCCGCCGACCTCGACGCGCTCACCAGCATGCTCATCGGCTCCTTCTACGGCCAATACGTCACCGTCGCCGGCATCCCCGGCGACTGGCCGAACCGCGTGCTGAGCGCCGTATGGCCACACGACACCAGCCCCGCACCATCGCGCCGCGATCACAATCCGTGACCGAGACGGGCAAGCCCGAAAACCGCACGCAGATCGAAAGCGGACGGAGGAACCGGGCCTGACAGGGCACCGCGCCTCCGACCGCCGATGCACGGCCGGCACCACGCACGGACCCCGACGGCTCGACGTCACGCCGAGGTCCTGACTTGGCGGGCCCGGCTCGTCCGGCTATACGCTTGAGACGAATTCCGAGCGCCCGCCGAGGTTCCTCCTCCGGCGGTGCGACCGTTGCGGCCCGACGGTGATTCGGTGGGCGGTCCGCCGCACGGTGGTCGTCGTGAGGGAGAACGGTTCCCATGGACCTCAACACCATCACCGAAGTCGTCCGGCGCCCGCCCGATCGGCCCGGGCTGGGCTGGCGTGAAGGCGATGCCTGGCTCGCGGGCGGCACGTTCCTGTTCTCCACCGAGCAGCCGAGCCTGCGCCGCCTGATCGACCTGGCGTCCCTCGGCTGGGATCCGCTCGTTCCGAGCGACACGGGCCTGGAGATCGGTGCGACCTGCACCATCCGCGACCTGTATGCCTTCGAGCCGCCGCGTGACTGGACCGCGGGCACCCTCTTCGCCACGGGCTGCGAGGCGTTCCTGTCCTCGTTCAAGGTGTGGAACGCGGCGACCGTCGGCGGCAACATCTGCCTGTCGTTGCCCGCCGGCCCGATGATCACCCTGACGGTCGCCCTCGAGGCAGGGTACGAGCTGTGGGCTCCCGACGGGTCGACCCGCGTCGTCGACGCCCTCGACTTCGTGACCGGTGACAACCGCAACATCCTCGCACCCGGCGAACTCCTGCGCCGCATCAGGATTCCGGCGAGCGCCCTGCGCAAACGCACCGTGCACCGCCGCTTCACGCTGACCCACCTCGGCCGTTCGACGGTCTTCCTCATCGGCACCCAGACGCCCGGGACGAACGACCTGCTGCTCACCGTCACCGCCGGTACCACGCGGCCGGTGCGGATCGTCTTCGACAGCATGCCCGACGCGCGGACCCTTCAGCACAGCATCGACGTCATCCCCGCCGACGTCTGGTTCGCCGATCCGAACGGGACCCCCGAACACCGGCGCCACCTGACCAAGCACTTCACCGAAGAGATCCGTCACGAACTCGTGGCTGGGGGCCCGGCATGACGTTCATCGTGAACGGCAGGAGCTTCGACGAGGAGCCGGAGCCCGGTCAGTGCCTACGCACCTTCCTCCGTTCGATCGGTCACTTCGGCGTCAAGAAGGGGTGCGACGCGGGCGATTGTGGCGCGTGCACGGTGTGGCTGGACGGCGATCCGGTGCACAGCTGCATCACCCCCGCGTTCCGCGCGGACGGTCACGAGGTGACGACGATCGAAGGCCTCGGATCACCGGGTGACCTGCATCCGATGCAACGACAGTTCCGTGACGCCCCGGGATTCCAGTGCGGCTTCTGCACGGCTGGGATGATCATGACGTCGGCGGCGCTCACCGAGGCTCAGAAGGACGACCTGCCCCGGGCGTTGAAGGGAAACCTCTGCCGCTGCACCGGCTACCGGGCGATCGAGGACGCCGTGCGGGGCGTCACCGGCGTGGAGACGGCGGCCCCGGGGAAGGCCGTGGGGAGGAGTGTCGGCACACCGGCGGCCGACGATGTGGTGACCGGCCGCGCCGAGTTCACCATGGACGTCCACCTCGACGGCATGCTGCACCTCAAGGTGTTGCACTCACCGCACGCGCACGCCCGGATCGTCTCGATCGACAAGACCGCCGCACTCGCGGTTCCCGGCGTGCGCCGGGTCTACACCTGGGAGGACGTGCCGCGCAAGCGCTTCACCACGGCGATCCACACCGATCATCTCGTCGATCCGGACGACACCTTCATCCTCGACGACACGGTGCGCTTCGTCGGCCAGCGTGTCGTGGCCGTCCTGGCCGACACCGTCGGGGCGGCGGAGGAAGGCTGCCGGAGGGTCGTCGTCGACTACGACGTCATGCCGGCCGTGTTCGACCCCGAGGAGGCGATGGCCGAGGGGGCGCCGCAGCTGCACGGCACGGACGACCCCTTCGTCCGGGATCCGGTCCACAACATCCTGCTGGAGCTCCATTCGCACATCGGTGACGTCGACGCCGGATTCGCCGACGCCGACGTGATCCACGAGGGCACGTACTCCTCCCCGCGCGTGCAGCAAGCGCACCTGGAGACCCACGGCTCGATCGCCTGGATGGAGGACGGCCGCCTGAACGTCCGTACCAGTTCGCAGTCGCCGTCGATCGCCAAGGTCAAACTCGCCTACCTGTTCGCGCTGCGGCCGGACCAACTACGCGTGTTCTGCAAGCGCGTGGGCGGCGCCTTCGGCGGCAAACAGGAGGTGTTCTCGGAGGACCTGGCCGCGCTCGCCACGCTGGACACCGGGCGGCCCGTCTGCTTCGAGTACACCCGCGAGGAGGAGTTCACCACGGCCTCGCCCCGGCATCCGATGACGCTGACGGTCAAGCTCGGCGCGAAGGCGGACGGAACGCTGACGGCGTTCCAGGTCCGCAACGTGTCGAACACCGGCGCCTACGGCAACCACGGCGGTGAGACGCTGTACGGGGGAGGCAGCGCCGTCATGATCTACCGCTGCCCCAACAAGAAGTACGACGCCTACGCCGTCTACACGAACACCGTTCCGAGCGGGGCACTGCGCGGATACGGGATGACACAGCCGGCGTTCGCCGTGGAATCGGCGATGGACGAACTGGCCCGTGCCCTGCACCTCGACCCGCTCGAACTGCGGCGCCGCAACATCGTCCGACCGGGCGATCCGCTCGTCGCCATGCACGACGGACCCGACGACGTGACGTTCAGCGAGGACGGACTCGCCAAGTGCATCGACCTGGTGGACGCCGCGATGGCCCGCACGGCTCACGAGCCGTCACCGGGGCCCGACTGGCTCGTCGGGGCCGGCGTGGCGAGTTCCCTGCACGAGACCGCGCCCCCGACCGAGCACATCTCGGAGGCCTGGGTCACGCTCGGGGACGACCTGGTGTACGAGCTGGCCGTCGGGACGGTCGAGTTCGGCCAGGGCACCCCCACCGCCCACATCCAGATCGCGGCCGGCCAGTTGGGCACGACGCCGGAGCGGATCCGCCTGGTGCAGTCCGACACCGACCGCACGGGATTCGACACCGGCGCCTTCGCGAGCGCGGGACTCTTCGTGGCGGGCAACGCCGTCCTCCGTGCGGCCAACGCGGTGCGGGACCGGATCCTGGAGTTCGCCGCCGCCCACACGGGCGTCCACGTCGTGATGTGCTCGATGAACGACGACGGCGTCCTCTGCGGCGAGCAGCACGTGTCGTTGGCGGACCTCGTCGCCCTGGCCCGCGCGCGCGGAATCCGCTTCACCGCCGCCCGCAAGGCCTACGGCTCCCCGCGAAGCGTCACCTCCAACACGCAGGGCTTCCGCATCGCCGTCCACCGGGTGACGGGCGAGATCCGCATCCTCTACAGCGTGCAGGCCACCGACGCCGGCGACGTCATCAACCCCGTACAGGTCCGGGGACAGGTGGAGGGCGGCGTCGCCCAGGGAATCGGCTTCGCGCTGACCGAGAATCACCAGATCGACGCGAACGGCGTCATGGTCAACCCGAACCTCCGCAACTACCGCATCCCCACCTACGCCGACATCCCCCGCACCGACGTGCTCCTGGTGGCGTCCTCGGACTCGGTCGGGCCGATGCGCTCGAAGGGGATCGCCGAGTGCTGTATCAATCCGGTGGCCCCCGCGTTGGCGAGCGCGCTCCACGACGCCACGGGCGTCCGCTACCGCGCGCTGCCGCTGACCCCGGAACGGATCTACAGTCGGCTGAACGAAGCCAGGCCGGTGTCGACGGCGCCCGGACCGAGATGAACGCCGTGAATCCCGGGGACGGGGACGGGGACGGGGACGGGGACGCCGGGGCAACGGCCATCATCGGTCTGAAGGTCCGGCCGGGGCTGGAGCGCGAGTACGAGGCGTGGCAGCAGGACGTCAACGCCGCCGCCGCCGACTACGCCGGCTACCTCGGCGCGGAGGTCTCCCCGCCGACGTCCCTGCAACCCGACTGGGTCGTCGTCTACCGGTTCGACTCGATAGCCCATCTGCAGGCATGGATCAACAGCGCGACCAGGCAGAACCTGCTCGACGCCGGCAGCAGGTACATCGACGGCCCGGGAACCCAGCAGGTCGTCAGAGGCGGCGTGCAGGCACCGGATCCGCTCGTGACCGTCGTGGTCGCCCACCGCGTCCACCCCGACCACGTCGACGAGTTCCTCGACTGGCAGCAGCGCATGAGTCAGGAGGAGCGGACATTCGAGGGCTTTCGCGGTACGGAGCTCTTCCGCCCGATCGAGGGGCTTCAGGACGAGTGGACCACGCTGTACCGGTTCGACAGCGCCGAGCACCTCGACGCCTGGCTGACGTCAGGCACGCGGCGGAAGATCCTCGCCGAGGGCAAGAAGTTCAGTGAGTTCAAACTTCGGACGATCGATGACTCGTTCGGCAGCTGGTTCGCCTTCGAGGAGAACGGCAAGCAGACGCCGCCGCCGTCGGAAACCAAAACCGCCATCGCGGTGTGGGTCGGCCTGTACCCGACCGTCGTGCTGCTGACGCTCGCCCTGTCACCGCTGAAGATGCCGCTCTGGATCGGACTGCTGGTGGGCAACCTGCTGTCGAGCTTCACCATGAGCTTCCTGACGATGCCCTACTACGTGAACCCGCTGCTCAAGCGGTGGCTTCGACCCTCACCGGGCGAGCCGCCGGCGAGGACCAACCGCATCGGTCTCGGCATCGTCGCCGGGGTGACCGCGTTCTGGGTCATCGCCTTCTACCTCGTCACGACCCGCTTCTGGACCCTGCCCTGACTCTCAGGAGGGAACCGCGCCGAAGCGTGCGGCGCCGCTGGTCCGTCAGGGGGATATCCGTCAGGCCGTCGGCGCAGGGGCTGCGGTCGCCGGGACGCGGTCCGGAGCGCAGCTGGTATGACCGCTGGTGCGAGCTGCCCCGGTAGGCAGGGCGTCCCGCACCTCATTGGCCAGGTCGCCGATGGAACGGAGGCATGATGAGGCTTGTCGTTGATCTCAACCGGTGCCAGGGGTACGCGCAGTGCGCGTTCCTGGCGCCGGACGTGTTCACCATGCACGGTGACGAGGCTTTGATGTACGACCCCATGCCCGACGACGCCCAGCGGGAGCACGCACTGCGGGCCGCGCAGGCATGCCCCGTCAAGGCCATCACCGTGGAGTGCCTGGACGCAGCACCGGCCGGCGAGAAAGCGGGGGTCCCCCATGTCGGTTGACGGTTTCCTGGAGAAGCTCAGGAGGGAGGGGCGCATCGTCATCGTGGGGGCCTCCCTGGCCGGTCTTCGGGCCGCCGAGACGCTCCGCGAGGAGGGTTTCACCGGCACGCTGACCATGATCGGTGACGAGCCCTACGAGCCGTACGACCGGCCGCCGCTGTCCAAGCAGGTGCTGCTCGGCCGGGTGCCCGCCGACGGCACGCTGCTGCCCCGGCGCCGGGCGCTGGACGCGCGGTGGCGGCTCGGGGTCGCGGCCACCGGACTGGACCCGGCGGCCAAAGTGGTACGCCTGGCCGACGGCGACTCGGTGGAGTACGACCGGCTGCTGATCACGACAGGGGTTCGCGCCCGGCCCTGGGTGCACGAGCTGGAGGCCGAGCTGGACGGGGTCTTCCTGCTGCGCACCAGCGACGACGCCACCCGCTTGCACCGCCGCCTGGGCGCCGGGCCGCGCCGGGTGCTGGTGATCGGTGCGGGGTTCACCGGCTCGGAGATCGCCTCCGCCTGCCGGGAGCGGGGGCTGGAGGTGACCGTCGCGGAGCGCGGCGCGGCGCCCCTGGTGGGTGCGCTCGGCGGCGTGGTCGGCGAGGTGGCCGCCCAGCTGCAGCGCGAGCACGGCGTGGACCTGCGGTGCGGTGTGACGGTGACCGGGCTGGAGGGGGACTCCGCCGGGCGGCTCAGGCGTGCGCACTTCTCCGACGGCGGCAATGTCGAGGTCGAGGTGGCGGTCGTCTGCCTGGGCGCGACGCGCAACACCGAGTGGCTCGCCGGCTCGGGCCTGGGCGCCGGCCCGCGCGGCATCGCCTGCGACGCCGGCTGCCGGGCCTTCGACGTACGGGGCATCGTCACCGACGACATCTTCGTCGCCGGCGATGTCGCACGCTCCCCCCACCCCCTGTTCGGCTACCAGTTCCTCTCCCTGGAGCACTGGGGCAACGCGGTGGCGCAAGCCGAGGTCGCGGCCCACAACATGATCAGTGCCAGCGCGGACCGCCGCCCGCACGTGTGGACGCCGTACTTCTGGTCCGCCCAGTTCGGCGTCAACATCAAGTCCGTCGGCGTGCCGCCCATGGCCGACGAGATCATCGTCACCCAGGGCTCACCGGCCGACCGCCGTTTCACCGCGGTCTACGGCTACCAGGGCCGCATGATCGCCGCCGTCACCTTCGACCAGGCGAAATGGCTGGAGTTCTACCAGCGCCAGATCGAACAGGCCGCCCCCTTCCCGCCCGAGTACCCCACCGTCGACCGGCGCCCCGAGGGAATGCGGCCCGTGCCGGCCCGGTTCCCCGACCCCTCGCTCCCGACCCACGGGCCGACCGTCACCATCAGCGGCCACTCGCCGACCGACCAGCGCCTCACGTTCACCCCTGTACGCGCCTGACCGAGCCCTCCAGCACGGACGGCCCTCGGCCGACGAACCCGGAAGGAAACCGCCATGACGTCGGTCGCGCTCCTGCGCCAGATCACCGACTACGCCAACCGCGCCGACCCCTACCCGCTGTACGCCGAGCTCCGCAAGACCCCGGTGGTACGGGACGAGGACGGCCCCTACCTGGTCAGCACGTACTGGGAGATCCACAGCCTGCTCCACGACCCCCGGGTCAGCTCCGATCTGCGCAACCTGAACCCCGAGGCCGCCAAGCTCCTCGGCCGGGAGGACAACCCCGACCTCCCCCCTGCCTTCATCAGGCTCGACCCACCCGAGCACGACCGGCTGCGCCGACTCGCGATGCGGCCGTTCGGGCCGCCGCACACCCCGCGGCGCGTGTACGAGATGCGCGGCGAGCTCGGCGAGATCGTGTCCGAGCTGATCGACGGCTTCGGGGACCGGGACCGGATCGACCTGGTCGACGACTTCTCCTATCCCTTCCCGGTCACGGTGATCTGCCGCCTGCTGGGGATTCCCCGCGAGGACGAACCCCGCTTCCACGGATGGGCCGACACGATCGCCGCCAGCGTCGACCCGGTCCGCGGCTCGGCCGAGGAACGCGAGGCACAGAAACAGGCCGTCCGGCAGGCGCAGACCGACCTCGCCGCCTACCTCGCCGAGCTGATCGAGGACCGCCGCCGCTCGCCCCGCGACGACATGCTCTCCGCGATGGCCACCGGACCGGGACCGGACGACCGGATGTCGCTGGTGGAGATCGTCAGCACCTCGATCCTGCTGCTGATCGCCGGCCACGAGACCACGGTCAACCTCATCACCAACGGCATGCTCACCCTGCTGCGCAACCCCGACGTCCTGAAGCGGCTCCGTGAGGACCAGGACCTGATCGTCCCGCTGGTGGAGGAACTGCTGCGCTTCGAACCGCCGGTGCACCTGCTGCCCCAGAAGACCACGCTGACCGACATCGACATCGCGGGGACCACCATCCCCAAGGGCGCTTCGATCTGGCTGGTGCTCGCCTCCGGCAACCGGGACCCCCAGCGCTTCGTCGACCCCGACCGGTTCATCCCCGACCGGCCCGACAACCAGCACCTGGGATTCAGCAGCGGCATCCACAACTGCTTCGGCTCCCCCCTCGCCCGGCTGGAGGCGCAGATCGCGCTGACCGAGCTGGTGCGCCGGCTCGACGACCCCCGCCTGGTCGAGGACCCGCCCCCGTACCGCCGGAACGCGGTCCTGCGCGGCCCCCGGCACCTGGGCATCGCCTTCGACGGACTCAAGCCGTAACCCACGGTGCCCCGGATCGCCGCCGGTACGGCCGCTGCAGCACGCTGCAGCGGCCGTACCGGTAGGTGAGTCCCTCGATCCGCCCGCGGCTGTGTCCGCCGGCCGCCGCCGGTACCGGTCCTGCACCCGCACCGACCACGTGCCGCACCCGGGGCACCCGGCCCGATCACCGGCCACCCGGCCGACCATCCGAACCACGCGGCCGGCATCGACCACGTCCTCCACCACCACGCCGGCCGGAAGCGGCATCGACGTCCGCAGATCACCATCGCACGGCCGACCGTGATCCCGGCCCGGTTGACCGACCGTCACCGAATCCCGACATGTGGACCGGAGCCAGGCCAACCGACCGCCGTCGGGGAGTCCGCCGCGTCCGCCGACACGAAGCGATCACCCGGGAACCGGATCGACGGCTCCGAGCTCAGGCCGATGTGCGTGGTCGCACCCCCACCCGCCGTTGAACGCAACGGTGTTGGACGTGACCGGTGCGGGTGATCTTCGGGAGATCGGCGTTGCGCAGTGCGGTGGTCGGGCGTTGCTTGGACGGTGTCCCAACTGCCTTCGTCAGGAGAGAACGTGAGTCAGCCCACTGTGAGCCGGTCCGGCGAGTCGAGCGCCGCCCTCGGGCAGCCCCGGCTGGGGAGGCGTGCCCTCCTCGGGTCGGCCGCCGTGGCGGCGGTCGGCCTCGGCGCCCGGGCCGCGGCGGCCACGGTGCCCGCGTACGCGCCGAGCGTCGGCCCGGTGGCCGACGAGGCGGTCAGCCGCGCGCTGGCCCGCGAGATGCTCATGGTCGGTGCGGACGAGCAGACCGACCTGACCCTCGAATACCTGCGCATCCTGATCGACGGCCACCTGCCGCCCCGCACCGACCGGAAGCGGGTGCTGGTGGTGGGTGCGGGCGTCGCCGGGCTGACCATTGCGACGCTGCTCAAGCAGGCCGGTCACGAGGTGACCGTCATCGAGGCCAACGCCAACCGGGTCGGCGGGCGGATCAAGACCTTCCGCGGTATCTTCGCCGACCCCCGGCTGCACGCGGAGGCCGGCGCCATGCGCCTGCCCGACTTCCACCCGCTCGTCCTGGCGCTCGCCGACAAGCTCGGCCTGAAGCGGCGCCTGTTCTACAACGCCGACATCGCGCCGGGCGCCGGCCCGACCGGCGCCGTTCCGCCGGTGACGTACCGCTCGTTCACGGGGGAGACCTGGAGCAACGGCCCGGACCGGACGTTCACCCCGCCCGCGGCCTGCTTCCGCAGTCTGATCTCCGTCAACGGCACCCGGACCACCCGCGCCGCGTACGCCCAGTCGCCGACCATGGTCAACCGCTCCTTCGGCGCCCGGTTCGACTCCACCACCGCCAGTGCCCTCGACAAGGCGTTCGAGCAGGTCTCGGTCCGGGACGGCGACATCCGCCACCGGCTGGACGCCTGGACCCACATCTTCTCCACCTATGGCTACCACTCCACCCGCCGCTTCCTGCGCGAGGACGCCGGCTGGGACCCGGCGTCCGTCCAGGCCGCCGGCACCCTGGAGAACCTCACCTCCCGGCTGCACTACTCGTTGATCCCCACCCTGATCGACCACGCGGTGATCAGTCCGACCAACCGCTACTGGGAACTGGAGGGCGGCACCGCCACGCTCACCGACGCGCTGGCCGCCCCGCTCCGGGACGACCTGCGCCTCGGTCACCGGATGACCCGCCTGGTGCAGGACGCCGGCAAGGTCACCATCGAGACGGTCGCGGAGAGCGGCGACGAGGACTCCTGCGACGGCGCTCCCGCCGCTCCCACCGAGACCTTCGAGGGCGACTACGCGATCGTCACCCTCCCGTTCAGCGCGCTGCGGTTCTGCCGGATCGAGCCCCTGATGTCCTACCCCAAGCGCCGGGCCGTCGCGGAGCTGCACTACGACTCGGCCACCAAGGTCCTGCTCGAGTTCCACCGCCGGTTCTGGGAGGAAGGCCTGGACGGCTTCACCGGCGGCGGCTGCGTCAGCGACAGCCCCAGCCGCTTCACCTACTTCCCCTCGCACGCGCCGGAGGGCTCCTCGGGGGGCGTGGTGCTCGCCTCGTACACCTGGTCGGACGACGCGGCGCGCTGGGACTCGCTCACCCCGGGCGAGCGATACGCCTTCGCCCTCGACGACCTGGAGCGGCTCATGGGGCCGCGTGTGCGGAGGGAGTTCACCGGAGTCGGCGCCACCCAGTCCTGGGCGCGCGCCCGGTACGCCCTCGGTGAGGCCGCCATCGTCACCCCCGGTCAGCTGCACGAGCTCCACCCGGCCACCCGGACCCCGGAGGGCCGCGTCCACTTCGCCGGCGAGCACACCAGCCTCAAGCCGGCCTGGATCGAGGGCGCCCTCGAGTCGGCCGTCCGCACCTTCCTGGAGGTCCACCACCGCTGAGCGGGAACCGGCGCGGCGTCGCCGCCGTCCCCGCGCCCGCTGCTCCGGTCCGCGCCGTGAGGCCGCCCACTCCGGCCCGGCCGGGCAGCGGCGGGTGCCGCCGGACCCGGTCCGGCGGCACCTGACGCCCGGTGGGACGGTCGACGGCGCGGCGCGTTCGGCGCCGAATCCACGCCCGGCTACCGTCGGCGGGTCCGTCCATCTCCATGTCGGGAGAGCGATGCCCGGTATCCGCGGATCCCGCTCACGGCGGCTGACCGCCGCCGCGGGCCTGTTCGTGCTCGCGTCGGGCCTGGCGGGCTGTGGAAGCAGTGGGCCTGGCGGGCCGGCCACGTTGAACTGGTACAACTTCCCGGACGATTCGGGTGCGCTCCAGCAGGCGGCCGACCGCTGCAGCCGTCAGTCCGGTGGCCGGTACACCATCAAGTACGACAAGCTGCCACGCGGCGCCGACGGGCAGCGCCAGCAGCTGGTGCGGCGGATGGCCGCGCACGACGCGGGCGTGGACATCCTCGGCCTGGACGTGACCTGGCCGACGGAGTTCGCGGAGGCCGGCTGGATCCGCGAGTGGACCGGCACGATGAAGAAGCAGGCCACCTCGGACACCCTCGAGGCGGCAGTGCGGACCGCGACCTGGCAGGGGCACCTGTTCGCGGCGCCGTACAACTCCAACACGCAGCTGCTCTGGTACCGGGACGACCTGGTGACGAACGCGCCGGGGACGTGGACGGAGATGCTCGGCCAGGCGGACGCGTTGGCCAAGCAGGGCAAGCCGCATCACGTGGAGATCCAGGGGGCCCAGTACGAGGGCCTGACGGTGTGGTTCAACACTCTGGTCACCAGTGCGGGCGGCTCGATCCTCACCCCGGACGCGCAGGCGCCCTCGCTCGGTCCGCCCGCGGTGCTGGCCGCGCGGGTGATGCACGACACCGCCACGTCGGTGGCCGCCGACCCCTCGCTGCCCAACCAGATGGAGGACCAGAACCGGCTGGCGATGGAGTCGGGGACGGCCGCCTTCGAGCTCAACTACCCGTTCGTCTACCCGTCGATGAGGGCCAATCAGCCCGAATTGTTCAAGCACCTGCGCTGGGCGCCGTACCCGTCGGTGGTGCCCGGTCGTCCGGCGACCGTCACCATCGGTGGGATCGACCTGGCCGTGGGCGCGTACGGCCGGCACCCGGACCTCGCGTTCGAGGCCACCCTGTGCCTGCGGGACCGCGAGAACCAGCTGACCAACGCGCTGAAGGGCGGCCTGCCACCGTCGCTGCGCAGCCTGTACCAGGCGGCCGAGCTCACCGAGAGCTACCCGTTCGCCGCGGACGTGCTGGCCGCGCTGGACAACGCGAGCGTGCGGCCGCAGACCCCTGCCTATCAGAACGTGTCCATCGCCATCACGCACACCCTCTCGCCGCCCGCCGACATCCGTCCGGAGAGCACCGTGGCGGACCTGCGCGGGCAGATCGAGGACGCCCTCGGCTCCAAGGGACTGATCCCGTGACACCTGCCACCTCACTCGGCGACCCGGCCGGGAAGAAGACCGCGAAGCTCTTCGAGGGCGCCCGCCAGGAGCGTCGGCTGGGCCTGCTGCTGTGCGCGCCCGCGGCGATCGTGATGCTGGCCGTCACCGCCTACCCGATCGCGTACGCGATCCACCTGTCGCTGCAGCGCTACGACCTGCGGTTCCCGCAGCAGGCGCACTGGGTGGGGCTGTCCAACTACGTCGCGGTGCTCAGCTCGCCGTTCTGGTGGCAGGCGCTGTGGGTGACCGTGCTGATCACCCTGGTGTCGGTGGCGATCGAGCTGGTGCTCGGCATGGCGCTCGCCCTGGTGATGCACCGCGCGGTGTTCGGCCGCGGTACCGTCCGTACCGCGGTGCTGATCCCGTACGGCATCGTCACCGTGGTCGCCGCCTACTCCTGGCAGTACGCCTGGACACCCGGTGTCGGTTACCTCGCCGCGCTCCTGCCGCAGGGCAGCGCCCCGCTGACCGACCAGTGGCAGGCCATCGGCCTGATCATCCTGGCCGAGGTGTGGAAGACCACGCCGTTCATGGCCCTGCTGCTGCTCGCGGGCCTCGCGCTGGTGCCCGAGGAGACCGTCCGGGCGGCAATGGTGGACGGTGCGACGTTCTGGCAACGGCTGCGTCTGGTGGTGCTGCCGTTGATGAAGCCGGCGATCCTGGTCGCCCTGCTGTTCCGCACCCTGGACGCCTTCCGCGTCTTCGACGACATCTACGTGCTGACCGGCGGCTCCAACGGCACCGGCTCGGTGTCGATCCTCGGCTACGACAACCTGTTCACCGCCCTGAACCTGGGCATCGGGTCGGCGATCTCGGTGCTGACCTTCCTCTGCGTGGCGGTCATCGCCTTCGTCTTCATCAAGGTCTTCGGCGCCGCCGCGCCGGGTGGCGAACCGGAGCGCCGATGAGCAGCCGCACCCGCACCCTGACCAGCTGGGGCGTCGCCAACCTGATCGTGGTGCTGTACGCGCTGTTCCCGGTGTGGTGGATCGTCGCCCTCTCCTTCAAGGACCCGAGCACCCTCGGCGACGGCGACTTCATCCCGCGCGAGTGGACCTGGGAGAACTACCGGGGCATCTTCCAGACCTCGGAGTTCACCCGCGCCCTGGTCAACTCGATCGGCATCTCGGCGATCGCCACCACCATCGCCGTCGTGCTGGGCACCATGGCCGCCTACGCGGTGGCCCGCCTGCGGTTCCCCGGCAAGCGGCCGCTGATCGGCGTCTCCCTGCTGATCGCCATGTTCCCGCCGATCTCCCTGGTCTCGCCGCTGTTCAACATCGAGCGCCTGCTCGGCCTCTTCGACACCTGGACCGGCCTGATCATCCCGTACACGACGTTCTCGCTGCCGCTGGCGATCTACACCCTCTCGGCGTTCTTCCGCGAGATCGCGTGGGACCTGGAGAAGGCGGCCAGGGTGGACGGCGCCACACCCTGGCAGGCCTTCCGGCTGGTCATCGCACCGCTGGCCGCCCCAGGAGTGTTCACCACCGGCATCCTCGTCTTCATCTTCTGCTGGAACGACTTCCTGTTCGCCATCTCGCTGACCTCGACCACCTCGGCCAGGACCGTGCCGGCGGCCATCGCCTTCTTCACCGGCAGCTCCCAGTTCCAGCAGCCGACCGGATCCATCGCCGCCGCCGCGGTGGTCATCACCATCCCGATCGTGATCTTCGTCCTGCTGTTCCAACGCCGCATCGTCGCCGGCCTCACCGCCGGCGCAGTCAAAGGTTGAGACCGCCGCACCAGGCGGACCAGGAAGGCGAACCGTGGCCGAGATCGTCCTCGACGGCATCACCAAGCGCTACCCCGACGGCGCACTCGCCGTCAAAGACTTCAACCTCACCATCGCCGACGGCGAATTCGTCATCCTCGTCGGCCCCTCCGGCTGCGGCAAGTCCACCACCCTCAACATGATCGCCGGACTCGAGGACATCACCGAAGGCACCCTCAGCATCGGCGGACAGATCGTCAACGACCGCGCCCCCAAGGACCGCGACATCGCCATGGTCTTCCAGAGCTACGCCCTCTACCCCCACATGACCGTCCGCGCCAACATGGGCTTCGCGCTGCGCCTCGCCAAGGTCGACAAGGCCACCATCGCCGCCAAGGTCGAGGAGGCCGCCCGCATCCTCGACCTGACCCAGCACCTCGACCGCCGACCCGCCAACCTCTCCGGCGGCCAACGCCAGCGGGTCGCGATGGGCCGCGCCATCGTCCGCGACCCCAAGGCGTTCCTGATGGACGAACCGCTGTCCAACCTCGACGCCAAACTCCGCGTCCAGATGCGCACCCAGATCGCCGCCCTCCAGCGACGCCTGGGCACCACCACCGTCTACGTCACTCACGACCAGGTCGAGGCGATGACCCTCGGCGACCGCGTGGTCGTCATGCGCTCCGGCATCGTCCAGCAGGTCGGCTCGCCACAACACCTCTACGACGCACCCGTGAACCTCTTCGTCGCCGGCTTCATCGGCTCGCCCGGCATGAACTTCCTCGCCGCCACGCTGGAACAGAACACCGTGCGCACCTCACTCGGCGACCTCCCCCTCGACGACTGCAAGCGCCGCGCCCTGGAACGGGCCAACGCGCCGCGCGAGGTCATCATGGGCATCCGCCCCGAGGACTTCGAGGACGCCGCCCTCGTCGACGACCACGGCGCGGGCCCCGTCTGCACCGTCACCGTGGACGTTCGCGAATCCGTCGGCTCCGACGTGTACGTGCACTTCACCGAGAGTGAGGGGCCCGCCCATTCCGCGGACCTCGCCGAGATCGCCGCCGACTCCGGCCTGGCCGACACCGGCGCCCAGGAGCACCGGGTGGTCGCCCGGCTCAACACCGCCACCCGTGCTACCGAGGGCGCCCACCTGGACCTGTGGATCAACACACCCCGAATTCACGTCTTCGACCCTCGCAACGGCACCAACCTCACCCGCCGCCCGGATCAGTCCATGAACTGACCCGTCGCGGCCCCGGCTGCCGACGATCAGCAGTCGGCCGTTCTCCAGCGGCTCGATCCTCGTCTTCACGGTCGGGCCGGCCCGGAAGGCGGTCAGCCGGTCGTCGTTGCCAACGCCTTCGCTGACGCGGCCTGCAAGGGCAGCGGGGGCCCGTCGACAAGGCCGGTGACGCGGGTCTCAGCCCAGGAAGATCGTCTGCACTGGGGGTGTCGGTGGCGGTTCGGTCAGTGACCAACAAATCGGACAAATCAGGACATAAACCGTGAGTCCGCTCACATGGGAAGAGGTCCACGACGGGTGATAGTGGTTGCGTGCCGACGCCGATCGCGAGTGCGGCCGTGGCATATGTGCAGCTCAGCCGGGCCGGGCGGCCGTGCGGAGGGCCTTGCGGATCGGCGGCGTCCGCCGGTGAGGTACGACGGTGGATCGTGGTGGGGGGGTCTTGGCGGGGGTCGATCCGGTCTGGCACCTTGGCATTCGTCGTCAGTCACGCCGGCTTCTGTCCCGCCGGATGCGGCTAACCGCCGAGTCACTCCCCGCGACCGTTCGGCCCTGTCCGGCCATGGTCGAGGCGGGGTGTGAGACCGGCCCAACCCGATTGAGGTCTTGCTCTACATGCCCGCTTTCAAGCTCCGTATGCGTACCTCTGCCGCGATTCTTGCGGGTGCCGCCGGTGTGACCGCCCTGGGTGCCGCCGTGGTCCCGGCCGTGGCCTCGGCCGCGGACGCCTCCCC
>NZ_JBEXKB010000059.1:0-57039 GCF_040609455.1 Kitasatospora sp. NPDC004669
CCGTTCCCCTCGGGGGGCCCGACGTGTGGGCGGCGCCGGGGGGGGGGCCCGGGGGGGCCGGGGGGGGGGGGGGCGCCCCCCCCCCCCCGGGGGGGGGGGCCCCCCCCCGGGGCCGGGTGGTTGGACAGAGGCCTCGGTCGGAGGGCCGAGGCCCGCGCCCACTCGACGTTGCTCTGCCGGACGACGTCCGGCGAGGGCTCAGTCCAGCTCCCGGGCACGGCGCAGCCGGACCGTCAGGGCGTCCGGGGCGATGATCGGGTCCGGGTAGTCGGGGGCGAGCAGCCAGGGGCGGTGGACGGCCGGTCCGGGCAGGTGGGCGAGTTCCGGCAGCCACCGGCGCACGTAGGTCCCGTCGGGGTCGTAACGGTCGGCCTGGCGCAGCGGATTGAGGATCCGGTTGGGCCTGGTGTCGGTGCCGGTGCCGGCGACCCACTGCCAGTTGAGCTGGTTGTTGGCGACGTCGCCGTCGACCAGGAGGGACAGGAAGTGGGCGGCGCCGATCCGCCAGTCCAGGTAGAGGGTCTTGGCGAGGAAGCTCGCCGTGAGGAGGCGGGCCCGGTTGTGCATCCAACCCTCGTGGGCGAGCTGACGCATCCCGGCGTCGATGATCGGGTAGCCGGTGCGGCCCTGGCGCCAGGCTTCGGCCTCGTGCTCGTCGTGGTACCAGTGGTCGCCCCTGGTGCGGTAGTCGCGGTGGGCGGCGTCGGGGCGGGCGGCGAGGACCTGGTGGTGGAAGTCGCGCCAGGCGAGCTGCCGCACGAACGCCTGCGCCCCGGTGCTGCCGCGTTGGAGGGCACGGGCGGTCAGCTCCGTGGGCGACAGGCACCCGAAGTGCAGGTACGGGGAGAGCCGGGAGGTCGAGTCGGCGGCGGGGTCGTCGTGCGCCTCGGCGTACTCGTCGACGTCCCAGCGGCGCCACCGCGCCCGGGCCGCGACCTCGCCGCCGCGGGGCAGGGCCGGCGAGAAGGGGCCGCTGACGACCAGGTTCTCGCTGCCGATGCCGCTCGGCGTGCGGATGACCCGGGGCGCGTCCAGCACTGTCCGGTGCGGAGCCTGCAGCCAGGCGCGGTGGTAGGGGGTGAAGATCGCGTAGTGGTCGCGGCCGGCCGGGGTGATCCGGCCCGGTGGGACCACCGTCACGGAGGCATCGTGAACGTGCAGGCGGTCGCCGAACACGGCGAGCAACCGTTCCTCGCGCCGTCGGGCGAAGCCGCTCACCCCGGCGGCGACGTGCACCGTCGCGGCCCCGGTCTCGGCGGCGACCCCGGCGGTCTGCTCGGCGGTTCCGCCGCGGCGTACGGTCAGCCGGGAGCCGGTGCGGCGCAGCGAGGCGTCCAGGTCGGCGAGGCAGTCGGCCAGGAAGGCCTGCCGGTTGGGGGCGGCGAAGCCCGCCGCCTCGACGCCGGGATCGAGGACGAACAGGGGCACCACCTGGTCGGACGCGGTGCGCGCGGCGTGCAGCACGGGGTTGTCGTGCAGGCGCAGGTCCTGGGTGAACAAGGCGATCGAGACGGTCATGGGCGGGCCCTTCGCTGGTCCGGGCCGCACCGGCGGCCCGCGCTGCTCTGCACCGAGCCTTCGGAGCCGATCGCACCGCGGATTGGTCCGGGTACGGGCAAGGACGCGCGGTAAGGACGCCTGCGGCGAGCACGCGTGCGGTGAGGACGCCTGCGGCCAGGATACGGAGGGTGCCGTTGCCGTGCCGGACCCGCGCGGCTCACGCCGTCCGGCGGGCGCGTTCCGTGATGTTGCGCGCCATGGCGTCGAACACCAGGGCGTGGAAGGGTGCCACCGACCACCAGTAGGCGTGACCGGCCAGTCCGTGCGGGTGGAACAGGGCGCGTTGGTGGTAGCGCGCGCCGCCGTCACCGTCGGGGGTGACCCGCAGTTCGAGCCAGGCCAGGCCCGGCAGGCGCATCTCGGCGCGCAGGCGCAGCATGCGTCCGGGCTCGATCTCCTCCACCCGCCAGAAGTCGAGGGCGTCGCCGACCCGTAGCCGGTCGCGGTCGCGCCGGCCCCGGCGGAGGCCGGCGCCGCCGGCCAGGCGGTCGAGGGTGCCGCGCAACGCCCACACGAACGGGAGGGAGTACCAGCCGTTCTCGCCGCCGACGCCCTCGATGACCCGCCACACGGCGGCGGGGTCGGCTGCGACCCGGCGTTCGCGGAGGTCCTGGTAGAGACTGCCGCCGGCCCACGCGGGGTCGGTGGGCAGCGGGTCGCTGGGGGCTCCGGGGAGTGCGGCGGAGGACCAGCTGGTGGTGACCCGGGCCTCGCGGATGCGGCGCAGCGCGAGTTCGACGGCGCGGTCGAATCCGGTCAGCCCCGCCGGTGGGTCGGGGATCCAGCGGGCGATGTCGTGTTCGCCGCAGACCACCTCGTGCCGCAGGGACTCCACCAGCGGGCGGGCGAGCGGGCCGGGGACGGGGGTGACCAGACCGACCCAGTGGCTGGACAGGGCCGGGGACAGCACGGGCACGGGCACGATCAGCCGTCTGGGCAGGCCGGCCGCCCTCGCGTAGCGCTGCATCATCAGCCGGTAGGTCAGGACGTCCGGTCCGCCGATGTCGAAGGCCCGGTCGACCTGCGGCGGCAGGGCGGCGGCACCAACGAGGTAGCGGAGCACGTCGCGGACGGCGATGGGCTGGATGCGGGTGTCGACCCAGCGGGGGGTGACCATGGCGGGCAGGCGTTCGGTCAGGTAGCGGAGCATCTCGAAGGAGGCGGAGCCGGAGCCGATGATGACGGCGGCCCGCAGTTCGGCGGTGGGCACGCCGCCGGTGCGCAGGACGCGGCCGACCTCCGCCCGCGAGCGCAGGTGCGGCGACAGCTCGGCTTCGGGCACTCCGGCGGGCATCAGCCCGCTGAGGTAGACGATCCGGCCCACCCGGGACTGCGCGGCCGCCCGCGCGAAGGACCGGGCGGCGCGTCTGTCGGTGTCCTCGAAGCCGGGCCCGGTGCCGAGGGAGTGGACCAGGTAGTAGGCGATGTCGACGCCCTCGAAGGCGCCGTCCAGGGTCCCGGGCCGGGTGACGTCGCCGGGGGCCACCTCCACCTCGGCGCGCCACGGCTGGTCGCGCAGCCGCCCGGGGTCGCGGGCCAGACAGCGCACCCGGTGTCCGGCGGAGAGCAGTTCGGGTACCAGTCGTCCACCGATGTAGCCGGTGGCCCCGGTGACCAGGCAGCACTGCCCGGTACGGGCTCGCTCGTCCACCGTCCGCTCCTTCCGTGCGGTGGGGGTGTCCCCGCGCTCCGCCGGGCGGGGGCGCCTCGTATTCGGAGCCGGCGGGGGCCGGGATCGGGTTCAGCGGAGCAGGTCCTCCAGCTGGTCGAGGGCGGTGGCGAGGTCGCGGGGCCGCAGGGCGCCGGGCGGGCGGCGGGTGCCGGACCACCCCGGTCCGGCGGCCAGGACGACGGGGCGGGTGCGCGCGCCGTGCGGGCCCCAGGTGAGGTGGGCGACGCGTGCGGCCAGGGCCCGGTCGGCGGTGCGGGCGACCTGGGACCAGAGCAGGACGGCGGGCGGGCCGGTGCGGCGGACCGCCTCGACGAGCGCCTCGGGCGGCAGGGCGGGGCCGAACATGCGAAACGGCAGGCCACGGTCGGCGAGCCCCGCGGCGACCGCCTCCAGTGGGAGGGCGTGCAGTTCGGTGGGCATGCCGGCGAGCAGCGCGGCCGGACCGGGTGCCTGGGCCGGCCGGTCGGCGGCCCGGCGCAGGGCGGCGGCGACGTGCCAGGACAGCAGGTGCTCCACCTCGATGTAGCGTTCGCCCTCGGCCGCCCATTTGCGCCCGGCCGCCCGCAGCGCCGGGGTCATGACCTCCGTCCAGGCGATGACCGGGCCGAGGTCCTCGACGCTGCGGGCGAGGATGCGTGCGACTTCGGGGGCGTCGAGGCGTACGGCGGCCCGGGCCAGTCCCCGGCACTCGGGGCGGACGGTGCCCACGGCGAGGGTGTGGCCACCGGGACCGGGCGCCGCCCCGATACCGGTCGGGGGTGTGTCCGGGGAGGCGGCCAGGGCGCTGCGGGCGGCTTCGGCCGGCGTCACCCCGCGGGCGGTGAGGCGGCACATCTCCTCCAGGACGGCCACGTCGTGCGGCTCCCACCGACGGTGCCGCCCGGGGGCGTGGTGGGCCGGGCCGATGCCGTAACGGCGTTCCCAGGAACGGATGGTGGTGGGTGAGACCCCGAGCCGGCGGGCCAGGGCCCCGGTGGTCAGTCCGGGTTGAGCGGGGCCGGTCGGGGCGGTCGAAGCGTTCGGGCCGGTCGGACTGTTCGGGGCGGTCGGGGCGGTCACGGCCGCGAGCCTACGACCTGGCGGCGGGGCCGGTCCGCTGACGCGCGTACGGGCGGGGCGGCGCCTCGGGGACGTCGCCGAGTCGGTCGCGTAGGCGCGACAGGCCGTCGCGGATACGGGTCTTGACGGTGCCCAGGGGTGCTCCGATCACTGCGGCCGCCTGGGCCTGGGTGCAGCCCCCGAAGTAGACCAGCAGCAGGCATTCGCGCTGGACGTCGGTCAGCGCGGCCAGGGCCCGCCGGACCCGGTCGCGGTCGAGGCTGCCCTCGACCCGGTCGGCGACCTCGTCGAATTCCGGGGTGTAGGCGCGCACGGCGACGGTCCGGTCGCGGTCGGCCGCGGCCTGGGCGGAGCGGACGCGGTCGACGGCGCGCCGGTGGGCCAGGGTGAGCATCCAGGGCAGGACTTCGCCGCGCTCGGGGCGGTAGCGCGGGGCTTCCCGCCACACCTGCCAGAACGTCTCCTGGAGGACCTCCTCGGCCTGCGCGTGGTCGCGCAGCACCCGCAGGATCAGCCCCAGGACGGCGCCGGCGGTGGCGCTGTAGAGGTCCTCGAAGGCCGGTTCATCGGCGCGGGCGATGCGGGCCATCAGCGCACGCAGCCGGGCCCGCCCGTCGTCGGCGTTCTCGGGGACGGTGGGCCGGGCGAGCGGCCGGTCGGTGGTTGCCTGCACGGTTCGACCGTCGCGCAGACCCGACCCGGAGGCCACTCGCATCGTTTTCGCAGCGTTTCCTCAGCCGGTGGGCGCCGCGACGAGGGCGCCGCGCCCCGCACCTGGAGCGATTGTCCGGAAATCACTGCTTGTCCGTAATGAACGGTTGTGTTCCCTATCTCCCAGGACTACCGTCAGCAGTGGTGTACCGATCAGTGCCTTGCCCATCGTTCGCTCCCGAGCCATTGGGGAACCCGCCATGGCCACCTCGCGTGCTCTGGCCACGCCTCCGCCCGCGACCGCACGTCGGGGCCGGCACCCAGGGATAGCCCTCACCGTCATCGCGGCCACCCAACTCATGGTCGTTCTCGACATCACGATCGTGAACATCGCGCTGCCGCACATTCAGCAGGCGCTGAAGTTCAGCACCACCGACCTGTCCTGGGTCATCAACGCCTACACGCTGACCTTCGGCGGCCTGCTGCTGCTCGGCGGGCGGGCGGGCGACATCCTCGGCCGCCGACGGGTGTTCATCGTCGGCGTCCTGGTCTTCGGCTTCGCGTCGCTGCTCGGCGGGGTCGCGCAGAACTCCGCCTGGCTGCTGGCCGCGCGGGCCCTGCAGGGAGTCGGCGGAGCGATCGCCTCGCCGACCGCGCTGGCGCTGATCGCCACCAACTTCAAGGAGGGCCCCGAGCGCAACCGGGCCTTCGGGGTCTTCTCCGCCGTCGCGGGCGCGGGCGGCGCGATCGGCGTGCTGCTCGGCGGCATGCTGACCTCCTGGCTGTCCTGGCGCTGGGTGTTCTTCGTCAATGTGCCGATCGGCATCGCGATCGCCCTGCTGGCGCCGCTGTACATCGACGAGTCCGAGCGCCACCCCGGACACTTCGACCTGACCGGCGCGTTCACCGCCACGGCGGGCATGGTCTCGCTGGTGTACGGGTTCATCCGCACCTCCGACCACGGCTGGACCGACGCCGTCACCCTGACCGCCTTCAGCCTCGCGGTGCTGCTGCTGGCGGCGTTCGTGGCGAACGAGCAGCGCGCGCGACAGCCGATCACGCCCCTCCACCTCCTGCGCGACCGCAACCGCTCCGGCACGTACGGACTGATGCTCTGCGTGGCCGCGACGATGTTCAGCATCTTCTTCTTCATCACCCTGTTCGTACAGGAGATCCTCGGCTTCAGCCCACTGCGGGCCGGCTTCGCCTTCCTCCCGATCAGCGTGGCCACCATCGCCGCCGCCCAGTTCGCCGCCCGCAACCAGATCCGTTGGGGCCCTAAGCCGTTCCTGACCACCGGCTCGATCCTGGTCCTCGCCGGGGTCACCTGGGCGACCCGGATCGACATCGACACCACCTACGCGTCCGGCATCCTCGGGCCGACGCTGCTGTTCGGCTTCGGGATGGGCTCGATCTTCGTGCCGGTGATCCTCACCGTCGTCTCCCAGGTCGCCCCGCACGAGACCGGCGCGGCCACCGGCATGCTCAACACCACCCAGCAGGTGGGCGGTTCACTGGGCCTGTCGATCCTGGTCACGGTGTACGGCACGGCCAGCCGCAACGAGGCCCGCCGGCAGGTCGGGAGGTTCCTCCAGCAGGCCACCCCGGAGCAGGCCCTTCAGTTCGAGACGACCGGCAAGCTGCCCGCACCGCAGTCCTCGGAGGTGCTGGTGCACGGCATCGCCCGCGCCTTCCAGACGGGCCTCGTCTTCGCGGCGCTGGCTGTCGTCATCACGATGTTCGTGATCAAAGTCCGCAAGCCGTCGGCTCCCATCGGCCCGTCAGAGCAGGGCGCGGAAAGAGACGCGTAGTCCAGTGCCGCCGGGCGAGGCGGACGTGAGGGCACGACTGAAGGCCGTTCGGCACCCCGAGTCGGGCTGCTCGGGTACGCAACTCTGAAGCGGTTATTGCGAAGTTTTCGCTTCACATCTACGGTGAGTGCATGCGACCGAAGCACGAGCCTGAGCAGATCACCGACCTGTCACGGTTGAGGGCGGTCATGAACCCGCTGCGGATGCAGCTGTACCGGCTGCTGTACGCCGCGGGCACCGCGACCGCCTCTCAGCTCGCCGAGCACGTCGACGAAACGCCCTCGCTGGTCAGCTACCACTTGCGCAAGCTCGCCGAGCACGGCTTCGTGACCCAGGCGAGCGGCCAGGGCACCGACGGCCGCGAGCGGTGGTGGAAGGTCGTATCCGAAGAGGGCTGGGGCTTCCGCGACTCGGACTTCGCGGACACGCCCGAAGGCGCCGCCGCGGTCGGCGCGGTGACCCGCGGCATGTTCGACACCCGCGTCGCCCAGTACCGCACGTACCTCGACCAGAAGTCCGCCTGGGGGAAGGCGTGGACCGACGCGTCCTTCAGCTCCGAGTGGCTGCTCGACCTCACCCCGGCCGAACTCGCCGAGATGAGCGGCGAGCTTCAGGCGCTCGCCCGACGCTGGCGGGAGCGCAGCAAGGCCGCCAAGGCAGCCGGCGACACCGAGGACCGCGAGCACGTGTCCGTGCACCTCTACGGCTTTCCCTTCCGGCCCTGACTCAGCCGAATTCCGACTCACTGGAGCCCACCATGGCCATCCCAGAGACAGTCCTGCCCGAACACGCCACCACACCGGCCCACCGCGACGGCAACGTGCTGCGCTGGCTCACCGCATACACCGTTTCCCTCATCGGCGACAGCGTGTACTTCGTCGCCCTGGGCTGGTCCGCCCAGAAGGCCGCCGGTCCTGCCGAAGTCGGTCTCGTCATGGCCTCCGGGGCGCTACCGCGAGCGTTACTCATGCTCGGCGGGGGTGTGGTGGCCGACCGGTTCGACCCCCGTCGGGTGATTCTCGGCAGTGACGCGCTGCGCTGCCTGCTCATCCTGGCGGTGGCCGCCGGCATCGCACTGACGGCGCCGGCCCTGTGGATCCTGGTCACGGTGGCGCTCGTCTTCGGTGCCGTGGACGCGCTGTTCGTACCCGCAGTCGGCGCCCTCCCGCCCCGGATCACCACCCCTGACCAGCTGGCCCGGGTCACCGGCATGCGCTCGCTGTCGATGCGCCTCGGCCAGATCACGGGCCCGCCGATCGGCGGCCTGGCCATGGGGCTCGGCGGACCCGCGGCCGCCTTCACCGTCGCCGGACTGCTTTTCGCGCTGTCCCTGCCGCCCCTGCTGACGATACGGATGCGGCCCGTCGTGGCGAGCGGCGCCGAGCGGTCGGAGTCCGGCACCGAGCGGTCGGAGTCCGGCACCGCACTGCAGGACCTGCTCGACGGCCTGCGCTACATCCGCCGCCACCGCCTCATCGGCCCGCTCGTCGCCGGCGGCGCCGTCTGCGAACTCGGGCTCATCGGCACCCTCAACGTCGGCATGGTGCTCCTCAACGCCGAACGCGGCTGGGGTCCTTCCGGCTACGGCTGGATCGCCGGCAGCTTCGGCGCAGGAGCTGCGGCCAGCGCCTCACTGCTCGCCATCGCAGGATGGCTGCCCCGTGCCGGCCTGATGATGACCGGGACACTGCTCGTGGGCTGCGCGGGCGCGGCCACCATCGCGCTGGTGCCCACCCTTTGGCTCACCGCGGTACTGGCTGCGGTCATCGGACTGTGTGCGGGCGTCTTCGGCAGTCTGGACAACGCCCTCATACAGACCGCGGCGGACCCGGCCTATCTCGGCCGGGTCACCTCCGTCGTCATGCTCACCATGGTCGGTCTCGCCCCCCTCAGCTACCCGCTGGTCGGCGCTGCCATCGGAGTCTGGGGTGCCGCCCCCGTGTTCGTCGGCTGCGGCATCTTCGCCAGCCTGGGCGCGGTCATCGCCCTGGCCTCCGACGCGGTGCGCCACGCCGAACTGCCCCGGCAGCGGCCAGGCGTGACCGTCTGAGCAACCCGACCGCAGCCCGGGGACCAGCCCTCAGCAGGGCTGGTCGGCGCCCCCCGATGGGCGGTGATCACTCGCCGTCCACGGCCTCCGGATCACGCAGTGGTCGCAAGCCTCCGGGCAGGCCGGGGAGATGGAACCCGGTAGCGCCGGCAGAGCCGTCCCTGCTTGCACGCTCACGCCATCGGGGCTCCACGGCAGCCGGTGCCGCCGCGCGTCAGCCCTTCGGGGGGCCGGCACTTGACAGGGCGTCGAGTCGTCCAGGAGAGTCCATTACGCAAATGGTTTTCATCTTCGTTAGCCATCCCCAGTGCGCGCCCGCGCGCTCCGCGAAAGAGGACACCCATGTCGCTCGACGTCTCCCCCGCCCTCCTCGACCAGGCCCGCACCGGCCACGTGGACGAGGCCGACTTCCTCGACACCGTCCGTAGCTCGCTCCCTTACGCCTACCAGGTCGTCGCCGGGCTCAGCACCGAACTGGCTGCCGGCGAGGCCGAGTTCACCACCGACAACACCACGCCCAGCGACGAGCAGCGCGCCCAGCTGCTGCGCGCGCTGGCCAGCAACGCCATTCGGGGCAGCCTGGAGGACCACTTCGGGGTCAAGCTCGCCTTCGTCAACTGCCACCGCGTCGGCGCCTTCCGGCCCGGCGCCGAGGACAGCGAGGCGTACCGCGAGTTCACCTCGCTGCACAACCAGATCCGCAACCAGAGCCCGGAGCTGCGCAGCTGCTGATCCCCCGGCGGTCACGGCGGGCCCCCGCCCCACCGGCGGGGGCCCGCCCCGCGCGCGGCCCGGTGTCACGCCCGCGCGTGGCCCGGTGTAACGCCCCGTTGCAGTCCGGTGTCCGGATCGCGCGTCGATCTTGTCGCACCGCGCACGGTCTGCGTACGTTCGACGGGCACCACCCGACCGGCCCGCCCCGGGCCGCCCGATCCCACGCGGAGCCGCCACCATGCCGCCCTCCCCCCGCCCACTGCGGAAACTCGGCTTCCTGACCATCGGGCTCTTCGACGAGGCCGACCCGCGCCGGGGCCACGAGTCCACCCTGGAGCTGATCACCCTCGGCGAGCAGCTCGGCTTCGACAGCGCCTGGCTGCGCCACCGCCACCTCCAGTACGGGATCTCCTCCCCCGTCGCCGTCCTCGCCGCCGCCACCCAACGCACCAGCCGCATCCAGCTAGGCACCGCCGTCACCCCGCTCGGCTGGGAGAACCCGTTGCGCCTCGCCGAGGACCTCGCCACCGTCGACCTGCTCTCCGGCGGTCGGCTCAACCCCGGCTTCAGCGTCGGCCCGCCCGTCCACTACGAGCAGGTGCGCGGCGCCCTCTACCCCGACACCGGCGAGGACGAGGACTTCGGCTACCGCCGGGCCGAACGGCTGCTCGCCCTGGTCCGCGGCGAGGACGCCTCCGACTTCGCCGGCACCGAGGGCATCGAGGAGTACTCGCGCCGGGTCCAGCCGCACTCCCCCGGCCTGGTCGATCGGCTCTGGTACGGCGCCGGCAGCCTGCGCTCGGCGCGGTGGGCCGGCGAGCAGGGGATCAACCTGCTCACCAGCAGCGTGGTCAAGCCCGAACAGACGGACCCCGCACCGGACTTCGCCGAGATCCAGGCCGAGCAGATCCGCACCTTCCGCGCCCTGCACCCCGACGGCGAGCGCGCCCGGGTCTCCCAGGGCCTGGTGCTCATCCCCACCGACAGCGCGACCCCCGAGCAGCGGTCCGAGTACCAGGCCTACGCCCTCGCCCGCACCCCGCGCACCCTCACCCCGCAGGGCCCGAACCGGCTGCTCTTCGCACCCGACCTGGTCGGCAGCTCCGAGGAGCTCGTCGAGCGGCTGCACGCCCACGCCGGGTTCCGGGAGGTGGACGAAGTCGCCGTCGCGCTGCCGTTCACCTTCGAGCACGAGGACTACGTACAGATCCTCACCGACCTCGCCACCCGGCTCGGGCCCGCCCTCGGGTGGGCACCGTCGACAGCCGGGCAGGGCTGAGCGGCTGACCTGTCGGTGCGGCGCAGGGGGCCGCACCGGCGGGTCCCCTACCGTCGCGGGCATGCATCTGTTGCGCCCGCCGGAGACGCTCCACGACACCCCCGGTAGCCGACTGAGCCACGGCGGGCTGCTGGACACCCCGGCCGGGCTGTTCACCGTGCTGGCCCTGGAACACCGCCCGGTGCCGCCGCTGGCCGGGTCCGCCCTGCCCTGGCTGGTCTACCTCACCCTGCCGGGGAACTCCCACGGCACCCTCGCCCTGCCCGCCATCCGCAACGACCCCGAGTACGGCGTCGAGTTCGTGATCTGCCGGTTCGGACCGGTGCCCGACCGGGGCGGCCTGATGCTGGTGATCCGGCACGCCTTCCTGCCGCGCCAGGTGGGACTGTCCCTGGACGCCCCGGCCGTGCCGTCGGCGCAGGCCGTGCTGCTCGCCGAACCCGCCCTGGTCGGCGCGGCCGGGTCCGGGGACGTGCGGGTCTGGCACAGCGGCGTGCTGCGGGTCGGCGGCCTACTGCACACCCACCTGGAGGCCACCGCCGAGCGACCCGGGCTGCTGGCCGGGCCCGACTGGGACGTCTCCCCGAACCGGCCGCCCGGCACCCCGCGGCCGGTGGAGGTCCGGGCCGAGCCCGTCGGCAGCTACCGGGGTGGCACCGGTCAGACGGGCGAGCAGCACTCCGGCGTCGACGCGCTGCTCACCGTTCCCGAGTCCGACCTGCGCCTCAGCTGGACCTGCCACCCGCTCGGAATCACCGGTACCTCGGTGATTCCCGCGAGTTGATCCGCAACCAGGCCCAGCAGGAGCGCGTCCCGAGCCGACACCCCCGAACTGCGGGCTCGCCGGCCACATCCACAGCGTTCCGGCCGTCCACCGCTCCGGGCGGACCCCTGCGCGCCGCGGCCCACCGCGAACTCGCCGACCGCCCCGAGGCCGAGCACCTCTGGCCCATGGCCCGGTAGTGCGCCCACCGCCGGACAGGGGGCGGACGCGCTCAACCTCGCGGAGTTCCGCCGCCGGGCGTGGACTGCGGTCGGCGACGGCCAGGAGCCGGTCGACGGAGAGCCCTGACAAGGCCTGGCCAGATGACTAAGCGCTTGCTTACACTCGGGTCCTTGCCCTGCTGAACCCGAGTACGCCCCAGGAGACGCCATGACCGGAGTGAACCGCCAGATCCGCCTTGCCCGCCGGCCGGTCGGGGAGGTCCGGGCGGAGGACTGGGCGCACGGCGAGGAGCCCGTGGGCGTGCCGGGCGACGGCGAGTTCCTGGGCCGGACCCGGTACATCTCGCTCGACCCGGCCATGCGGGGCTGGCTGGACGACCGCCCCTCGTACCTGCCGCCGGTGGGCCTGGACGAGGTGATGCGCGCCAACACGGTCGTCGAGGTCGTCGCGTCCAACCACCCGAAGTTCCAGATCGGCGACCACGTGGTGGGT
The DNA here is from genome assembly GCF_040609455.1 of Kitasatospora sp. NPDC004669. Taxonomy (NCBI): domain Bacteria; kingdom Bacillati; phylum Actinomycetota; class Actinomycetes; order Kitasatosporales; family Streptomycetaceae; genus Kitasatospora; species Kitasatospora sp. NPDC004669. Next base: position 12,235 of record NZ_JBEXKB010000059.1, read on the forward strand.
GCCTTCGGCGTCCAGGAGTACGCGGTGTCGGACGGCAAGGGAGCACTCAAGGTGGATCCCGCGCTCGCGCCGCTGTCGACCTACCTCGGGGCGCTCGGGATGCCCGGGATGACGGCCTACTTCGGGCTGCTGGAGGTCGGGGCGCTCAAGGAGGGCGAGACCGTGGTGGTCTCCGGCGCCGCCGGGGCCGTCGGCACCCTGGTCGGGCAGATCGCCAAGGTCAAGGGCTGCCGGGTGGTCGGGATCGCGGGCGGGCCGGAGAAGTGCGCGCTGCTGACCGACGAGCTCGGCTTCGACGCGGCGATCGACTACCGGGCCGAGGACGTCCGCAAGGCGCTGCGCACCCACGCCCCGGACGGCATCGACGTCTACTTCGACAACGTCGGCGGCCCGATCCTGGACGCCGCGCTGACCCGGCTGGCGATGCACGCCCGGGTGGTGATCTGCGGGGCGATCAGCCAGTACAACAACGAGAGCGCCGTGCAGGGGCCGTCCAACTACCTGTCGCTGCTGGTGCGGCGGGCGCGCATGGAGGGCTTCGTGGTCTTCGACTACGTCCGCCAGTACGCGACGGCGGCCGCCGAGATCGCGGGCTGGATCGGCGACGGCCGGATCAAGGTCAAGGAGCACCTGGTCGAGGGCAGCGTGGACGACTTCCCGGAGACCCTCGGGATGCTGTTCCGCGGCGAGAACACCGGCAAGCTGGTGCTGCGCCTGGCGTGAGAACGTTCCTCGGGCGGCGCCACCCGCGCGTGGCCGCCCGAGGCCGGATCAGAACAGCGGCCCGATCAGATCAGAGGCCCGATCAGAACAGCAGCCTGATCAGATCAGAGGCCCGGCTCAGGCCCGCAACTGACGATCCGGACGGCCAGGAGGGACGGCTGCGGGAGCGGCGGTACCGGAGGGCGTTCACCCGGTGGTCGATCGCGAACCCGGGGCCGAGCAGGCCTACCCGCTCGTAGGCCTCTTCGGTCCGTGGGTCGTCGCGGCGGGACCGTCGGCCGGGGTCCTCGCCGAGCAGCGCCTCGACCGGCGCCGGGGAACCCGAGGTCGACGGCCCGCGGCAACGGGGGCGTACCGTCCAGCAGTTCGACGTCCGCATCGGCGCCGCCCTGCGGGAGGGAGTGCACGGCGGTGGCGTCCCCGGCGGCGACGGCTTCGTTCAGCTCCATCGGCACACGCCGTCCAGGAGCGGGCCGGGGCGGCAATCGGTTGATCGATCGATGAGTCGACCGGTCAACGGCCCGCCCCGGCCCACCTCTCAGATGCCGGCCAGGACGGCGCGCAGTCGCTCGTCCTCGCGGATGATGCCGTTCGCGAGGCCGTAGCTCACGAGGCGCCGGTCCCCCTCCGCGAGTTCGGCGACGCGCAGCCGCTGGTGGGTGCTCAGCGCGGCGGCGCCGAGCGTCCGGAGGGCCTCGCAGGCGCCCTCGACGTCCGCCCCGGTCTCGGCGGAGTGGAGGGCCGCCTCGGCGAGTCGGTCGAGGTCGACGGTGTCCGGGTCGGCGACGTCCAGCAGGGCGAGGACGGCGGCGGGAGCCTTCTCCGGGTCGGCGAGCAGGTGTTCCAGGCGCGGGACCAGGGGTCGGGCGGCCGCTCCGAGGAGCCTGATCGCGCGGAGCGTGCGGACGACGGTCCAGCGGTACCAGAGCTGGTTGCCGGCCGTGCGGTCCAGGACGGAGGCGAGGATCGTGACGGCCTCCTCGGCGTCGCCGTCGATCCGCCAGAGGGCGGTGGCGATCGCGGTGTCGCCGTCCAGCTGCGGGGTGGTCGGCTCGGTGTCCTCACTGACCGCCGCGCGCAGGGCGGGGAGCAGTCCCGCGGCGACCGCGCCCAGGTCGGCGGCGGCCTGGACCGCCTCGACGAAGTCGCGTGGGACGGTCAGTCCCTCGGTGGCGGCGCGGAGCAGGACATCGGTCTCGCCGGTGAGGTTGTAGTGGGCGCGGGCCGCGAGGAACCCGGTGGCGGCCCGCAGTACGGTGCCGGCCCGCTCGCGATCGGCCTGCGGGCTGTCGGCGGCGACGGCCGCGATGGCGGAGGCCGCGTACGCGAAGCGGGGCAGTACGGCGTACAGCTCGGGCAGGGCGGCGGCGGCCTGGGGGCCCCACTGGCGCAGCAGGTGGACGAGGTCGGCGGTCTCGTTGTCGCCGAGCCCGTCGACGGTCAGCCGCTCCCGGACGGCGGCGAGCAGCGCCGGGTCGAAGGGGAAGGCGGGGGCGTGGAAGTCGCCCGCCGCGTCGAGCGCGCGCGGGCGGCGGTCGAGGTCCCGGGCCAGCGGCGGGGCGGCCTGCCGGGGCGCGACCCGGACGAGCACGGCCAGCGCCCGGTCGGCCGCCTCGTCGTCCGGCTGGGCGGCGAGTTCGGCGAGGAGCGGCGCGGCCTCGGCGGCGGCCGGGCCGAGCTTGATGAGGACGGTCTCCGCGAGGTTCTCGGCGGCGAGCGCGGCGATGGCCGGGGCCAGCCGCTGCGGGGCGCTGCGGGAGAGGTAGCAGGCGTGGTCGGCCGCCGAGATCGCCTCGGCCCGCACCTCGGGGCGTCCGTCGCCCAGGGCGGTGTCCAGCAGGGCGAAGGCGCTCTCGCGGTCGGCCTCGGTGTCGCGGCCCAGCAGGCTGTCGACGACGGTGTACAACCCCTGGCGGTTGTGCATGCCGTAGCGGTCGACGGTGAGTCCGCGCGCGGGCAGCAGGCCGAGGGCGGCGTCGTGGTGGGCGTCGGTCCACGGCTCCCCGGCGTCCAGGGTGACGTAGAGCGCGGCCAGTCGGAGCGGGGCGGGTGTGGACCCACCGAGCAGAGCTCGGGCCTCGGTAGCGGCGGCGGAGAGGTCCACCCGGCCGAGGGCGATGAGCAGTTCGGCCCGGACGCCGGGATCGGCCTCCGCCGTCCAGCGGCCCCGCAGGGCGGCGGGGGCGGCCTCGGTGTCCCGGGTGTGGCCGAGCGTCCAGGCGGCGAGCGACCGGACTTCCACCTCATCGTGCGCCAACATCGGTATCAGCAAAGGGATTTGGGCAGCCACGGCGGTCCGGACAGCGCCCGGCGTGATCTCCCACTCGTCGCCGCTCTCGGCCAGGCCGCCCAGCAGGCAGAGGATTTCCGCCGCCCCGTGCTCGGCGGCGGCGGCGATCCGGACGAGGTAGGGGACGGCGTCCACGCTGGCGGAGTACACCGTGCCCTGGTGGAGGATGCACGAGTACAGCTCGGAGATCGCCTCCTCGGCGTCGCCGCCGCCCTCGGCCAGGGCGCGCAGCAGGTCGGGCAGGTCCTCGGCGGGACCGTAGGCGTGCGAGACGGAGGCCCAGGGGTGGGCGTCGAGGCCGGCGAGGGCGTCAGCGAGATCCATGGGCGTGATCTTCGCAGCCGGTTCCGACAAGCCCCGTCAGCGGCCCGTCGTCAGGGACCCGAGATGTGCCGCAGACAGGCCTCACGGACGAACCGTGAGGCCGTCCAGGGTGAGGTCGAGCAGGCGCTCCGCTTGCTGTCGGTGTTCGGCGCCCGCCGAGGTGAGGGCGATGCCTTCGAGGGCGGCGCCGATGTCGGCGGGCCTGATGTCGGTACGGATCATCCCTGCCGCCGCGCACGCGTCCATGAGTGAGGTGATGGCGGCCTGGATCATTTCCCGGCTGTGACCGTAGGGGTTGCCCCCCGTCGCGGCGATGGCGCGCAGGGCGTCGATCATGCCGTACTTGGCGGTGACGTAGTCCAGGAAGAGGCGTGTCCACGCGCGCAGGGCTTCGTCAGGTGACTTCTGCGCGAGCAGGGCGGGGGCCGCGTCGCACAGTTGGGCCACCTCGTTGCGGTAGACCGCCTCGACCAGAGCCTCCCGGGTGGGGAAGTTGCGGTACAGGGTCGCGCTGCCCACGCCCGCGTCCTTGGCGATGCGCTCCATCTGGGCGTCCAGCCCCTGCGTCGTGAACACGCGCACGGCAGCGGCGAGGATCTTCTCCCTGTTGCGCCGTGCGTCGGCCCGCAACGGCCGGTGTGCTTCGTCGGCCATCGGTGCTCGCCGTCCCCTCTCAGGTGCCCTTCGGAGTTGCCAAACGGAGGCGCCCCCACTTAGCCTGAAACAACTGGGGGCGCCCCCGGTTTCACTCTAGGTCAACGCACTCGCGTGCGCACACCCAGGAAAGGCAGCTGATCATGTCGGGCATCCAGGGCAAGGTCATCGCGATCACAGGCGCCAGCAGCGGCATCGGTGAGGCGACGGCGACTTACCTCGCCGGAAAGGGCGCCCGGCTCGTGCTCGGCGCCCGCAGGGAGGACCGGCTGAACACGGTCGTGGACCGCATCACGGCCGCCGGCGGCACCGCCACCGGCGTCATCGTCGACGTCACGCGCCGCGAGGACCTCCAGCGCCTGACGGGCACGGCCGTCGACCGCTTCGGCCGGCTCGACGTCCTCGTCTCCAACGCGGGCACCATGGCCGTCTCGCCGTTCGACGACCTGCGCCAGGACGACTGGGACGCCATGGTCGCCACCCACATCACCGGCCTGCTCAACGGCATCGGGGCGGCCCTGCCCGTCTTCCGCCGGCAGCGGTCCGGCCACTTCGTCAACGTCGGCTCCACCGCGGCCTACGTCGTCAAGCCCCCGCAGGCCGTCTACGCGGCCACCAAGACGGCAGTGAAGGTGCTCACCGAGGGCCTGCGCCAGGAATCGGGGCCCGACCTGCGCGTCACCCTCGTCTCGCCCGGCTTCACCAACACCGAGGGCATAGGCAAGGGAGCCAGCCCCGAAGTCGCGGCCGCGATGACCCGGCAGCGCGACGAGATCGCCATGCCGCCCTCCGCCATCGCCTCCGCCATCGGTTACGCGATCGAGCAGCCCGACGGCGTCGACGTCAGCGAGATCGTCGTCCGGCCCACCGCGCAGGCCTGACGACGCCACGGGAGCCACCGGACGGCCTTGCCTCGCGCTCGGGTCGGACCCTGATGCCTCACAGCCGCCGGACGCGCAGCACGCCGGTCATCATCGGCAGGGTGAACTCACCGTGGGCGGTCTCCGGTCGACCCGCGAGGAACTCGCGGATCCGGCCCAGCGCGGCCTCCCGTTCCGGCTCCGGCATGACCAGCATGCCCGCACGCGTCCCGAGGGTCGCGACCAGGGAGTCTGCGGTGCGGCGCTGTCCGTGCGGGAACAGGGCCTGCTCCGGCGAGCCGAACCGGGCTGCCGCACCGTTCTTCGGAAGGTGGACGCCGGCCGTCTCGGCCCGCCAACTCGCGGGCGTGTCACGCGGACCGACGGCCGCGCTCCCGCTGACCCGCGCGAGCCCGGCGACCCACTCGACCTGGTCGTCCATGACGTTCCACAGGCCGGCCAGGACGCCGCCGGGGGCGAGCACCCTGGCGATCTCCGGTCCCGCGACGGCCATGTCGAACCAGTGCATGGCATTGCCGCTCAGCACGGCGTCGACGGAGGCGTCCGGCAGCGGGATCGCCTCGGCGCTGCCCGGCAGGGCGCGAACGGCCGGCAGCGAGCGGCGCAGCTCGGTCAGCATCGCCGGGTCGGGCTCGACGGCAATGACCTCGACGCCCATCGCGATCAGCGTGGCGGTCAGCTTTCCGGTTCCGGCACCGAGGTCGAGCACGCGCGGGCCGGGCGCGGGGTCGAGCGCCCAACGCACCGCGTCCTGCGCGTAGTCCGGACGGTGCTCCGCGTACGCGGCCGCCGCAGCTCCGAACGACGAGGCGTGAAGTAGCCGTTGATCGTTGTTCACACGGTCACGCTAGCGGCGCCGTTGACGGCCGGCCACCCCCTTCAGCACTTCGGTGACGGTCACCCGATGACGCGACCGCCCGCACGACGCGGCCCGGGCCGTAGCAGTCCGGTGACATGGAACGCTCAATTCCGTCAATTGTTCGTACTACCGTCGATTCTGCACGCCGCCCCATGGCTTCCCGGTCCCCGTCCGAGACGGAGCAGGCAACGCGCGCCCTCACCCGTACTTCGCTCAGGAGAACCCGCATGCCCCTCTCGACGACCCGCCGCACGACCGCTGTCCGCACCCTGGCCGGCACTGCCCTGACCGCCGCACTGCTGGTGCCCGCCGCGACGGCTTGCAGCTCCACATCCGACGCGCCCAAGAGCACCACATCAGCGGCCGCGCCCGCCACGACCACGCCGGCCACCACGCCGGCCACGCCCGACGCCCACGACACCACCGCCCCGGCCGCCACGCCCAGCGCGCACAACACCGCCGCACCCACCACAACGCCCGGCACCCACACCACCACCAAGCCGACGGCCACGACCAAGCCGGCGGCCACGCCCCACACCCAGACCCTGGTGGACGGCAGCACGACCGAGATCCGCGACCTCGGCGCCCAGCGCTTCCAAGCCAAGATCGTGAACCACGGTCAGGTCCTCGCCACGCTGGAGACGAACGGCACGGACACCGGGCTCGACGCCAACGACATGTTCGTCGTGCTCTCGATGGACGGAACGGTCCACTCCTGGATGGGCGGAGGGCACCAAGGACCGGGCACCTTCAAACTCGCGGGCGGCTGGACGGCCAAGGTCACGAAGGTCGGCGACCTCCGGTACCGCGCGGAGATCATCGGCCACGACGACGAGGTGGACGGCACGCTGGAGGCGGACCAGCACGACGCCGGCGGGGTCGCCAACGGCGTCTACCTCGTGCTCACCGCCGGCGGTGAGATCAGCGCGCACATGTGAACGCCTGTGCGCCTAGAGCCAGCCGCGCTCGTCCGCGACGCACAGGGCCTCGGTGCGGTTGCGGGTGCCGGTCTTGGCGATCGCGGAGGAGAAGTAGTTGCGGACCGTGCCCTCGGACAGGTAGAGCTTCCCGGCGATCTCGGTGACCCCCGCACCCGAGCGGGAGGCGTCGAGGACGTCGCGCTCGCGGGCGGTGAGCGGGGAGGCGCCGGCGGCGAGGGTGGCGGCGGCGAGTTCCGGGTCCACCACCCGCTCCCCGGCCGCGACCCGGCGGATGGCGTCGGCCAGCACCTCCGCCGGGGCGTCCTTGACCACGAAGCCGAGCGCGCCCGCCTCCATGGCGCGGCGCAGGTAGCCGGCGCGGCCGAAGGTGGTGAGGATGACGACCCGGCAGTCGGGGGCCTGTTGGGCGAGGACGGCGGCGGCCGCCAGGCCGTCCAGCCCGGGCATCTCGATGTCCAGCAGGGCGACGTCCGGGTGGTGCTCGCGGGCCGCGTCCGCGACCTGGTCGCCGCGTCCGACGGCGGGTCGACCGAAAGGGGGTGGACCGGATGATCCGCGCGTACAAGTTCCTCATTCGGCCCACCGTGGGCCAGGCACAGGCGCTCGCCGAGATGCTGCGCGACCACTGCTCCCTCTACAACGGGGCGTTGCAGGAGCGCCGTGATGCCTATCGGCACATATCGAAGACGACCGTCCGCTACGGTGACCAGTCCGCGCAGCTCAAGGAGATCCGGGCGTTCGACCCGGAGCGTCAGGGCCGCTGGTCGTTCTCCTCGCAGCAGGCCACCCTTCGTCGGCTGGACAAGGCGTTCGCGGCGTTCTTCCGGCGGGTCAAGTCCGGTGAGAAGCCGGGCTACCCGCGCTTTCGGGGCGTGAACTGGTTCGACACGGTGGAGTTCCCGAAGGACGGAGACGGCTGCCGCTGGAACTCCACCCCGCACGACCCCGTGACCCGCGTCCGTTTCCAGGGCGTAGGGCACGTCAAGGTCAACCAGCACCGGCCGGTGGTCGGCAGGGTCAAGACCGTCTCCGTCAAGCGTGAAGGACGCCGCTGGTATGTCGTGCTGACCACCGAGCAGGGCGAACCCGAGCCGCTGCCCGCCACCGGCTCCGTGGTCGGCATCGACATGGGGATAGCCGACTTCCTCGCCGACTCGGGCGGCGAGTTCGTTCCCAACCCCCGCCACGGCCGGAAGGCCGCCGCGAAGCTCGAAGCCGCCCAGCAGACCCTTGCCCGGTGCAAGCGGCGCGGCAGCCGCCGTCGCAAGGCCGTCCAGCGGGTCGCGGACCTGCATCGCAAGGTCCGCCGCCAAAGGCTCGATCACGCCCACAAGACCGCTCTCGGCCTGGTCCGTGCGCATGACTTCATCGCGCACGAAGACCTCCGGATCCGCACCATGGCCAAGGCCCCCGCGCCGAAGCCCGATCCGGACCGGCCGGGCACCTTCCTGCCCAACGGCGCGTCGGCGAAGGCCGGGCTCAACCGTTCGATATCGGATGCCGGTTGGGGGTGTTCCTAACGATCCTGCACGCCAAGGCTGAAAGCGCCGGACGGGAAGTGATCGCCGTGGACCCCCGCAACACCTCCCGGACCTGCCCCGCATGCGGGCACGCCTCGGCGGAGAACCGGCCCACGCAGGAGACCTTCCACTGCGTCAGCTGCGGTCACCCCGCGCACGCTGACACAGTGGGAGCGATCAACGTTCTACGGGCCGGGCTGGTCCGTCGCGACGCCCGGAAGGGATAGCGAGAAGCCCCCCGGCTTCAGCCGGGGGAGGAGTCACGACAATTGTCAGCCCCCGGCTCGGGTCACCTCGGGATCCAGCAGGCGCACCATGTGCAGCTTGGCGACCGCCTGTCCGTCGACCATGACGGCCCGCGGTTCCCGGCCCCACACCTCGAAGCCGCAGGAGGTGTAGAGCCGCAGCGCCGGTTCGTTGCCCTCCGAGACGGTCAGCAGCACCTGGCGCAGCTCGCCGTCCTCGACGGCCAGCCGCAGCACGTGCCGCACCAGGGCGCGGCCGATGCCCCGGCCACCGGCCGCGCGGGCCACCGCCATGCCGTACAGGGTGGCCTTGTGCCGCTCCTGGCCGCGCTGTTTCACTCGGAGTCCGGCGGTGCCGAGCAGCGTGCCGCCGCCGTCGAAGGCGCCGAGCAGGGCACCGGGCCCGTTCTCGGCCTCGGCCAGGCGCTGGAGCGTGGCGGCCATCGGCTTGGCGCGCTCCTCGGCGTAGCCGGAGGTGAAGGCAGTCGGGGTCTCCCGTAGGGCGGTGAGCCGGAAGGCCCGGTACGGTTCGGCGTCCGCGGGGCCGAGGCGACGGACGGTCACGGGCTCAGCCGAGGCGGACACGGGTGCACCTCGTCAGGTAGGGCATGGCGATCTCGTCCCGGCCGGCCAGGTCGGGGTGGGTGGCGAGCAGCTGCTCGACGTCGGCCAGCAGCCGTGCGCGCGCGGCCTCGGGCAGGGCGATGACGTAGCTGCGCGAGGCGACCATGTCGACGATCCCGGCCGGGGTGGTGGGGTGCTCCCAGCGGATCTCCAACCGCTCCGGCGGGCCGAACGGGGCCGGCAGGAGCGGCGCGCTGTCGATCTGCGGCCGGGAGCAGCGGTGCATCAGCGCGCCGAGTTCGGCGGCCCAGGGCTGGGACTCGTCCCGGAAGTTCCACACCAGGGCGAGGGTTCCGCCGGGGGCGAGCACCCGGGCGATCTCCGGTACCGCCGCCGCCTGGTCGAACCAGTGCCAGGCCTGGGCGACCACCACCGTGTCCACGCTGGCGTCCGGCAGCGGGATGCGCTCGGCCGAGCCGGCCCTCACGGCCGCCTTGGGCACTGCGGCGGCTAGTTGGGCGCGCATGTCCTCATCGGGTTCGACCGCGACCACGTCCAGGCCGGACTCGACCAGCAGCCGGGTCAACTTGCCCGTCCCGGCGCCGAGATCGAGCACCTTGCGGGCTTCGCGCGGCACCACGGAGCCGATGAGCGCCCGCGGATAGCCTGGGCGCCCGTGCTGGTAGGAGGCAGCGGCGACGCCGAAGGAGCGCGCCTGCAGCCGCCCGGCCCAGCGCCGGGTCGCGCCCTGGCGGGTCATGCCGCAGGCCCGGCCGATCTCCTCCCAGGTCGCCTCCCTGCCGCGCCGCAGCTCCTCGACCAGGCCGGTGCGCCGCTCCTCCAGCGCCGCGATCACCCCCGACAGCCGTCGTAGGCCGTCCAGTCCGCCCCCGTCGGCCACGTCATCCGCCACCCGCTGACCGAGATCGTCCGTGTTCATGGCTCCGCACTGTAGGGATCGGGCACGCAAACCGTCAACACTCATTGCTCATCAAGGCAACAGATGTTGCTTCACGCCGAGGACGGGCCCCGGGTCCCCCACACGGGTGACGGCGAGCGATCGGGAGTGACCCTTAGCACGAACTCACCGACGCGCGCGGCGACTTGGGCCGGAAACCCTTCACATGAGCGAATCCCGGCCGGGTTGCCGGTGCGGGCGCGCCGAGGCGAGAAGCCTGGTGGCCGGGCAGTGGCCGACCCGGACTGCGACAGGCGTGCGAGATGTCTGACATGACCGACAAGTTGCCACAAGTCGGTTGATAGACAGTATTTTTGAGTTTCGGTCAGACTTGTCCTGAACTTGGCTATGCTGCAGCATCACGCCTCCGGAGCCGGTCGTCGCCCGTCCCCGTACTGTTCCGATCGTTTGAGGATGCCGAATGCTTCGAGCTGGATCGTCACCCACCAGACGGCGCCCCGCGCCTCTGCTCGGCTGGCTGCTGCCCACCGCCGTCATGGCGGCCGCGGTGGGGGTCGCCGCGGTGGTGGTGTCCGTCGGAGCCCGGGCCGAGGTGCTGTGGTGCGGGGCCACCGCCACCGTCCTGGTGGCCGTGGTGACCGCCGAGTCCGCCCGCCGGGGGCGGGCCCTCGCCGAACTGCGCAACGAACACACCCGCCGGGTGGACGAGTTGCAGCGCAAGCTGGCCGGGCAGGACGACGAGATCGAGCGGCTGGCCGCGGGCGAGCTGCGCAGGCTGGTCGGCGGCGCCCGCTACGGCTCCTCGATCGACGTACTGCTCAAGCCCTTCCAGCGGCCGGACGCACCGCTCTCCCGGAAGTTCCGCGAGTCGCTGGAGACGGTGGTACGCGGCATCGCCCAGGCCGTCGACGACGAGGTCAGCCGGCGCGACTCCGCCGAGCGCGCCTTCGTCAACCTCGCCCGCCGGGTCCAGGCGATCATCCACCGGCAGGCCAAGGACCTGCGGGAGATGGAGGACCGGCACGGCAACGACCCGGCGGTCTTCGACGACCTGCTGCGCCTGGACCACGGCAACGCCCTGGTCGGCCGCCTCGCCGACTCCATCGCCGTGCTCTCCGGAGCCCGGCCCGGCCGCCAGTGGACCCGGCCGATCGCGCTCTACAGCGTGCTGCGCGGCGGCATGTCCCGGATCCTGGAGTACCAGCGGGTCGACCTGCACCCGGTCGCCCAGATCTCGGTGACCGGCCCGGCCGTCGAACCGCTGATCCACGCGGTGGCCGAGCTGCTGGACAACGCCACCCGCTACTCCCCGCCGCACACCCACGTCCATCTGAGCGCCTCCGAGGTGCAGAGCGGGATAGCGATCGAGGTCGAGGACGGCGGCCTCGGGCTCACCGACGAGGCCCGTGTCCGCGCCGAGCGCTCGATGCGCGAGGCCATGGTCTCCAAGGACTTCGACGACCTGACCGAGTCGCCCCGGCTGGGCTTCGCCATCCTCGGCCGGCTCTGCCAGGCGTACGGCTTCCAGGTGTCGCTGCGCCGCTCCGCGTACGGCGGCGTGCGCGCGGTGCTGGTCGTACCGCAGGAACTGCTCACCACCGCTCCCCCGACCGGGCGGGCGCACGGCATCGGCGCCTTCTCCGGCCCGCGCCCGCTCCCGCCGAACCCGCCCCGACACGCAGCCCCCTCCCGGCCCTGGGGCGCCCGGACCGCCCCGGACGCCGGGCCGTCCGCCGGGGTCGGACCGTCCTACGGCTCGACCAACCCGTGGGGGTCCCCCACCCCGGGGCCCGGGGAGGACGAGGTGATCGTCACCGAGCGGACGGCCAACGGCCTGCCGCAGCGCCGACGCCACCGGCCGACCGGACGGGCCGCCTTCGCCACGCCCCCGCGCGCCACGGCGCAGCCCAGCGGTACGAGCGCGCAGCCCAGTGGCCCCACCGCGGGCCCGGCAGCGGGCCCGGCCGCACCGGCGCCCCGTCCGGCCAAGAAGGAGCCCGGCCTGTGGCTGGAGGCCTTCATGGACGGCTACAAGGGCACCGGCCCGTCGGCGAGTTCGGGCGGACGGACCAGTGCCGGACAGACCAGTGAAGAGACGGCAGGGAAAGGCGAGCAGTGATTCCGCACCGCAGCAACATGGACTGGATCCTCAACGACCTCGCACACAGCGTCCCGTACGTGCGCCACGTCATCGTGCTGTCCGCCGACGGTCTGCGGATCGCCCAGTACGGCGCCGACCCGGACACCGCCGACCGCCTCGCCGCCGCCTGCGCCGGGCTGCAGAGCCTGGCCGCCGCGGTCGGGCACGAGTTCCCGCACGGCAACGGCTCGATGCGGCTGGTCGTCATCGAGGTCGACGGCGGCTACTTCTACCTGATGTCGGCCGGCGACCGCGCCTACCTCGCGGTGCTCGCCGACGAGGGTGTGGACGCCGGGCTGGTGAGCCACCAGATGCGCGACCTGGTGGCCCGGATCGGCGAGCACCTGTCCACGCCGCCGCGCAACCCCGAGGCGGTCGCGTGAACCGGCCGGTGAGAACAGGCCCTCACCCGCACGGCGCCCGGGCGGGCACATGAACGAGCACAGTGAGGCAGTGACATGACGGCCGACCAGGGCGGCTGGGACGGACCCGAGCCCGATCGCCTGTACGTGATCACGCGGGGCCGCAGCGGCCCCTCCGGGCCGGGCGTCTTCGACCTGGTCACCCTGATCGTCTCCCGCGCGGAGCCGACGCCCGCCATGCAGCCCGAGCACGCGGCCATCCTGCGGCTGTGCCGCTCCCCGCTCTCGGTGGCGGAGGTCTCCGCCTACCTCGAACTGCCCACGAGCGTGGTCATCGTCCTGCTGGCGGACCTGCTCGACGACGGGCACATCGAGGCCCGCGCCGCGATCCCGGCGGCGGAACTCCCCGACCGTGCCCTGTTGGAGGCGGTGATCCATGGACTTCAGCGGCTCTGACACGGTCGTCGGCCCGGCGAGCGCGGACCTGCTGCCCGACAGTGTCACCACGGCGGTCAAGGTCGTGATCGTCGGCGGCTTCGGTGTGGGCAAGACCACGCTGGTGGGCTCGGTCAGCGAGATCCGCCCGCTCACCACCGAGGAGACCATGACCCAGGCCGGGGTCGGCGTGGACGACCCGACCGGGGTCGAACGCAAGACCTCGACCACGGTGGCCATGGACTTCGGCCGGATCAGCATCAGTGACAAGCTCGTGCTGTACGTCTTCGGCACCCCCGGCCAGGAACGGTTCTGGTTCCTCTGGAACGGCCTGTTCGAGGGGGCGCTCGGCGCCGTGGTGCTGGTCGACACCCGTCGGCTGGAGGTCAGCTTCGAAGTGATCGGGCGGTTGGAGGATCGCGGCGTGCCCTTCGTGGTGGCCGTCAACGGCTTCCCGGAGGCGCCGAGTTACGCGCTCGACGAGCTGCGCCAGGCGCTCGACCTGCCGGCCGAGGTGCCGATCGTCGCCTGCGACGCGCGCAGCCGCGAGTCCAGCCGGGACACCCTGATGGCGTTGATGCACTACCTGCACGAACTCGCCGCCCCGCCCGTCCGCTGACTCCCCCGACTTCCTTCCGTACCTCGTGACCGGAGAATCCGTGACCACCCCGTTCCCCGACGACGCCGCCCACGTCCCACCGCCCGGCTGCCCGGCCCACGGGCGGGGCATCGAGCCGATCGGCCCCGGCGGCCTGCGTCGCCTGTACGGCCCGGAGGCCGAGGCCGACCCGGCGGGCCTGTACGAGAAGCTGCGCGCCGAGTACGGCGAGGTGGCGCCGGTGCTGCTGCACGGCGACCACCGGGCCTGGCTGATCCTCGGCCACGGCGCCAACATCACCGCGCTGCGCACCCCCTTGCTGTTCTCCCGCGACTCCCGGCTCTGGAGCGCCTTCCGCAAGGGCGAGGTCCCGGTGGACTCCCCGCTGCTACCGGTGATCGCCTGGCAGCCGATCTGCGTGTTCGCGGACGGCGAGGAGCACCGGCGGCTGCGCGGCGCCGTGCTGGACGGCCTGAACGGCTTCGACCGGCGCGGTGTCCGCCGCCACGTCCGGCGCTTCACCACCGACCTGGTCCAGGCGGTCGGCACGACCGGCCGGGCCGAGCTGATCTCCCAGTTCGCCGAGCACCTGCCGATGCTGGTCATGACCAAGCTGATCGGCATGCCGGACGAGTACGGTCCGCAACTGGTGGACGCCGCCCGGGACCTGGTGAAGGGCACCGAGACGGCGATCGCCAGCAACGAGTACGTGGTGGCGAGCCTGCGCCGGACCATCGCGGTCAAGCGCGACCACCCCGGCGACGACCTGACCAGCCGTCTGCTGGCGCACCCGGCCGGGCTGACCGACGACGAGGTGATGGAGCACCTGCGGGTGGTGCTGCTGGCGGCCAACGAGACGACCGTCAACCTGATCGCCGACTCGCTGAAGATGGTGCTCACCGACCCGCGCTTCCGCGCCCACCTGTCCGGTGGCCAGATGACCCTGGGCGAGGCGCTGGACCAGGTACTCTGGGACTCCCCGCCGATGTCGCTGGTGGCCGGGCGCTGCGCCACGGCCGACACCGAGCTCGGCGGGCAGCAGATCAAGGCCGGGGACTTCCTGCTGCTCGGCCTCGCGGCGGGCAACGTCGACCCGGTGGTCCGGCCCGACCTGACCACCCCGCTGTACGGCAACCGCTCGCACCTGTCCTTCGGCGCCGGGCCGCACGAGTGCCCCGGACAGGACATCGGGCGGCACATCGCCGAGGCCGGCATCGACATCCTGCTCACCCTGCTGCCGGACCTCCGACTGGCCGTCCCCGAGGAGGAGTTGACCTGGAGCTCGGCCTGGATCTCCCGCCATCTGACGGCGCTGCCGGTGGAGTTCACCCCGCGCGAGATCGAGCCGGACCCGGAGTCGGTGGCGGAGGCCGAGCTGGCAGCCGAGGAGCGGGCGGCCCGCGCGGCGGAGGCGCTCCAGGCCGCCCAGCGGGCGGCGGCTCCGTCGGCTGCGCCGGCGGCGGCCGTTCCGGCGCAGCGGCGCAGCTGGTGGGACGTACTGACCGGCCTCTTCCGGCGTTGAACCCGGCCGGGGCGGGTGCCCGGCGCTGAGCCCGGGGCGGGCGAGGGTTGACCACCTCCGCCCGCCCCGGGCTCAGTCGTCGCCCCCGCCGTCGCCGTCGGTGCGGCGGCGGTGCAGGGTGAAGGTGTCCACCGGGGTGAGGTCCCCGTGCGGGCCGTCGAAGGTGTAGTAGGTGACCCGCATCGTGGTGGTGCCGCCGCGCCGGTCGCCGGGGTCGACCTCGAAGGCGGCGAAACCGTGGGTGTGGGTGCGGTCCTGGTAGGCGGCCCAGGGGGCGTCCTCGGTGAGCCAGACCGATTCCCGGTACGGGGCGCCCGGGGCCGGCTTGTCCTCCAGGCCGATCACCACCCGGCCCTGGGGGCGCTCGAACAGGTCGTCCTGGGTGGTGGCGGCGTTGCCGCCGGCGCCGATGACCATGTGGACGGTGCCGCGGCCGGTGTCGGCGAGGTGCGGGTCGGTGCCGGTGGGAACCGGGGTGCGGGTGTCGTTGGGCAGGGTCCCGCGAACGGGGTGGGAGCGTTCGTAGTAGTGCTCGTGGCCGCTGACCACGAGGTCGACCCCATAGGCGTCGAACAGCGGGCCCCAGGCCTCGCGTATGCCGAGGTCGCTGCCGGAACCGTGCTTGGAGCTGGAGATCATCGGGTGGTGCATGCAGACCACGATCCAGTCGATCGCCCGGTCGCTCCGCGCCGTGCGCAACTCCCGCTCCAGCCAGCGCTGCTGGGCGCCGCCCGAGTAGCCGCGCAGATAGGTCTCGCCGGAGTTCTGGATGGCCACGTCGTCGTTGGCGAGGCTGATGAAGCGCACCGAGCCGACCGTGAAGGCGTACCACATGCCCCGGGTCCGCTCGTCGCGGTCGGCGGTGGAGTCGGGCAGGTCGAAGTAGGTCTGGTAGCCGAGGGCGCCGATCGGGCCGTTGCCGCTCTCGTTCTCGTGGTTCCCGGCGCAGGGCATCCACGGGCGCAGTCGGGTCGAGCGGCTGTTGTTGATGAACCAGTCGGCCCAGGTGGCGGTGCGGCTCTGGCCGTGGCGGCCGCTGTAGGAGGCGTAGCAGAGGTCGCCGTTGACCAGGTTGAACAGCGGGCCGACCCGTTCGACGGCGGCGACGATGTCGGCTGCGTGCGGGGAGCCGATCTGGCTGCTCGTGTACACCGGGTACTTGCCGAGCGGCGAGGGCATGCCGTCGGGGAAGACGACTTGGCGGCGGAGGTTGGGGGTGGCCTGGTCGCCGAAGCTGGTGAAGGTGAAGGGGGCGCGGCCGCGCGGGGCGGTGGTGAAGCTTCCGGTCTCGGGGCTCGCGCCGTCGTGGCCCGCGGTGTACAGGTAGGTGGTCGTCGGGCGCAGACCGGTGAGCCGGGCGTGGTGGACGTACACCTCGTCCTTGCCGAGGGCGTCCCGGTAGGTGCGGGTCTCGGCCTCGACGACCCTGCCGTGGCCGCCGCCGGGCGAGCCGAGTCGGACCTGCGGACGGCGGACGGACTGCGGGGTGATCCAGGAGACGGTCATCTCGGTGGCCGGGTCGGTGCCGAACTGCAGGTGCGTGCCGCTCACGCCGGTGGCCCCGATCCGGTGCGGGGTGGCCTGCAGCAGCGGACTCGCGGGTCCGTCGTCCGGTGCGTCGACGGCCGCGGCCGGCTGGGCGGCGGCTCCGCCCGCGACCAGGGAGGCGCCGGCCGCCGACGTGCCCTTGAGGATGGACCTGCGTGCGATCGTCATGGCACTCCGTCTGCCGAGTGGGGGTTCGGGACCCGCAGCACTGTAGCGACATGAGCATGCAAAGGTGATCGGTTTTCTGACGGGCGCTCATGTCGCGCACGCGCACGGGCGAGTGGGACGGCAGCGCCCCGCCGACGGACACGCCCCGACCCCGGCGGCCGGGGCTCCGCCGGGGCCGGGGCGGGCCCAGTGATCAGGGGTCAAGGGTCAGGGGTCGGAGGTCAGGGGTCAGGGGCAGTGCTTCCAGGCGAGGTGGTAGACGGTGTTGATGCTGCCGTCCGTCGAGTCCATCGTCATGAAGCTGGTGGTGTGGGCCGGGTCCGAGGTGCCGGCGCCGACGCGCAGTTCGGTGTTGACGTTGAAGTTGCGCTCCTCTCCGCAGGGGGCGAAGACCAGGGCGGCGACGTCGACGGTGTCGGTGGCCTGCCAGTTGTCGTCGGACGGACCGTTGAAGCGGTGGTTCTGGTAGGCGGTCTCCGGCTGGCCCTGGAAGTAGTAGCTGGCCCGCTCGACGCCGGTGGCCCCGCTCTCCAGGTGGGCGAAGCCGCGGTAGTCGGCGGAGGCGATGGCGTAGGTGAAGCCCTGGGGGACGTGCACGCGCAGGTTGAGCTGACAGTTCTTGCGGAAGTCGGTCGGCTTGGAGCCCACTCCCACCTGGGCGAGGTAGCTGCTGTAGGTCACGGTGAAGGCGGTGTTGTCCGGCGACACGGCCACCGCGGCCGTGCCCGCCGGACACCCGGAGCCGTTGACCGTCGCGACGTCGATGACGATCCGGTCCGGCGGGGTCGGGAGCGAGTCGCCGCCGAAGGCCGAGGTGCCGACCAGCGAGACGGTGACGGCGGTCGCGACGGCCAGTGTGCGGAGCATGGGCTTCCCCTTCGATCGTCCACGGAGCCGGGGACGGCGCGGTGTCGGGCCGAACGCATTGCGCGCCACCCCCGTCGGGATTTGACGTGGATATGTCAGCACATCGAGCGCACCGTGTACAGGGGGTGACACATGGTCACCGAATCCGAGCAGGCAGCCCCCCGGGTGACCTGCGGGCGTGGGCGCGGCGGCCGGGCGGACGCGGGCCCGCATAGTCGGAGGATTGGTCATACCTTCCGATCGTGAGACGAGCCGACGATGTCCCTGCCCCGCCGACGGACCGCCGCCACGGCCCTCGCCCTGCTGCTCTCCCTCCCGGGTTGCGGCGCCCCGCACGCACCCGAGCCGCACGCACCCGCCTCCGGCGCCGCCACACCGACCCCGACCGGGCCGAAGGCGTTCACCCTGGTCGCCACCGGCGACGTGCTGCCGCACACCGAGATCATCCAGCAGGCCAAGGAGGACGCCGGCGGCACCGGCTACGACTTCACCGCCATGCTGGCCGGCGTCAAGCCGCTGATCGGCGGCGCGGACCTGGCGATCTGCCACATGGAGACCGTCTACGGTGCCGACGGCGGCCCGTACACCGGGTACCCGACCTTCAAGTCCCCGCCGCAGGTCGCCAAGGCCCTGCGGGAGACCGGGTACAGCTCCTGCGACACCGCGTCCAACCACACCCTGGACGACGGCGCGGCCGGCATCCGCCGCACCCTCGACGCCATGGACGCCGTCGGCCTCGCCCACACCGGCTCCGCCCGTACCGCCGAGGAGGCCGGGCGGCCCGCGCTACTGCGGGCGGGCGGCGCGACGGTGGCCCAACTCGCCTACACCTACGGCACCAACGGCATCCCGCTGCCCAAGGACGAGCCCTGGGCCGTCAACCTGATCGACCGGGACCGGATCCTGGCCGACGCCCGCGCCGCCCGGGAGAACGGCGCGGACCTGGTGGTGGTCAGCGTCCACTGGGGCACCGAGTGGCAGGACACCCCGAACGAGCAGCAGCTCACCCTGGCCCGCGAGCTGTCCGCCGCCGGGCAGGGCCCGGGCCGGCCCGACATCGACCTGATCCTCGGCACCCACGCCCACATCCCGCAGGCCTACGAGAAGATCAACGACACCTGGACGGTCTACGGCCTCGGCGACCAGCTCGCCGGGCACATGTTCACCTACGACGGCGCCGAGGACCCGCGTGGCAACTGGAGCTCCGTCGCCCGCTTCACCGTCAGTCCGCCGGCCGGGCCCGGGCAGCGGTGGGCGGTGAGCCGGGCCGAGTTCGCCCCGCAGATCACCGACCTGGGCCCGCCTTACCGGGTGCTCGACCTGCGCGAGGCCGTCCGCCGCAACCCCGGCCGCGCCGACTGGGTCCGCGCGCTGGAGCACATCCGTACGGTGGTGCTCAGCCGCGGCGCCGGGTCGGCGGGGCTCACCATGGCGCCGTAGCCCGTCGCAGCGGCTCGGGCGTGTCTTGCGGATCTCCGCCGGGTCCGCGACGCCGGGGCACGCCCTACGGCTTGCGGGCCAGGCCGCCGTACACCGAGACCTCGGAGTCGGCCACGGTCGAGGGCTCACCGAGCTCCGGGTGCCACCGGTTGATCAGGACCACGCCCGGGTCGTCCAACTCCAGCCCCGCGAAGAATCGTTCCACCGCCGCACGCGAGCGCACATGGACCTCGATCCCGGCCTCCGCGTAGCGGCGGGAACCGACCGCGACCTGGTCGGGCGCGTTGTCCGCGGTGCCGGCGCTCAGCGCCAGGAAGCTGCCGGCGGGCAGGGCGTCCAGGAGCCTGCGAACGGGTGGGTGCGCGGCCTCGTCGGAGAGGAAGTGCACGATGTTGATCAGCGTCAGCGCGACCGGCTCGGTCAGGTCCAGCGTGGCCGCCACCGCCGGGTCGGCCAGGAACTTCTCCGGCTCGCGCAGGTCGCCCTCGACGTAGGCGGTGCGGCCCTCGGGCGTGCTGGTGAGCAGCGCGCGTGAGTGGGCCAGCACGATCGGGTCGTTGTCCACGTAGACCACCCGGCAGGACGGGTCGACCGACTGGACTATCTCGTGCAGGTTGGGCGTGGTCGGGATGCCGGTGCCGACGTCCAGGAATTGCCGGACGCCGTACTTCCCGGCCAGCCGGCGGACCATCCGGTGCATCACGGCGCGGGCCGCGGCGGCGCCGTCGCGGGCGCCGGGCAGGTCGGCGAGCAGCCGGTCGGCGACCTCGCGGTCCGCCGGGAAGTTGGTCTTGCCGCCGAGCAGGTAGTCGTAGACCCGGGCCGAGTGTGCCCGGTCGGTCCGCAGGTCCACCTGCCGCGGCTGGTCGAACTCAGCCTCCGTCAGCCAGCTGTCCGGTCCGTTGCTGTCCACTGTCGCCCTCCCCGTTCGGCGTTCGTCCGGCCCACTCAACCACAGGACGTGATCGCCCGTCAGGCGGTTCCCGCTGTCCGCTGAACGTCGGCTTCCGCCTCCCTGACGGCGGAAGCGAACGAGGGCACCCGCATGGCCGTCAGAAGGGCGAACGCCGGTCCCGTGGTGCAGACCGTGACGTAGACGGGGATCACGCCGAGCCCGTTGTGGTGGCCCAACCACTCGGCGAGCAGCGGGAAGGTGCCACCGAACGCGGCGATGGTGGCCGCGTTGACCACACCGAGGCCGACCGCCCTGACCTCGGTCGGGAACAGCAGGCCGGTGAACACGTTGAGCGTGCCGAGCACGGTCGCCACCAGCATGCCCAGCAGCACCGCCACCAGCTGGAACGGCAGCCAGCCCCCGCGCAGCCCGGCCAGCAGGAACCCCACCAGCGGGATCGGCAGGCCGAATCCGAGCCGGGCGACCGGCAGCAGGCCGAAGCGGTCGGCGGCCGCGCCGGTGAGCAGCATGGTGACCAGCACCACGCCGAGCACCACGGTCATGAAGGAGGCCGCCTGCTCCTTGTCGATCACGTGGTAGGCGGCGGCGTACTGCGGCAGGTAGACCAGCGCGAAGTAGTAACCGACCGTGCCGCCGAGGGTGTTGAGGAAGACGGTGAGCACGGCCCAGCGGTGCTCGCGGAGCATCCTCGGGAACGGCGGGCGCCCGTCCTGCCTCGCCTGCGCCCGCGCCCGGGCGCGGTGGAACTCGGCACTCTCGGGTGCCGTCCGCCGCACCCACACCGCGCCCAGTCCGAGAAGTGCGGCGGCCACGAAGCCCCAGCGCCACCCGCCGTGCTCGAGGCCGGACTTGCCGATGGTGTGGATCAGCAGGGTGAGCACGCCGAAGGAGAGCAGTGAGCCGAGGATGATCCCGCCGTAGGAGACCGAGCTGAACGCGAAACGGTGCCGCGGCGGGGCGGTCTCGGTCACGTAGGCGGCGACGCTGGGCGCCTCGCCGCCGAAGGCGAGCCCCTGCACCACCCGCGCGGCGACCGCCAGCACCGCCGCCCAGGCGCCGATCGCCCGCTGCCCCGGCAGTGCGGCGATGCCCAGGCTCGCGACGGCGATCACCGCCATGCCGAGGCTGAGCGCGAACCGCCGCCCCCGGGTGTCGCTGAGCCGCCCGATCACGTAGGAGCCGACCGGCCGGGCCACGAAGCCCACCGCGAAGGCGGCGTACGCGCCGAGCACCCCGCTGACCCCGCCCTTGCCGTGGCCGAAGAGGTCGGCGGCGAAGTAGGGCGCGAGCACGGCGTAGATGTTCCAGTCGAAGGACTCGACCACCGATCCCACCGTTGCCGCCGCCAACTCCCGTCGCCGTCCACCGGCTTGCGCCTCGTCACGGGCGGGATCGGTATCGATGCGATCTGTCATGGCGTCAGCATGGCACCGTTGGGCCAGTGGCGGAATCGGGTGCGGCGGGCCCGTTCGGGCCGTCACGGGGCGAGGGCTGGGCGCGGGCACGGGATACCCATGTGACTAGTGTGACTGGCTGGTGATATTTGTGTGCGGTGCATTCGATGATCATCCGGACCTCGCGACGCGCCCTGCCCGTCGCCGTCTCCGCCGCCACCGCCGTCGCCCTCCTGGCCGGCTGTACCAGCGGGACCTCCTCTTCCTCCACCTCCGCCGGCGCTTCGACGTCCGCGTCGGCCACCGCGTCGGCCACCGCGACACCGACCGCCACACCGACCCCGACCCCGACGGTCAAGCCCACCGGCGCCAACGACCCTGCGCTGAAGGCCTTCTACGGCCAGCAGCTGGCCTGGGCGCCGTGCCAGGACAAGGGCGACCAGGCGGACGACGACCAGGCCGACACCTCGGCGCTGCAGTGCGCGACCCTCAAGGTCCCGCTCGACTACACCGCCCCGGGCACCGGCACCCTGGACGTCGCCGTGGTCCGCAATCCCGCGACCAAGCCGGACCAGCGCATCGGCTCGCTGGTCCTCAACCCGGGTGGCCCGGGCGGCTCCGGCGTCGGGATGGTCAAGGGCGGCCCAAAGCGCTTCGACGGCCCACTGCACGACCGCTTCGACATCGTCGGCTTCGACCCGCGCGGCGTCGCCGGCACCAGCCCGCTCAAGTGCCTGGACGACAAGACCCGGGACGACTGGCTCGGCACCGACGAGCCCGGCCCCGACCACGGCAAGCAGCTGGCCGACGCCTGCCAGGCCAAGTACGCCCAGGTGCTGCCCTTCGTCAGCACCCGCAACACCGCCCGCGACATGGACGTCCTGCGCGCCGCCCTCGGCGACCAGAAGCTCAGCTACCTCGGCATGTCCTACGGCACCTACCTCGGCTCGCTCTACGCCGAGGAGTTCCCCGACCGGGCCGGCCGACTCGTCCTGGACGGCGCCACCTCGCCCTCCACCCCCCTGATCCAGCACAACATCGAGCAGCAGGCCGGCTTCGAGCGCTCGCTGAAGGCCTTCGCCGCCGACTGCGCCGCCAAGAACCCGTGCCCGCTCGGCAAGGACCCCGACCAGGCGGTGCAGAAGCTCGCCGACTTCCTCGACGGGCTCAAGGACAAGCCGCTCAAGACCACCAAGGGCCGCACCCTCACCTCCACCACGGCCTGGACCGGCGTGATCAGCCGCCTCTACGGCGGTGAGAAGGCCTGGAGCGGCCTGCGCAACGCCCTCGGCTGGGCCATGGTCCGCGGCCAGGCGGACGACCTGCTCGCCCTCGCCGACGGCTACAACGGCCGTGACAAGGACGGCCGTTACGAGCCGTCGGCGGACGCCTACACCGCCATCCACTGCGCCGACGGCGCCACCGACGCGCCGTCCGGCGACCAGCTGCAGACCGCCCTCACCGACCTCGCCGCCAAGGCCCCGCTGGTCAGCAAGCACGACCCGATGGCCGCCCTGTTCGACCCGGACTGCCGCATCTGGCCGTTCCGCTCGACCGAGAAGCCGCACGCCATCAAGTCCGCTGCGGCCACCCCGATCGTGGTCGTCGGCTCCACCGGCGACCCGGCCACCCCGTACGCCTGGTCCGAGAAGCTCACCGGCGAACTCGGCAACGCCGTCCTCCTCACCCGCGAGGGCGAGGGGCACGTGGCGTACGACCGGAGCGCGTGCATCCGCGAGGCGGTGAACACCTACCTGGTGGACGGCACCGTGCCGGCGGCCGGGACGCACTGCAAGACGGACTGACCTCCGAACGCCGGGGCCGAGCGGCGGGGTGCGGAGGCGCGATTGAGTACGACTACTCATGTGCGATCCCCGGCCCCGCCGCCAGACTCATCGCCATGACCAGCGATATTCCGCCCTTTCCCGGGCTGCCGCCGCAGGGACCGCCCGGGTGCCCCGACTGCGGCGCGGTGCTCGATGCGCCCGTGCCCGCCCACTGCTTCCGCTGCCGACTGCCGCTGAGCGGCGAGGTCGCCGGTCGACTGTGGCAGGTGGAACGGGAGTTGGAGGCGGTCGAGCAGCGGCGGCTCACGCTGCTGCGGATGCGGTCCGAACTGCTCGACCAGCTGCGCGGCCTGCGGTCGCGGCCGAAGGCGACGCAGCCGCAGCCCGCGGTGGCGCCGGTGCGGGGTGTGGGGCAGTCCGCGTCGCAGGAGGTGTCCGGGCGTTCGGCGCAGACCGTGCTGCTGGTGTTGGGAGCGGTGCTGGTGAGCATCGCCGCGCTGGTGTTCACCGTGGTGAGTTGGGGTCGGCTCGGGATCGGCGGGCGGGCCGCCGTGCTGCTCTCGTTCACGGTCTGCGCGCTGGCCGCCCCACTGCCGCTGCGGGGCCGTCGGCTGCACGCCACCGCCGAGACCTTCGCGGCCGTCGGCCTGATCCTGGTGCTGTTGGACTGCCTGAGCCTGCGGTACCTCTGGGTGGCCGGGTCCGACTCCGTCTCCTCCCCCGGCTACTGGGCCGTCGCCACCGCCCTGGTGGCCGTCGGCTCGGTGGTGTACGGGTGGGCGCTGCGGATGCGGGTCCCGCTGCTCGCCGGGTTCCTGCTCGCGCTGCTGCCCGGACTCCTGATCGTCTCCGCCGCCGAACTGGACGGCCTCACCCCGCCCGCCACCGCGATGGTCGCCACCGCCGCGCTGGACTACGCGCTGCTGCGGGCGCTCGCCGAACGCCCCGAATGGCGCGCCCTGCTGCGGGCCGACAAGCTGCTCCCGGCCGCTGCGGTGATCACCACCTGCTGGGCCGTCATCGGTGCCGCGCTCGCCCTGGACGCCTCGCTGGACGCCGGGCTCGACCTCGGCCTCACGGCCGTCGACGACCGTGTCACGGACTCCCTCCAGGCCTGGCTGCCGCTCGGTCTCCTCACCCTGCTCACCCTCGCCGTCGCCCTGCCGCACCCCCGGCTCGGCTACCCCGGGCTGAGCACCACCGCCCGCCGCTTCGCCGCCGCCCTGGCGGGCTCAGGCGCCCTGGCCGCCGCCGGCGGGACGCTCTCCGCCCTGCTGCCCGACGGCTGGGGCGCGGTCGGCTACGCGGCCCCGGCCGCGCTGCTCACCGTCGCGGCAACTGCCCGCTGGCGGCAGGGCCGGCGCGAGGGGCAGGTGATCCCGGTCGGGCTGCTGCTGGTGTCGGGCGGCCTCGGCTCGGCGCTCGCCCTGGTGTCGGCTGTGCGGCTGGTGCCCTCCATGGGCGCACCCGCCGGGCACCTGCCCGCAACCTGGGTGAACGGCTCAGCACAGACCGGGAGTTGGCCGGTCCCGGTGACCGCGCTGACGGTGCTGTGGCTGCTGCTCGCGGCGGCCGGGGCGGTCCGGGCCCTCGGCCTCGCTCCGGCCGGCACCGACGCGGCGCTGTCGGCCTCGACCGCGGTCGGGCTGGCCCTGCTGCCGGTGGCGTTCGGGCTGCCCTACCCGGTGGCAGTGGGTACGGCCACCGCTCTGGCGCTGGTGGGCGGTTGGTACCTCTCCGCCCGGCCGGAGCTGACCGCCGGCGTGCTCACCTCCTGGGGCCTCGCCCTGCTCTGGGCGCTGGCCGACCGGCCGGCCACCATCACGGTCCTGGCACTGGGCGCCACGCTGGCCGTCGCACTGACCGTCCGCGGGCGTCCGGCCCCCGCCGTCACCGCCGCGCTCGCCGTCGCGGCGCTCGGCGCCGAGGCCGCCGCCGTCGCCGCCACGGCCGGCCTGGCGCAGCCCGACACCGTGCTCGCCGTCCTCGCGGTCGGCCTCGCCACCGCCCCGGTGGCGGCACGCCTCACCGCCCCGCCCGTCGCGCAGGCCGTCGAGTTCACGGGGTACGGCCTCACGGTCCTCGCCCTGCTGCTGACCACGGACCGCCCCGGGCGGCTCTCCTTCGACCTGGCGGTCACCGGCGTCGCGGCCCTCGGCCTCGCACTACGGGCGGACCGTCGCCGGATCGCCCCGGTCGTCGGCGTCGCGCTGCTGATCGGCGCCTCCTGGATCCGGCTGGCGCAGTCGGAGGTCCGCACCCCCGAGGCGTACACCCTCGCTCTCGCGGCCGCCGCCCTCGTCCTCGGCCACCTGTGGCGCCGCCGGCACCCCGGGGCCGGCTCCTGGCCCGCCTACGGCCCGGGTCTGGCCGTCGGGCTGCTGCCCAGTCTCCCCGCGCTGGTCGCGGACGGACACTGGCTGCGCCCGCTGCTGCTCGGCTGCGCGGCGCTCGCCGCCACCGTGCTGGGCGTACGGCTGCGGCTGCAGAGCCCGGTCGTCCTCGGCGGCGCCACCCTGCTCACGGTCGCCGTCCACGAGCTCGCCCCCACCGTGGTCCAGGTGTTCGGTCTGCTCCCCCGCTGGGTCCCGCTGGCCGCCGCCGGTCTGCTGCTGCTCGCCCTCGGCGCCACCTACGAGCAGCGCCTGCGCGACGCCCGCCGCCTCCACGGCGCGCTGCGGCGGTACTCCTGACCGCAGGCCGACACCCCCTGCCCCCTCCCCCGAGCGGGGCACGGGGTGTCGGCACACCGCCGGCGTGAAGCCGCCGACGCCTTTCCCGGACGTACTGTCAGCAGCCCGGGCTCTCCCCCGTGTGTCCTGTCAGTTCCAGCCCGTGTCGCGTGTTCGGCGACGGTGCCACCGGAAGTCCCCTCCTGCGTCTCCCGGTAGACCGCCCCTGTGCGGGTGTCCGACTCCCACGCTTCCAACGCTGCGCATCCCCCAGCTCCCAGGTTGGTGTCGGCGAACCTCCGCTGCGGTGACGATCATAATCGCCAGACGGCATGACGTGCACCCCTCGGCCCCGGTCTGACCGGCGAACAGTCAGACTTCTCCTCATCAGGGAGCGGCGTCGGCTACCGGGTTTCCGCGGCGCGGAGCTGTCGATAGGCGGCCGCGACGGCGAGCATCCAGGCCACCTCCTCGCGCGGGGTGCGGCCGCCGGTGGTGGCGGCGAGCGCAGCCGGCGGGGGCGGGGCGGGGAGGTCGCGCGCCCGGTGGTCGACGGCGGTGCGCAGCCAGCGGGCCTCGACCCGGGCGAGGTCCCCGTCGGCGGCGTCGACCGCGACCGCGCCCCCGACGCTCGGGCCGTCCTCCCGCAGGACCAGGACGGCGTCCCGGATGGCGAAGGCCCGGTGGGCGAGGTCGACCGAGCGGTCACCGGGGGTCAGCAGGTCGCGCAGGCGGCTGCTCGGGGTGCCGAGCACCACCTGCGGGACGGCGGCCACGACGTCCGACCAGAGCGGGTGGAGCCGCCACAGGGCGTACTGGTCGCGCAGGTAGCCGACCAGGGTGCGGGCGGGCGGGATGGTGACGCCGAGCACGAACAGGACGATCATCAGGGCGGGCAGCACCTCGCTGGTCGTGCTCTGGAGCGGCATCGGCTTGCCGTTCGCGTCGAACACGGTCGAGTCACCGTTGCTGAGGACGAAGTAGTACCGGTAGAGCGTGTAGACCACACCGGTGGCGCCGGCGGCGGCCAGGCAGGTGATCCCGGCGCGCAGGGCTCCGGGTGGGACGCTCGCGCGGTTGGTCCAGAACAGGACGGCCGCCCGGGCGGCGGCCATCGCGAAGACCGTGTTGAACACGCACAGGTAGAGCTTGACCCCGGGTTGGCTGTAGTGGGCGTCGATGCCGAAGGCACCGTCGGCGTCGTGCGGGAGGGCGAGGACGAACAGCAGGGTCAGCACGACGGCCGCGACGCAGGTGAACAGCAGCCGGGCGCGGGCGGCGCCGGGACGCTCCGGGCCGTGGCGGACGGCCTGGACGTACTCCAGCACGAAGTAGGCCGAGGCGATCCCGGTGAGGTGTTTGAACAGCTGGGTCACGTCCCGGATGCCGGTGAGGTGTCCCAGCCCGTTCTCGACGAAGGCCGGACGGACGCTGAGCCCGAGGGCGATCGTGATGAAGGTGGCCCAGAGCGCGCGGTTGGCCCGGGTGGTGAAGGCCGAGGGCGTCCGCCAGAGCGCGATGCCCCAGGTGAGCGCGGGCATCAGCCAGGTGAACAGCAGGCGCATCAGGTCTTCCTCCACCTGGGCGGGCGTATGGGGTGCAGCAGGCTCGCGGCCAGGTGGCCGGAGACGGGGCTCGGATCGGCGGCGGCGCCGAGTCGGTCGGCGAGCAGCAGGGCGAGCATCTCGGCCTCCTGCTCCTCGGCGGTGTGGTAGCTGGTGCGGCCCGCGCCCATCAGCTCGGCGATGAGTTCGGGCGTCAGGTCGGGCAGCAGCGCGGTGAGCCGGGAGAGTTCGAGGGTCCCGGTGTGGCCGCACAGGACGTGGCCGAGCTCGTGCAGCTTGATCAGGTCCTGGTGGGCGGGGCTGGTGCGCTGCTCGTAGTAGACGACGTCGACGCTGGGCAGCGCGATCCACAGGCCGCAGGGCAGGTCGGGGCCGAGGGCGGGCAGCGGCTCCAGGACGATCGGGCGCCCGCGCTCCCGTTCCAGCGCGGTGCGCAAGCCGTCGACGGTGAAGGGGTCGGGCAGGTTCAGACCGGCGAGTCGCCGCTCGCAGTGTCGGCGCAGGCCGCGGGGGAAGGCCATGGCGGGGGGTGTTCCTTAGGGCCGGGGGGCGGGCAGGCGGGGAGCGGGTGTCGGGGGAATGGTGCGGTGCTCCCGGTCATTCTCCGCCGGTCGGGCCCGCCTCCTGCCCGGCGGCGTCCTGCTCGAGCTTGCGGAGGTTGTCGGCGAGGGAGAGCAGGACCCGCAGGCTGCCGTCGGAGAGCGCGGAGGCACGCTTGACCAGGTTGACCACCCCGTCGTTGCCGAGGGCCTGCTTCAGTTCGCGGATCCGCTCCAGCTGGTCGAGCTGTTCGTCGACCAGGGCGGCCTTGGCGTCGTCCAGGAAGTAGCCCGCTCCCGCGCTGATGCCGAAGCCCCGGCCCAGCCAGTCCAGCGTGTCCACGGTGGGGTTGGAGGCCTGGCCCTTCTGGTTCAGGCCGAGGTGCAGGTTGCGGATGGTGTCGCGCGAGATGACGTCCCGTCCCGCCATGCGGTTGATCCGCTCGGCCAACTCCCGGTAGGCCGGCGGGCGTCCCCCGGACCTGGCCGCCTCCCGGGCCATCAGCCGCTCCAGCCTGGCGGCGATCGCCGAGGCGCGGCCCACCGGTTGCTCCGGGCCGCCCGCGGCGCCGTGTGCTGCTGCCGTCACCTTCGTCCCCCGTCCTCAAGGCGCAGCAACGATACCGTCGGTACTCCACCGATCGGTAGCGGGGCGCGGAGTCCGGCGTGGTCAGCGGCCGGGGTGGTGGACGAAGCGGTAGGTGTCGCGGTCGAGTTCGGTCACCTGCACGCCGATCGCGGCGGGGACGGCGATGCCGGCCCGCAGGACGGCGAGCACCCGGGCGGTCAGTTCGGCGCGCTGCTCGGCGGTGCG
The DNA here is from genome assembly GCF_040609455.1 of Kitasatospora sp. NPDC004669. Taxonomy (NCBI): domain Bacteria; kingdom Bacillati; phylum Actinomycetota; class Actinomycetes; order Kitasatosporales; family Streptomycetaceae; genus Kitasatospora; species Kitasatospora sp. NPDC004669. The sequence goes on from NZ_JBEXKB010000059.1 coordinate 40,922, forward strand.
GCCGGCCAGGATCTTGACCTCGACCAGGACCACGGCCTCACCGCTCCTGCCGTCACCGACCGTGTGGCCCCCGGCGGGGCGGAAAACGGTCTTGCACTCGGCCACCGTGGTGTCGATCACCTCGGTGATCGCCTGGTGCAGCCGGGCGGCCAGGCCTGTCCGGTCGAGGGCGAGTTCGGCCGAGTGGTCGACCAGGATCTGCGGCACGGGTTCCTCCGGGGGGGTGCGGACGGGCGCCGCCGACCCTACCCTGCCCGGCCGCGGGCCCGGGACGGCAGCGGGCCCCGGCCTCGCGGGCCGGGGCCCAAGGGCCTGTCTGCGGGGCACAGGGGGGTCAGCAGCCGAAGCTGATCAGACGGAAGGTCGCGTAGTGGTCGCCGGTGTAGTAGTCCTCGTGGTAGCGCTGGCCGGTGACGACCCGACGGGTGCCGCGGGTGGGCGCACCGGGGGTCGCCACGGTGTACTCGTGGTAGTAGCCGTAGCGCTGGGAGGGCAGCACGTGCTCCTTGTTGGTGAACACCACGCCGTCCTGGCGGTACGGGAACGGCCCGCCCCGGGCGATCAGGTCGAGCGTGGTCCGGGCCTGGGACGGCAGGGCGGACAGGCACACCTGGCCGCTCACCGCGGCGTGCGCCTCGGTGGCGACGACGACGGGCGCGAGGGTGACCAGGGCGACGGTGGCGGTGGCGGCAACACGCTTCCACGCGCGTAGAGTTCGGGTCATGCCAACCAGGATGACCAGCCCCGGGGCCCGCCGGAAGCCCCGTTCGGAGTCTTCATCTCCGGTCAACTCACCGTATCCGTTGAGGCCTTGAACAGGTCAGCGGACCGCTCAGCCGCCGTCGTAGTCGGTGGCGGCCAGCACCGCCAGCCGACGGCGCCCCGCATCGAGCGTGACGAAGCCGAGGTCCATGTCGTCCCGGTTGAACCACTCGCCGGCCGCCGTGAAGCCGTACCAGGCGCAGTCTCCGGTCCGCCGCGCCACCTCCGCCGCCGAGGAGTCCGGCCCCGTGCCCGCCAGGGCCGCGAGCGAGCGCCAGGCCGCCAGCCGTCCGTAGGCGCCGTACCACCAGTCGTCCTCGCGACCGCCCCCGGTCGAGGCGGCGATGAAGAGCTGGCGCCAGGCCTCCGCGGCCGTGGTCGGGACGACCGTCGGCCGTTCGACACAGCCCAACGGCAGCGCGGCCAGCGTCCCTGGGAGGCTCTCGGGCCCGACCGGCCCACCGGCGTGGAACACCGCCGCCTCCACCCGCCCGTTGTACCGCCCGGCCCAGCGCGCCACGGCGGCGGTCAGCCCGGGCTCGTCCTGCCCCACCTCGACCGGGACGTCGGCGGAGCCGGTGAGTGGCGCGCCCTTCGGCAGCCCGTACGCGCGGCCGTACCCGACCCCGCCGCGCCGGTAGCGCGGCATCGCGGGCGTGCCCTCCAGCGGGTCGAGCGTCCAGGGCAGCCAGGCCAGCGGATGCTCCGCCCAGTACGGCGAGGCCTCCGCCCAGGCCCGCGCCTCGGGCAGCTTCGCGACCGGCGCGCCGCGCAGCACCAGCTCGTGCAGCAGACAGGCCCGCAGCTCCTCCGGCGCGGTCCCGTCATCGGGGGCCGCCGCGAACACCCCGGCCAGCACGGCCGGCCGCTGATGCTCGGCCAGCACGGCGGCGGCCCGGCGGACCGGGCGGCCGCTGCGTGAGCGGGTGGCCAGGCCCAGCCCGAGCGCGCGCTCGACGTGCGCGCGCCCGGGCCGGGTGGCCACGTCCCAGAGGATCCGGTCGAAGAGGTACTGGTGCTCGGCGCCCGCCCGGCCGGAGCCGTAGCGGGTGTGCAGCGTGGCGCCGAACTCCGCGAGGTACGCCGTGTCGCCGCCCGCCAGGTGCGCGTCGAGGAGCCGACACACCTCGCCCACCTCGTGCGACCCGGCCAGGCCGTCCACCAGTTGCTCGATCGTCTTCGCCATGAGGGCGAAGCCTAGAGGCAGGCCCTGGGACGCGCCCGGCGTCAGCCGCGCGGCAGCACCAGGGACTGCACCGCCGGGAGCTTGCGCCAGTCACTGGACACGATGCTGGCGTGCGCCCGGGCCAGCTGCTCGGTGCGGGCGCGGGCCTGGTCGGCGGTCGGGTCGGTGGCGCTGATCTGCGGCGCGACGTTCTGGGCGTCCGTCATCACCAGCAGGTAGTGCGAGCGGTCGTACCAGGCGGTGTCGATGCCGTTGAGGTAGGTCGCGGCGTCGCCGTCGAAGACCACGAACCACGGGCGGATCCCGGCGTCCGCGCCGGTGTACTTGCCGCGCGGGTCGCCGGCCGCCGCACCGTGCACGGCCGGGAAGAGCTGGGCCTGCCCGATCCGGCCGGCCGCCGCCAGGTCGCGCAGGTGCCGCCCGTACTCGATGTCGGTGTGCAGGGTGTCGAAGGGGTTGTGCTCCTCGACCGTGCCCGGGATCGCGTAGAGCAGCACCCGCCCGGCGAGCGCCGACCGGCTCGGCCAGTTGCCCGCCCGCACCGCCTCGTCGACGCCGGCGTACGAGCCGCCGCCGGGCTTGGCCAGCAGGTCGGCCGGACGCAGCACCGCGTCGCCGAGGTGGGCGGCGATCAGGGAGTCCAGCTCGTCCGGGCCCATCCCGAGGTTGGCGGCGAAGCCGCCCTTCAGCTCCAGCTTGACCACTAGCGGCCCGGCCCCCGGGTGCGCACCGAGCCAGACCCGGATGTCGTCGAGGCAGTGCTCCAGGTTCTTGTTGGCGCCGCCGGTGTAGAGCTGGTCCGGGGTGTCGGCGGCGGTGCAGTTGTTGGAGTTGCCGAGCGGGTTGGAGTGGCTGACCTTCCACTCCTGGGTGATGACGTCGGTCCAGAGGTCCAGCTCGATCATCCCGGTGCCGGTGTCCAACCCCTGGGCGAGGTACGGGTAGGCGGCCGGGTCGTAGGTGTTGTGGAGGCCCGCGGTGGTGGCCGAGCCGAACGGCAGGTCGCCCGTGCCGGCCTCGGCGGCGCCCGCCGCGCCGGTCGGGACCACGGCCGAAGCGGCGGCGAGCAGGCCGGCCGCCAGGAGGCCGGCCAGGGCACGGCGTACGGTCATCGGAATCGTTCCCCCCGGGTCGGTTGCGTCGGCCGCCCGTGGCGGGCCGCCGGAGGAAGCATCGCCCGCCGGGGCGTGCTCCTCGTGAAGAAGGCACGACAATAGCGTGACGGCTTCACCACCTCCGTCCCGACCTCCGCACCCTCCGCACCCTCCGCACCCGCCGCACTTGCCGCGCCACGACGGTGACGGAGCGTCACATTGTCGGACCTGCGCGCTAGCGTGGCCCGCGAGCACCGCACCGACGAGCACCGAGCAGCGGAGGCAGTCCCATGCCCCTGGTCCGGGTCCACAACTTCTCGATCTCCCTCGACGGCTACGGCACCGGCGAGGGCCAGAGCCTCGACCAGCCCTTCGGCCATGCCACCGACCGGCTGCACGGCTGGTTCTTCCGCACCCGCACCTTCCGACGGATGCACGGCATGGAGGGCGGGGACGCCGGTGTCGACGACGCGATGGCCAACGCCTGGAGCGACGGCATCGGAGCGGAGATCATGGGCCGCAACAAGTTCGGCCCGCAGCGCGGCCCCTGGCAGGACGAGGACTGGCGGGGCTGGTGGGGCCCCAACCCGCCGTTCCACACCCCGGTGTTCGTGCTCACCCACCACCCGCGCCCCAGCCTGGAGATGGAGGGCGGCACGACCTTCCACTTCATCGACGCCACCCCCGAGAAGGCGCTGCGGCAGGCGCGGGAGGCGGCCGGCGGCCGGGACGTGCGGATCGGCGGCGGCCCGAGCACCGTGCGGGCCTTCCTGGAGGCAGACCTGATCGACCACCTGCACGTGGTCGTGGTGCCGATCGTGCTCGGCCGGGGCGAATCGCTCTGGGCCGGGCTCGAAGGGCTGGACCAGCGCTTCGACAGCGAGGCGGTGAGCAGCCCGAGCGGCGTCACCCACCTCACCTTCACCCGCCGGCAGGACTGATCGGCGGGGCAGATCGGCAGGGCTGACGGGAAACGGGTGGCCTCCCCGCACCCTCGGGGAGGCCACCCGTCCACTCCGTACCGGATCAGACCCGGTCGGCGGCGATCAGCACGTACTGGAAGGAGCCGTCCTTGTAGGACTCGATGAACGCCTCCTCGATGCCGGTGACCAGCGAGGTGGTGTTCCGCAGCTCCCAGTAGGGCAGGGTGTCCGGGGTCAGGTCGATGACGGCCTGCGGCACCAGGCGGTTGTCGGCCATGGCCCGCAGGTACTCCCGACGGGAGTGGATGTTGCACTCGAAGTGGGCGTTGATCTGCGAGACCCACTTCGACGGCTGGCCGTACTTCGGGTTCCAGCAGCCGGTGATGGTCACGTACCGGCCGCCGACCGACAGCACCCGGGAGTGCTCGGCGAACAGGTCGTGCAGGTCGACGTACATGCTGGACTCGTTGTTCCAGGAGCCGGCCGCCGAACCGCTGTCGAGGGGCATGTCGAGCATGTTGGCGACCCGCGAGCGGACGAACTCGCCCATGCCCAGCTCGGCGGCGCGCTTGTTGCCGAATTCGGCCTGCTGGGTGGAGAGGGTCAGGCCCTCGACCCGGCAGCCGAAGCGCTGGTGGGCCATCACCATCGAGCCGCCGCGGCCGCAGCCGGCGTCGACCAGGGTCGATTCGGCCCCGATGTCGCCGAGGTGGTCGAGCAGCACGTCGGCCTGGGCGGACTCCAGACGGTGCAGCTCCGCGATGACCTTCTTCTCGCGCTCACTGTCGGCCGGGTCGCCGATCGCCGCCCGGTCGATCGCGCCGATGCCGTAGTGGTGGTGGTACAGGCCGTCGACGTCGCCCAGGCGCAGGTTGACCGGGCGGGCCTCATGGTCCCAGTAGCGCGCGATGTCACCCTGGTAGGGAGTCGCCGGGCCGGGGATGGCGCCGCTGGTGGTGGTGATGTCGTCGGTCAGGGACATGGGTCAACTCCAGTGTTCTTACGGGTGGTTACCTAAAACGGGGGCTGCCGGAAACGGTGGTTACCAGAAATCGGGCAGCGTGTAGCGGTGGGTGTTGGTCTGATGCCAGTAGTGGTTGCCGTCGAGCCACGCGGCGACACCGCGCAGGAAACGTACGAGAGTCGGCACCGGGCAGGCGACGGCCAGCGCGGCCGCCTCGGCCTCGAAGGCGTGCATCAGCTCGTTGTGGACCTCGATCGCCTTCAGGTAGCCCTCCTGGCGCGAGACGCCCTCGCGCTCGGAGATCACCACGGGCAGGTTCAGGTGCAGTCCCGGGCTGGACAGCTCCTTGGTGTACGAGTACAGGTCGTTGACAATGGTGGTGGCGTTGCCGGCCAGCGCGATCACCCGCTGCATGGCGGGCAGCGCGTGCAGTTCGACGGGCAGCTCGTAGCCGCCGACGGTGTCGGTGATGGTCGGACAGGGGCGGAAGTTGTTGAACTGGCGCATGGCCAGGTACTCCCACACCTCCGGCACGTGGTCGGTCTCCGACCAGGCCGCCTCGGCCAGGTATCCCATGTGCAGCCGCGCCATGTCGTGCCGGAAGCGGTCCGCCTGGGAGGGCGTGGAGGCGCTGACGAAGTAGTCCATCGCCGAGCGGTACGAGCGCCGGGGCGCGTCCGCGGAGAGCGAGGCCTCCCAGGCGGGGTGGTACTCCGGCGTGGTGTGCAGCGGGTCCAACGCGGTGTGCGCCAGCAGCAGGCGGCCACCCAGGCCGATCGGCGAGCCGCCGAGGTCCTCGCAGTAGCAGTCGTCCACCGCGTTCTCGGCGACCATCAGGCGGGCCGCGAGCATCAGGTGGTCGACGCTCGGCGCGTCCGGGTGGCAGGCCACCATGTAGCGCCCGGTGGAGAACCCGTCGAAGTCCTTCTCCCACTCCGGCGGGTAGAGCTCGATCTCGTCGATCGCCCAGGCCTTGATCTTCAGGCTGAGCGCCTCCACCCGGGCGGGGTCGGGCTCGGCGATCGGGTGGTGGTAAAGGCCGGGGACGGGGTCGCCCAGCCCGGGCTTGCCGCCGCTCGGCACCTCGGCGGCCGACGCCAGGTCGGGCGGCCCCGGCACGGGCGGCGCCTGGACCTCGGGGGCCTTGGCCTCGGGCAGGACGGTCTCGGGGACGGCGGCCGCCGCGGCCTCCACGACCGGAGCCTCCGCAGCCGGGACCTGCGGCCTCAACTGCAGCCCGGAGGTCCCCAGTCCGCTGGGGCCGCGCAGGATCCGCTCGATCGCGGTGGTGTTCATGCGCCCACCACCGGAACGAGGGCGTCCGCGGGTGGTGAGTCCGATCTGATGCGCAGGGGCATGGAGCCTCCTCTGAGAAGGGTCTCGCAGGATGTGACGGGTCGTCATCTCGCCCGCCGCGAAGGGGAACTCCACGCCGCGGGCCCCGTCTCGCTCGATCCCCAACCGTAGGCGCGAAGGCGCGTTCCGGATCCCGACGGACGATCTTCTACACCCGATAAGGTGAACGTTCATGCCGACGGCGTGTGGACGCGGCCTTGTCATGCATCGAAACGCCCCGCGCCTTGGCCTCCCGGCCGAGCGGGCGAGTCGGTCCTCCTTGGTGCGGCCGGTCACGGCTACGCGCGTAAGAGGGAGAACAATGAGCTGGGCGCCGTGGAGGACGCGGGGCCAGGAAGGAAGAGCAGCGCATGGAGAGCCAGGCCCGCAGCCGCACCGCACTCGTCGAGGACCTCATGGAGCGTTTCCCCGACGTGCCCCGGGAGGCGGTGATCAAGGAGGACCTGCTGCGCGGCGGCATGGCCTTCGACGAGTCGGCCCTCAGCGGCAGCTCCGGCGCCGACGGGGGCGGCGAGGTCAAGCCGAAGTCGTACTTCATCTTCTCCTTCGACCACCGCACGCTGCCCGAGTTGGGCGCGGCCGCGCTCAACCGGCCGCCGGAGGAGGTCGTGCTGACCGGCGGGCCGTACGGGCTGCGCCGCACGGTGGTGTCGGTACGGGTCAACCCGGACTCGCCGTACCGGGTCGGCGCGGGTGAGGACGGCACGCTCGGCCTCTACCTGGACGGCACGCGGATCGCCGACGTCGGCCTGCCGCCGATGCCGGACTACTACCGGCACGCCCTGGCGAACGGGAAGTCGGTGATGGAGGTCGCGCCGACCATCCAGTGGGGCTACCTGATCTACCTCACGGTGTTCCGGGTCTGCCAGTACTTCGGCGCCAAGGAGGAGTGCCAGTACTGCGACATCAACCACAACTGGCGCCAGCACAAGGCGGCCGGCCGCCCGTACACCGGGGTCAAGCCGGTCGAGGAGGTGCTGGAGGCGCTGGAGCTGATCGACAGGCACGACACCGCCCGCGCCTCCCAGGCGTACACCCTGACCGGCGGGGCGATCACCTCGCAGGTCGGCGGCCTGGACGAGGCCGACTTCTACGGGCAGTACGCCAAGGCCATCGAGGAGCGCTTCCCCGGCCGTTGGATCGGCAAGGTGGTCGCCCAGGCGCTGCCGCGCGACGACGTGCAGCGCTTCCACGACTACGGCGTGCGGATCTACCACCCCAACTTCGAGGTGTGGGACAAGCGGCTGTTCGAGCTCTACTGCCCCGGCAAGGAGCGCTACGTCGGCCGGGACGAGTGGCATCGCCGGATCCTGGACTCCACCGAGGTGTTCGGCGCGGAGAACGTGATCCCCAACTTCGTGGCGGGCGTGGAGATGGCCGAGCCGTTCGGCTTCACCACGGTCGACGAGGCGATCGCCTCCACCCGGGAGGGCCTGCGCTTCTTCATGTCGCACGGCGTGGTCCCGCGCTTCACCACCTGGTGCCCCGAGCCCACCACCCCGCTCGGCAAGGCCAACCCGCAGGGCGCGCCGCTGGAGTACCACATCCGGCTGCTGCAGACCTATCGGGCCACCCTGGAGGAGTTCGGCCTCTCCTCCCCGCCCGGCTACGGCCCGGCCGGGCCCGGCAAGGCGGTCTTCTCGGTCAGCTCCTTCATGGACTCGCTGCCCGGCTGAGCGCACACCTCGACGGCGTCGCCCCGTGGGAGGGGTGGCGCCGTCGGGCTGCCAGCGGGGCGGGGACCGAGTTCCTCGGCGGCGCGCGGTGCCCTAACCGCCGGTCAGCGGGCGGACGGTGAGGATCTGCTCGGCCCGGCCGACCGGGCCGTGGACGTCGTGCAGCACGGTGCTGGTGACGCCGTGCCCGGCCGGGCCGAAGGTGACGCTGGTGTCCAGGCCGGTCCAGCGGCCCTCGGGGCGGCGGTGGAAGTGGATCGTCAGATCGGTGTTGGGGAACATCCACTCGGTGGGGTCCTGCCGGACGGCGATGCCGTTGGCGGTGTCCACCAGGGCGATGAAGGAGGCATGGAGGCTGCTGGGCTCCCCCGCGACCAGCTCCAGCGGGGTGGAGATCCAGGCGGCGGCGCGGCCGGGCGCGGTGGAGCGGCGGCGGACGTCGATCGAGGCGATGTAGCCCCCGCCCCACCGCCCGCTCATCGCCCAGGGGTCGAACTCCTCCGGCGCGGGCAGCCGTTCGTCGTGGGTCCCGGCGACGGCGGTGGTGTCCAGCTCGGCCAGGTACCAGGCCCGGGCCCGGACCGCCGCGCGGCCGCCGATCGTCGCCACCGCCTCGACCAGCTCGATGGTGCGACCCGGCCGGACGGTCTCCACCGTGATCTCGCACTCGTCGAGGGCGATCAGGCCGAGTATGTCGTAGCTGATCCGGGCCAGCGCCAGCCCGTCGGCGGGGCGGTCGGCCCGGTGGCGGTCGATCGCGTGGGCGATCAGGCCGCCGACCGGGCTGAAGTGCTGCTCGTCGGGGTGCCAGGCCCCCTGCGCGTGGGCGGTCGGCTTGTAGCGTTGCTCGCCGGTGCGGTGGTAGTAGCTGTCGGGCGCGGCGGTGGGGGTGGTCAAGGTGCGCTTCTCCTCGGGCCGGATCGCGGGGTGCCGGGCGGGCGCCGCAGGACTCCGGCGTCCGCGATCACGATCGTATGAGGCCGAACCGCCCCGGGGGCTGTGATGCGCCCCACACCGGCGGCGCCGTACGCCTCCGAGGCTCAGTGCGCGGCGAGCGGGTAGTGGTCGGAGAGGTCGGTGGCGCAAAAATGCCGATAAGATGACGCTCGGTGTGCCGGGAAGTCTGGTCGGCTCGGGGGACGACTGCGGCGATCGGGCTTCGGCGACCCCGAAGGTTGCGATGGGTCGTTTCTGCAGATGCACGCCGTGGGGATCGTTCTCGTCCTGGTCGTCCTCGCCACCAGTGTGGCCACCTTCGCCCGGCGATGGCGGGTGCCCGCGCCCTCGCTGCTCGTGCTGGCCGGGCTCGCCGTCGCGCTGATCCCCGGGGTGCCCGCGCTGCACGTACCGCCGCAGATCATCGGCATGGTGGTGCTGCCCCCGCTGCTCTACTCCTCCGCCGAGGAGCTGTCGCTGCGCGACCTGCGGATGGTCTGGCGGCCGGTCACCGTCCTCTCCTTCGGCCTGGTCTTCGCCTCCGCCGCCGCCGTGGGCTTCGCGGCCGTCGCCGTCGCCGGACTGCCGCCCGCGATGGCCTTCGTGCTCGGCGCCGTGCTCTCCAGCACCGACCCGGTGGCGGTCACCGCGCTCGGCCGCCGGCTCGCCCTGCCCGGGCGGGTCCAGGTGCTGGTGCAGGCGGAGAGCCTGTTCAACGACGCCACCTCCCTGGTGCTGTTCAAGGTCGCCGTCGGCGTCGCGGTGGCGGTCGGCGGGACGGTCGACCTGCCCGCCGCGGGCGGCGAACTGGTGTTGCTCGGCGGGGGCGGCAGCGTGGTCGGCGCGGCCGTCGCCGGGCTGGTCTGGCTGCTGCGCCGCCGCACCACCGACCCGGTGCTGGAGACGGTGATAGCGCTGGTCACCCCGTACGCGGCCTACGTGCTGGCGGAGTCCGCGCACACCTCGGGCGTCACCTCGGTGGTGGTCGCCGGGGTGCTGCTCGGCCGCTCCACCCACCGGCTCACCGACGCGCACATCCGGCTGCAGGTGCACGCCGTGTACGCGGTGGTGGTGTTCCTGCTGGAGAGCGTCGTCTTCTCCGTCGTCGGTCTGGAACTACCCACCCTGGTCCGGGAACTACCGGCCGGCACCGGCTGGTGGCCGCTGCAGTCGGTGGCGATCGCCGCGGTGCTGATCGCCGTCCGGGTGCTCTGGACCCTGCCGCTCACCCGGGCCGTCAAGCCCAACCGGGGGCGGCTCTCCTGGCGGGTGGCCGGGGTGGTCACCTGGGCCGGCACCCGGGGCGTCATGCCGCTGGCCGCCGCACTGTCCATCCCGCTGTTCACCGAGGGCGGCGACGGACTCGCCGGACGGCCGCTGGTACTGGTGCTCACCGTCTCGAACGTCGTACTCACCCTGGTCGTCCAGGGCCTGACCCTCGCCGCCGTGGTCAACCGCTCCGGGCTCGCCCTCGAACCCGAGCACACCGCGCGCGAGGAGGACGACGCCCGCGACGAACTCAACCGCACCGCCCTCGACCACGTCGAGGGCCTGGCGGAGCTGGAAGCCGTCCCGGACACCGCCGTCGACCGGGTCCGCCGCGCCCTGACCGCCCGACTCGACCGCACCCCCGAGGCCCCCGACGGCACCACCGCCGACGACGCCTACCGCCAACTGCGGCACGAGGTCATCGCCGTGCAGAACACCCGGCTGCACCGCCTCTACGAGGAACACCGGATCAGCGACACCACACTGCGGGTGCTCCAGCGCGACCTCGACCTGGAGCAGGCGGCGCTGGGGCGGAACTGATCGGGCGTCGGTCCGCCGTCCCGCAGGCCGCACCCCGGCCCTCCGGCTGTCGGGGCCTGCCGTCACACTGACGCGAGCACGAACAAGCACCACCGAACGGGGGCACCATGGCGAAGAGCCACAGCGCCGATCAGAAGAGCGGCAAGAAGAAGAAGCGACCACTCGCCGCGGGTGTGTCCCGGCCGGCCAAGCCCGTCCGCAAGCGCCCGCGCAAGGACGCTCCGCTCGCGCCGCGCACGGTGCGTCGGACGGCGGTCCTGGTCGGGGTGCTCGCACCGCTGCTGATCATCGGGCTGCTCGGGCTCGCCACCGATCCTGACTACCAGGTCGCCTGCACGGTCCTCGCCATCCTGGTCCTGATGGCGTCCGTCGTGGGACTGATGCTGATCCGGAGCACCGGATGGGTGGTCTGGCCGGCCGTCCTGCTGGGCGTGCTGCTCCTGGTGATCCCCACGGCCGCCATCCGCGCGCAACTGATCGCCGATCGCGGAGTGGAGACCAGGGTGGTCATCACCTCGGCGCACAGCGGCAAGGACAAGACGGGCAAGGTGAGCTGGACCTGCGGCATCCGGCGCGAGGACGACCAGCCCCTGCCGCACGGCACGATCGAGGGCATCGGCTGCTCGGGTACGTCCGTCGGCACCACCGCGACCGTCCTGGTCGACCCGGACGGCTGGGCCCCGCCGGCCACCCGGGACGAGGACCTCTCCTTCCGCGGCGCCGGTGTCTACGTCACGGGCGCCGTCGCCGTCCTGTGGGCCGCGCTCACCTTCGGCGCCGCGCACCGCACCCTGGAGGGGAAGGGCGGGCGGGGCGGGCGGAAGGGCCGCAAGTAGCGGATATGACCGTTGACGAACCCGTCACGTGCGGAACCGTTGTGATCGGGTGCGTCACCGGCCGGGCCGGTGACGCACCCGCCGTCATCCCGCCGCCAGACCGTCGAGCAGGGCGAGGGCGTCCTCGACCGAGCCCGCCGGGTCGGTGACGGGGTAGAGGACACCTCGCACGGTGCGGGTCGCGTCGAGGACCAGGGTGAGCCGCTTGAGCCGGTCGACGCCCGCGGCCCGGAAGGTGGGCAGTCGCAGCGAGGCCGCCAGCTCCAGCCCGGCGTCCGAGAGCAGCGGGAACGGGATCCGCGCGTGCTCGGCGAACGCGGCCAGCTGGTCCGGGCGCTGGGTGCTGACGCCGTAGACGGCGGCGTCGCGGGCGGCGAACTCGCCCATCCGGTCCCGATAGGTGCAGGACTCCAGCGTGCAGCCGGCCGCGCCCGGGACCTCGCCCCAGCCGGGCGGGTGGCCCATGACGCCCGGTGCGAAGGCGCCCGGGAAGCAGTACAGCACCGTCCAGGTACGGTCCGCGGCGACCGGGTCGACCAGGCCGCCGGAGGCGGCCGCGAGCTCCAGGGCGGGCAGCCGGTGGCCCGTCAGCGCCATGACCCGGCGGGCCTCGGCCGAGTCGGCGGTGCTGGTGCCGGTGAGCGAGCCGTCGCCCAGGATGTGCCGCCCGCCCCAGTCCTGCAGGGCGACCAGCACCGGCAGCAGGCCGCGCCCGGTCCCGGTCAGGTGGTACTCGTAGCGCGGCGGGTGCGGGTGGTAAAGCCGCTTCTCCAGCACACCGTCGGCGACCAGCGCCTTGAGCCGCTCGGTCAGCACCTTCCGGCTGATGCCCAGCCCGTTCTGCAGCGCGTCGAACTGGTGCGTTCCGCCGGCGACGTCCCTGATCAGGAGCAGGGTCCAGGTGTCCCCGACCACGCTCAGGGCCTGGGAGATCGCGCAGTCGGGGTCAGCCGCTTCGGTGTGCCGCATGAATATTGATTATAGTGAGTTCCCAAAGGAAACTTAGTCGGTCGTGGACCGGTGGCGGCGAAGGGGCGGACGTGACGGCTGAAACGGTGGACACGGCGGACGCGGTACGGCCCGGCGGGCGGCGCGACGGCGGGGCGGGGGCGTTCTGGCGCTACTGGACCGCCTCGACGGTCAGCCGGCTCGGGGACCAGGTGACGACGGTGGCTCTGCCACTGATCGCCGTGGTCACCCTGCACGCGTCGGCGTTCGAGGTCGGCCTGATCACGGGCGCCTCCTACGTCGCCTGGCTGCTGATCGGACTGCCGGCCGGCGTGCTGGTCCGGCGGCTGCCGCTGCGCGGCACCCAGGTCGCGATGGACCTGGTCCGCGGCGTCGCGGTGGCCTCGGTGCCGGTGGCGGCCGCCCTCGGGGTGCTGGGGCTCCCGCAGCTCGTGCTGGTGGCGCTGCTGGTCGGCTTCGCGAGCGTGGTCTTCGACGTCGGCAACTCCACCTTCCTGCCCACGGTCGTCCCCAAGGAGCAGCTGACCTCCCGGAACAGCCTGGTCTCCGGCAGCATCGCGGCCACCGACCTGGCCGGGCCCTCGCTGGGCGGTGTGCTGGTGCAGTTGGTCGGCGGCGCGGCCTCGATGCTGCTCGACTCGGTCAGCTACCTGGCCTCGGCGGCGCTGCTGGGCAGCCTGCCGCGCGTCGAACAGCCGGCTGCCGGACCCGCGGGCGGCGCCGGGATGCGTGAGCAGATCCGCGAGGGCTGGCAGTTCGTCACCCGGCACCCGGTGATCAGGCCCTGTGTCGCCGGCGCCACCGCGGTGAACTTCGTCTGCGGCGGGCTGATGGCGCTCACCCCGGTGTTCCTGGTCCGCACCCTGGACGCGCCGGCCGCCGCGGTCGGCGCCCTGATGGCCACCGGCGGCCTCGGCAGCCTGCTCGGCGCCGCCGTCACGCCCCGGCTGGTGGCCCGGATCGGCGGCGCCCGCGCGGTCTGCTGGGCCGCGGTGGTCGCCACCGCCTTCGCGCTGCTGCTCCCGGTGGCCGGATCCGGCTGGGGGGCTTTGGTCTTCGCCGTCGGCAACGCCGGGTTCGCGGCCGGCGTCGTGGTCTTCAGCATCGTGACCCGCACCCACCGGCAGACCCAGACCCCGCCGGAGCTGCTGTCCCGGGTGATGGCCACGGTCCGCTTCGTCTCCTGGGGCGCGATCCCGGTCGGCGCCCTCGCCGCCGGTGCCGCGGCCGCTGTGTGGGGACCGCGCACGGCGCTGTTGCTCTTCGCGCTGAGCAGCCTGGCCAGCCCCGCGCTCCTGCTGGCTAGCCCGGTCCGCCGGATGCGCGAGCTGGCCTGAGCTACGGGAGTACGGGCGTCTTCACAGGTCGGCGGGCGACAGGCCGAGGAGGTCCTGCCAGGCCCGTCGGCCGGCCGGGGTCACGGCGAGGGCGCGGCCGGTGCCGATCCGGGTGAGCCAGCCGGCGGCGAGGGCGTGGTCGCACAGCGCGGCACCCACCGCGCCGCCGAGGTGAGGGCGGCGCTCGGTCCAGTCCAGGCAGGCGCGCACCGGCGGGCGGCGCGAGCCGCCCGGCAGCGTGATGCCGAGCTCGGTCAGCCAGTCGCGGCCGACGGCGGTCAGGCCCGGGGCTGGGCCCCAGTCCAGCAGGCCGCGCCCGACCAGCGCGTCGGTGACCGCCAGGGCGAGGGATCCGGCCAGGTGGTCGTAGCAGAGCCGGGCCCGGGCGAGTGCTTGCTGTCGGCCGGTGCCGGCGAGCGTGCGCGGTCGGACGGTCTGCCTCGGGGCGAGGTCGGCGAGGCTCTCGATCAGTGTGACCACCCGGTGGTCGGCCAGCCGCAGGTAGCGGTGGCGGCCGTGCCGCTCCTCGGCCAGCAGTCCACCGCCGACCAGCAGGTTCAGGTGCGAGGTCGCGGTCGAGGGCGCGACCCCCGCGTGGCGGGCGAGTTCGTTGGCCGTCCACGCCCGGCCGTCGAGCAGCGCCAGGCAGAAGGCGGCCCGGGTGCCGTCGGCGAGCAACCTGGCCACGGCGGGCAGGTCCACGCCCACGTCCCGGTCAGCGGGTCGGTCGTCCATGCCACCGATTGTCGCCGGGAGCGCTTCGACGCCCGTCGAAGCGTTCCCGCCGTAGCGTTCCCCGGTCCGCCGGGCCGCCCGTGCCCCGCACGCTGGAGGAGCCATGCCCGCAACACACCCGACCACCGCCGCCTCGCCGCGGCCCGACCTGCTCGTTACCGACGCCCCCGCGGCCGCCGACCTCGCGCTGGTCTCCGACGCGCTGGACCGCTTCAACGTCGAACGGACCGGGGTCGACGACCGGAGGCCGCTCGCGGTCCTGGTCCGCGAGCCCGGAACGCACCGGGTGCTCGGCGGGCTGACCGGGCGCACCTCGCTCGGGCTGTTCTTCGTCGACCTGTTCTTCCTGCCGCCCGAGCTGCGGGGGAACGGGCTGGGCGGCGAGATCCTGCGGCGAGCGGAGGCGGAGGCCCGGGCGCGCGGCTGCCGCTCGGCGGTGCTCTACACGATCAGCTTCCAGGCCCCCGGCTTCTACCGGAAGCACGGGTGGACCCGGCTCGGCGAGGTCCCGTGCGATCCGCCGGGCACCACCCGGGTCTTCATGACCAAGGGGCTCACCGGGCCCGCGGAGGCGTCGCCCAGGGCGTGTCCTGTGGGTTCTGGCGGACGCGGCAAGGACCCGCAGGAGACGCCCTACAGCCCGCTCGCTACAGTCCGCTCGGCCAGTTGTAGCCGCCCGGCACGGTGACGGTGGCGTTCTCGGCCGCCGTGCCGTACACCAGGGCGATCTCGTCGTGGGCGTGCAGCAGGATCGCCGCCGGGTCGCCGCCCACCGGCTTGCCGTCGACGTACGCGGTCAGTGTGTGGGCGGCATCGGTGCGCAGCCCGCCGAGGTGGTCGGCGGAGGCGGAGACCTGCCATTCGGTCAGGAACTGGCCGAGGCTGAAGTCGGCGTTGACCGGCGACTCGACATGGATCACGCCGGTGGTGTCGTGGGTGTGCAGCGGGCTGATCCGCTGCGCGCGCTCGTCGATGCCGATCAGCGCGGGCACCGTCACGGGTTGTCCGTCGGCGTACACGTCGAGGTGCGCGTGGATGTGCAGGGCCGTGCCCTCGGCACCGAGCATCGGCAGGCCGGCCGCCTTCACGGCCGCCGCGACGTCGGCGGGCGCGTCCCAGGGCGGCGGCGTGGTCCGGCCCTCGGCGGTGGTACGCGGGTGCGCCGGGACACCGGAGGGCGGGGACGAGCCCTGGTTCGTCGCGATCACGACGGCGATCCCGCCGACCACGACGGCCAGCACCAGGCCGATCATTCCGCCCATCAGCCACCGCCGGCGCCGCGCGCGACGGACCTCCGCGGCCCGGAGCGCGGCGGCACGGGCCCGCCGTCCGGACGGTCCCGGGTTCTGCGCTGACATCGGTGCGGGCCTCCTCGATCGAGGTAGCTGCCCTTCCAGCCTGGCAGAGTCCGCCCCTCCCGGCGCGTCGAGCCCGGTGGCTGCCGGAGAACGCCGCGGCCCCGGCCCCCCGGGAGGGGGTCGGGGCCGCGGCGCGGCCGGCGCAGGCCCGGGTCAACGCTGGCCCCGGTAGCCCAG
>NZ_JBEXKB010000060.1:0-52855 GCF_040609455.1 Kitasatospora sp. NPDC004669
TGTCCTTCCTTTTCTGGTTTGCCCCCCCGTGCCCCCGCTGTGGGGCGTTTAACCCCTCCCCGCGCCGCGCTCGCGGCCGCTCCGGCAGCAGCGGCGGCGGATTCGACCTCGGTCGTCCGACACCGACGACGGCGGCCCCTTCCCCACGGTCTACCCGACGAGCCACCGGGTGGACAGGCATGGGCTCGACGCCGCTGATCGGTCGAGGGCGGCCGAACGTC
Source organism: Kitasatospora sp. NPDC004669 (assembly GCF_040609455.1). Taxonomy (NCBI): domain Bacteria; kingdom Bacillati; phylum Actinomycetota; class Actinomycetes; order Kitasatosporales; family Streptomycetaceae; genus Kitasatospora; species Kitasatospora sp. NPDC004669. Next base: position 222 of record NZ_JBEXKB010000060.1, read on the forward strand.
TTCCTGGGTGGGAAGTCGGACCCGCCGACTTTCCAGGCGGGCTTCGAGACACGGCGAAGGAACGCGTAGGCGCGGGGGCGTCGGCTTGGGGCGTTCGCTCGGCTCGCCGTGATGCTGCGCCGGGCCGGGTCAGGGGCGGGCGGGGCGCAGGAAGTCCAGGACGTGGCGGTCGACCTCCGGTGCGGCAGCGGTGGGGAGGGAGTGGTGGGAGGTGCCCGGGAGGATGGCGATGGTGGCGTGGGGGACGGCGTGGCGGGTGGCTTCGGCGGTGTGGTGGGGGTCGTGGGGGCGGGAGTTGGCGGCGTAGAGGGTGAGGAGGGGAGTGGTGAGGCTGTGGAGGCGGGCGGGGGTGGGGCGGGGGCCGGTGATGACGGGGGAGGCGGGGAAGTCCGCGTAACCGAGGGCGTACAGGTCGCGCCAGGCGGGGTCGAGGCCGTGGCCGCCGGCGGATTCCCAGTCGAGGTAGGAGCGCGCGCGGGCCGGGGTGCGGCGGGGGAGGAAGAGGGGGAGGGCACGTAGGAGGTAGCCGGGGCGGAAACCGGTGAAGCACTGGGTGGGGTCGAGGAGGGCGAGGCGGCTGACCCGGGTGGGGGCGTGCAGAGCGTAGTGCAGGGCGATCCAGGCGCCGTAGGAGTGGGCGCAGAAGTCGGCCTCGGGGACGTCGAGTTGGTCGAGGACGGCGTCCAGCCAGCCGAGCAGGCCGGGGAGGTCGCGGAGTGGGGCGCCGTCGTGGATGCTGCGGCCCGGGTCGCCGATGAGGTCGACGGCGAGGACGCGGTGGCCGGCCTCGGCCCAGGCGCCGGCGTTGGCGAACCACATGGTGGAGGTGGCGCCGCCGCCGTGGAGGAGGACGAGGGGGCGGCCGTCGGTGGGGCCGCAGGCGTTGATCCGGGTGGTGCCGTGCGGGGTGCGGACGGCGAGGGGTTCGACCGGGACGGGCCAGCGGGCGAGCAAGGCGTCGTAGGCGGCGAGGAAGGGGGCGGTGCGGGTGGACATGATGGGTCTCCGCAGTGTGGTGTGATCACCGACTGGGTCGGACAATGAATCACTTGTTGGACGAGTATCTCGCCGAACGAGAGAATGCTGGCATGCGACTGCCCGAGGAAGGACGACAGGGTGTCCGAGGTTGAGGAGCCGATGCGGCTGGTCCATCTGCTGCGCGGCCTGACGGTCGAACTCGACCTGTTCGGGGCCGAGTTCGCGGCCCGCAACGGCCTGCATCCGACCGATCTGCGGGCGCTGATCCACCTGCTGGACGCTGCCCGGGCCGGAGAGGTGGTCACCCCGGGGCGGCTCGGGGAGGCGCTGCGGTTGAACTCGGCGGGGACCACCGGGCTGGTGGACCGGCTGGAGCGGCTCGGGCTGATCCGCCGTGAGCGCGATCCGCGGGACCGGCGGAAGGTCCGGCTGGTGGTGGAGGAGCGGGCGATGGAGCTGGGGCAGGGCTTCTTCGGCGGCCTGATCGGGGACCTGGTGACGGAGATGGGCCGGTTCGACCCGGCGGAGCTGGCGACGGCCCGGCACTTTCTGGAGGCGATGACCGCTGTCGTGGCCGCCGCCCGGGGCGGGAGTTGAGACGGGCTACGCGGGCCCGAGGGCCCAGCTGATGACGGACAGGGTCGCCATCGACACCAGCGTCGACCAGAGCACCGCGTCCCGGGCGAGGACGGAGCCCTGCCCGTATTCGCGGGCGTAGGTGTAGACGTTCTGCGCCGTCGGCAGCGCGGAGAAGAGCACCACGGTGAGCAGTTGATGGGGCGGCAGGTGGAGCAGCGGGCCCGCCACGGCGAGGGCGGCGAGCGGCTGGACCAGGGTCTTGATCGCGACGGTCAGCCCGACCTCGGTGCGGCGCGAACGGCCGTCGGCGGGCGGGCGGTTGTGCAGGGACATGCCGAGGGCGATCAGGGCGGTGGGTACTCCGGCACCGCCGAGCAGTTCGCCGGAACGGTTCAGCTCGGCGGGCAGGTGCAGCCCGGTCGCGGAGACGACGGCGCCGAGTGCGGTGGCGAGCAGGATCGGGTTGCGCAGCGGCAGGGTGAGCAGGGCCCGGCGGCCGGCCGCGCCGCTGTCCAGGACGGCGAGGACGGCGGGGGTGACCAGCAGGATCTGGAACAGCACCACGGGTGCGACGAAGGAGGCGTCGCCGAGGACCTGCATGGTCACGGGTATGCCGAGGTTGGCGGAGTTGACGTAGCCGGAGGCCATCGCGCCGACGGCCAGTTCGCCGGGCTTGCGTCGGAAGAGCAGGTGTCCGGCGAGCAGTCCGAGGCCGGTCGCGACGGCGGTGCCGGCTGCGAAGGCGAGCATCGAGGGGTTGGCGAAACGGTCCAGCGGGGTGCGGACGATCATCAGGAAGAGCGCGGCCGGCATCGCGACGTGGAAGACGAACCGGTTCAGCACCACCTCGGCCTGCGGCCCGAGCAGTCCGGAGCGGCCGACGAGGTAGCCGATCCCGGTCAGGAGCCAGATCGGGGCGAAGCCGGACAGCAGCGGATGCAGGGATGGCATGGTTCCTCGGGTCGCTCGGACGGGTCTGCCGGGTGCGGCGGCGTGGGTAGCCCGCCAGAGAGCCGTCAACCCCCGGGGCGGTGGCCCCAGGGCGCCGTCGGAGCCCCGGGGCAGTAAACCAGCAGCCGCCACCGCGAAGATCACGGGCCTACGATGGGCCGATGGAGCAGCAGTATCTGAGCCTGTCCGAGGTGGAGGCCGTCGCACGTCGCGCCCACCAGGGGCAGGTCGACAAGAACGGGCACCCGTACAGCGAGCACATCGTGGCGGTCGCCGCCGGAACGGCCGCACGCGGTGGGAGCGAGGCGCAGATCGCGGCGGGCTGGCTGCACGACACCGTCGAGGACGACCGGCTGAGTCGGGAGTGGCTGGCGGCGGCCGCGCTGTCGACGGAGACCAAGGCGATCGTGGACGCGCTCACCCGCCGCCCGGACGAGCCGGTGGAGGAGTACACCGCGCGCATCCTGGCCACGCCCGGCGCGCTGCTGGTCAAGCGGGCCGATCTGGCGCACAACTCCGACCCGGCCCGGCTGGCCTCGCTGGACCGGGTGACCGCCGAGCGGCTGGCCGCCAAGTACGCGCGGATGCGCGAGCTGCTCGGGCTCACCGGGGAGCTGTGAAGCGGCGGGCTGTGAACCGGGGAGCTGTGAACCGGAGAACCCCGAACCGGGGAGCTGTGAGAGGCACGGAAACCACGGGAGGGCCCGGGCCACGCGGATCGCGCGGGCCCGGGCCCTCTCGGGTCACCCCGGTGGTCCCTGTCCGACCCCCGGGGTGAGGGGAGAGTGGTCAGGAGACGGGTGGAAGTCGGTACGCCGGTGGTCGGTCGGCTCAGTACCAGTGGTGGGTCTGCCAGAACGCCCAGGCGGCGTTCGGGCTGCCGTAGCGGGTGTTCATGTAGTTCAGCGCCCACTTGATCTGGGTGCGCGGGTTGGTCCTCCAGTCCGCACCCGCGGAGGCCATCTTGGAGGCCGGCAGCGCCTGGCCCAGACCGTAGGCGCCCGAGCTCCGGTTGGTCGCGTGCACGTTCCAGCTGGACTCGTGGAAGATGATGTGGCTGAACGAGGCCAGCTGGTTCGCCGGGACGATCTGGGCGGCGATGGTCTTCGGGGACACGGTGGCGGCGTTCGCGGTGGCGGGCAGAACGCCCGCGCCCAGGGCGGTCAGACCGGCGGTGGCGGCGAGGGTCGCGGCGGAAGTGCGCATACGGAGCTTGAAAGCGGGCATGTAAGACGGGACCTCAATCGGGTTGGGCCGGTGTCACGCCCCGCCTGGACCGTGGCCGGACAGGGGCCGAGTGGTCGTGGGGCGCGTTTCGGCGGTGAGCCGTTCACCGGCGGGACAGGGGCCGGTGCGGCTGACGACGAGAGCCATTGTTGCCAGACCGGGGAGGCCGTAGCCAAGACCCCCTGGTTACGACGCCCGGTCGTACGCGCGGTCGGCGCCGTGGATTCGCAGGAACGGCGGTGGTGGGTGCCCGGACCGGTGATGACCTGGGAAGACGTCGGTCGGGAGGCGTCCCGGGCGGAGGCCTGTCAAGTACCCGGGAGCCACCACTACCGCCCGTCGTAGGCTCGATTCGTCTGTGAGCGCACTCACCGTTTGGGCGCGGCGGCTGTCACCGGACGGCCCGGTCACGCCACTTTGGGTACAGACGATCTGTGCCCGGCGCCACACCTCGGCGTCACAGCCCGGAGGTGTCGCCTCGCTGAGCGTCGCCCAGCCGTCGGTGCCGGGCGGCCCGGGCCGCGAGTCGGTCCGTCTCCCCGGTGGCGGCCAGGGCGTCGAGCGCCGTACCGATGGCGGCTCCCATCCGGGCGCAGAAGGCCTCCGGCTCCTCGGCGGCGTCCGGCAGCTCCGGGACCACCTGGTCCACCAGCCCGACCTCCGCCAGCTGGTGCGCGCCGATGCCCTGGGCGCGGGCCAGCTCGGCGGCGTGCTCGCCGTCCCGGTGGACGATCGCCGAGGCGCCCTCCGGCGGCAGCGGCGCGAGCCAGGCGTGCCCGGCGGCGAGTGCGCGGTCGGCCGGGAGCAGCGCCAGCGCGCCGCCGCCGGAGCCCTGGCCGAGCAGGACGGCGAGGACGGGCGTGCGCAGCGCGAGCAGGGTGGTCAGGCAGTGCGCGATCTCCACCGCGATCCCGTCCAGCTCGGCCTGGGCGGAGAGCTCGGCCCCGGCCGTGTCCACCACGGTGACCAGCGGCAGCCCCAGCTGCTCGGCGAGCCGGGCGCTGCGGCGGACGGCCCGCAGGTCGGCGGCGGTGAAGGGGCGCTCGTGCTCCGGGCTCTGCCGCTGCTGGCCGACGACCAGGACGGGCCGGCCGCCGAGCACGGCGAGGGCCCGGACCAGCGCACCGCCGCGGCCGCCGGGCGCGTCCAGCAGTACCAGCTCCTCGGCGGTGCGGCGGAGCAGCTCGCGGGTACCGGGGCGGTCGGGGCGGCGGGTGCGGCGGACGGAGCCCCAGGCATCGGGGTGCTCGTCGGCCTCGACCTCCTCGACGTGAGCGGGGCCCGTACCGGCGCGGGCGGCGTCCGTATGAGGGGGAGGAGTCGTGCCGAGGACGGTGAGCGTTCGGCGGAGCAGCTCGCGCAGCTCCTGCGGTGGCACCACGGCGTCCACCAGCCCCCGCTCGGCCAGCGTCTCCGCCCGCTGGACGTCCGCCGGAAGCTCCACGCCGCGCAGCTCCTCGTAGACCCGCGGGCCGAGGAAGCCGAGCCGGGCGCCGGGCTCGGCGAAGACCAGCTGGCCGAGCGTGCCCCAGGAGGCGAAGACCCCGCCCATGGTGGGGTTGCGCAGATAGGTGAGGTAGGGGAGGCCGACCGCGCGGTGCGCCTGGACGGCGGCGGTGATGCGGAGCATGCAGAGGAAGGCCGCCGATCCCTCCTGCATCCTGGTGCCGCCGGAGACCGGCAGGGCGAGTAGCGGCAGCCGCTCGGCGGTGGCGCGCTCGACGGCCCGGGTGATCCGTTCGGCGGTGGCGACGCCGATCGAGCCGCCGAGGAAGCCGAACTCGGAGGCGACCAGGGCGACCGGCCGTCCGTCGATCAGGCCGAGGCCGGTGAGCACGGCCTCGTCCAGGCCGGTGCGTTCGCGGGCCCGGTCGAGTGAGGCGCGGTAGTCGGGGTCGCCGAGCGGCCCGGCCGGAGGTTCGTCCCAGCTGCGGAAGCCGCCCGGGTCGACCAGCAGTCCGATCAGCTGGTGCGCCGTCAGCGAAGTGCCCGCTCCCGTACCCATGTCCACCCCGTCAGAGATCGTTCCGGCCCGACACGGTGCGCCACTCTATGCGGCGTCGGTGGCGCGTCGTGGGAGGGCCGTGAAGGTGTGAGCAGGCCGACAGGGTCGATCCCGGTAGTTCGACGGCGGTCGACCCAAGGGCGGTGCCGACGGTTCGTGGACGGCTTCGGTGAGGGTGGCTCCGGGGGTGGGCGTACGGGTGAAGTCGCTGGTGGGGCAGGTGAGTTACCGGTGGGTAAAAAGTTGACTGAGGGCTTCCGGACTTGTCGGTGGCCCGCCACACTGATGGGCATGACCCGCACTCTACGCGCGTGGAAGACTCGCGCCGCCGCCATCACCGCCGTCGCCATGATGACCCTCGCCCCCGTCGCCGTCGCCACCGACGCGCACGCCGACGTGAGCGGCACGGTGTGCCTGTCCACCCTTCCGCCGGAGGCCACCGACACCCTCAACCTGATCTCCACCGGCGGGCCGTTCCCGTATTCGCAGGACGGCGTGGTGTTCCAGAACAGAGGCAGCGTCCTGCCCGGCCAGTCCTACGGGTACTACCACGAGTACACCGTCATCACCCCGGGCGCCCCGACCCGCGGCGCCCGCCGGATCGTGACCGGCCAGCAGGACCAGGAGGACTACTACACCGGCGACCACTACGCCACGTTCTCCCTGATCGACCAGACCTGCTGACACCTCCCGGCACGACCGCGGCCCCGGCGGACCTCCCCGCCGGGGCCACGGGCGTACCGGGAACGGTCCAGGACGCGCCCTACAGTTCGGACGTCCCCCAGGCGCTCACCGCCAGCTCGTCCCCGACCCGCAGCGTGCCCGGCCGCAGCACCGCGAACTTGCTGCCGAACGCCACCCCGCCGGCCGCCGCCCGACGGTAGCGGGCCAGCGTGCGCAGCGGCTCCGGGCCGGCCTGGGCGCCGGTCGACTGGTCCACCAGCGTCACCGCGCAGCGGATCGCCAGCTTGGTGTACCCCAACTCGGCTCCGCCGACGGCGAATCGGCGGAGCAGGTCCTCGGTGTGCGGCTCCGGCCAGCCGTCCACCACCAGGTTCGGACGGAACCGGTCCAGCGACAGCGGGGCCTCGCCGGAGCGCGCGTTGAAGTCGTCCAGCGAGGAACGCGACAGCAGGTGCACGGCGGAGCTGTCCGCGAACCCGGAGGTCCCCGGGGTCAGCCCGTCGGTCACCCGGTCGTGCTCCGGCGGCACCCGGACCAGCCGGCTGGGCGCACCCAGCACCTCGGAGAGCCATCCGGCGGCCTCCTCGCCCTGGTCGATGCCCAGATAGGGGTTGTCGAACATCCGCACCTCGCGGCGCGGACCCCCGGTGTCCACGTCGAACGCCACCGGCTCCACCCCGGGCGCGGCCAGGGCCAGCCGGTCCCCGCCGCCGAGGACGGTCGGACGCACCGTGGCCAGCAGCCGGTCCCGGCGCTGGGAGCGGAACACTCCCTTCGCGTCCACCACCATGAACGAGCGATCATGGGCCAGCCCGGCCCGGGTCAGCTCCGCCTGCTCCACCACCACCCCGGCGCAGCCCTTCACCGGGTAGTACCGCAACTCCGTCACCGTGGCCATCAATCCCCCGTACCCTCCGGCCGTTTCGGATTCGACTTCTCCGTTTCCCCTCAGGGTAGTTGTCGGCCCGGGGTGGTCGTCGGTGCGGGTGTCGAGCCGCTGAACGCCGGGCGGCCGCCCGGTTGCTAGGGTCGGGGCATGGCACCGAGCAGCGCGAACCCCCCGGGACGGCTCCGGCGCGACGCGCAGCGCAACCGCGACCTGCTGCTCGCCGCCGCCCGCGACATGTTCTCCCGCCACGGCCTCGACGTCCCCCTGGACCAGATCGCCAAGGAGGCCGGAGTCGGCAACGCCACCCTCTACCGGCACTTCCCGACCCGCGAGGCGCTGATTGCCGAGGTCTTCGCGGACGCCGGGGCCGGTCTGGCGGCGGCGGGGGAGGAGGCGCTCGCCGCCGAGGACGCCTGGACCGGACTGGAACGCTACTTCGGGCGGATCTTCGAACTCGTCGCTGCCGACCGGGGCATCAACGACCTGGTCACCCAGGCCATCCCCACCATCCCCGGCATGATCGAGATCAGCCGCGGGCACGCCGCCACCGTCGGCGCCCTGATCGCCCGCGCCCAGGAGCAGGGCACCATGCGGCGCGACGTCGTCACCATGGACCTGCTCTTCCTGCTCGGCCCGCTCTGCCGCGCCCTGCCCGCCGCCTCCGAGCTGCGCCCCGACCTCTGGCGCCGCTACCTCGCCCTGTTGCTGGACGGTTTCCGCGCGCAGGCCACCCACCCGCTGCCGGTCCCGCCGATCGGCGAGGAACACCTGGACCGGATGTTCGCCGACCTGTGGGAGGCCGAGCCGCCGGAGGTCTGACGGGCCCCGCGGGCATCAGGGACGCGTACGGAACGCCGGGCGCGGCGTCAGAGCCGTGTCAACGGGCGGGGCCGAGTGGGTGTCGGCGGCTTTGCTGGGGTGACACAGCACGGACCGGTCGGGTGCGGACGACATGGCTCGGTTCGGTTTGGATGGGTTCGGTTCAGTGACGCGGGCGGAGAGGCAGGGGCGGGCCATGGCGGACACGGGTGCGGACGGCGGCCGGATCGTGGTCGGCGTCAGCGGCTCACTCGGCAGCCTCGCCGCCCTCCACCACGCGGTCGCCGAGGCCCGGCGCGCGGACGTCGAGGTGCTTGCGGTGCTCTGCTGGAGCCCGCCCGGCGACGAACTCGGATACCGCCGCTCCGTCTGCCCGCCGGTGCTCGACGCCGGCCGCGACGCCGCCGTCGCGCGGCTGCGGCAGGCGCTCGACGAGGCCTTCGCCGGGCGCCACGCCGGCGCCCGGTTGCGCTGCCAGGCCGTCCGCGGGGAGACCGGCCACAGCCTGGTGCGCTGCGCCGACCGGCCCGGGGACGTCCTGGTGCTCGGCGCGGGCCGGGAGCGCGGCTGCCTGTCCCGGATGATCCGGCCGTCGGTCACCGCCTACTGCGTGCGGCACGCCACCTGCCCGGTGCTGACCGTGCCGCGGCCGCCGCTCCAGCGGGACCTGGAGGCGCTGGAACGCGGTCACGGGCTGCGGGAGTTGGTGGCGGGGAACTGAGCCCTGCGGCCGGCGGACCCGTCCTGCGGCCGGTGGCCCGCAGCGCGGCCGGCGGCGTCAGGGCATCCGGCTACGGCAGTCCGGCGGCCCGGGCGAGGACGGCGGCGGTCCGGCGGCCGGCGCTCAAGGTGTCGGGGTCCGTGGCGGGGAGGCAGCGCTTGGCCTCGGGGCTGTAGGCGGTCATGATCACGCCGGCGTGGTCGGTGGGGAGTTCGAGCAACTCGGCCGTCGGTACCACGGCGTGCAATCGGCGGGTGAGCTCCGCCGGAACCACCTCGTCCGCCGTGCCGTGCACCAGCCGGATCGGGACGGGGGAGGGGCTCGCGGCGAGCAGGTCCAGCGGGCAGTCGCCGGTGGTGGTGGCAGGGCGGCCGTACGCGGAGGCGATGCCGACGGCGGCGGTGGGACGCAGCTCGTCGGGGGTGTCGGGGTGGGTGGCCACGGCGATCGCCTCCCGGCCGCCGAGCGACCAGCCGGCCAGGACGAAGCGCTCCGGGCCCCCGCCGTACGCGCCGGCGTTGCGGCGGGCGAAGGCGAGGGAGGCGAGCAGCTCGGCGCGGCCGCCGTCCTCGCGGTCGGAGCGCCAGTCCGGGACGAGCACCAACAGGCCGAGCCCGGCGGCCTCCTGGGCGAGCGTTCCCATCACGTCGCGTTCGTCGGGGCCCGAGCCGTGCCAGAGCAGCACGACCGGGGCGGGCCCGGCGGTGCCGGCGGTCGGGCGGTGGACGTCCAGCAGCCGTCCGTCCGCATACGGAACGACCTCGGGTCGAGCGCTCGTCATGCCGGGTTCCCCTCCGATTCGGTGCCTGATCACGGAGCTGCTACTGTACTTCCTGTCGCGAGGGAGATGATTCCTCGTCAGGCGTCAGCGGTGCTACCAGAGCACGTCCTACTTTCAGTAGGAAGAGTCCGTGCAACCCGGGCCTGGCGCTCCACTGTCGGACGGGGTCCAGTACCTGCTCGGGTATCGGGCCCCGTCTGCGTTCCCGGGCGAAGCCGGGTTCGGGACGGCCGGCGGTCGGAGCCCGGTTCGTGGGAGATCCGCAGGCCGACCTGGGCGAGGTCGGCGCGCAGCCGGGGTTCCCGTCGGAGACGGGAAGTCCCGAAAGGCCTTGCGGGGCGTAGCCGACGTGGTCCGGGCGGCTCAGGAGACGAAGCCGATGACCCCGTACTCCTCGACCTCCTGCGCCCCACGGAGCCAGCCGAGGACCTCCGCGACGGCCTCGGCCACCTCGCGCTCCAGCGCCGGCGCGCGGCCCTCGCGCTCGGCGAGCTCGAACTGCCGGAGCGCCTCCCGGCACTGCTCGGGAGACCACTCGCCGCAGGACACCTCGGCGCAGTAGGGGAGTTCGGTGGGGAAGCCGCTGCCGTACTGGAAGTCCGAGACCGAGACGGCGGTGACGCCGTACGCGCGCAGGCCCTGGTCGACCTCGTCCAGCCACAGGCCCCGGAAGGGGCCGAAGGAGCGGCTGTCGAGGACGGACGCGTCGATTTTGCAGAGGCGCTGGTACGCGTAGCCGTACTGGAACGCGTGCTCCTTGTCGAACGGCCCGCCGTACACCACCGCGCGCAGTGCTTCGTGGGCGGTGGGGGCGCCGTCCGCGATCTGGTCGGCGAACTCCTGGTCGGCGCGGTCCAGATTGGTGCCGAAGAACCCGCGCACCTCTTCGAGCACGTCCTCGCTGGCGCAGCCGGCCAGGGTGTGCTTGTCCTCGAGGTTGGTCAGATACACGGTCAGGAAGGAACTCATGGGGTCACCGTAGCCGCCGTGACGGACAGCCTGCTCACGGGCCCGGTGGGTCAGCGGTGGCTGTGGACGAACGCGTGGTCCTCGCGGTCGAGTTGGGGCCAGGAGAGGGTGGCGGCCGGAGGTTGGCTCCGCCAAGCCGGGGGAGGTCCTTCAACTCCTCGACCGGGGAGGCGAATCGCTGCTCGGGGTTGTTGCCGCCGGTCATCTCAGGCTGCCGCCGCGGATTCGTCGGGTGGGACGGCGATCAGGACGAACTCCGCGCCGGCGCCGTCCCGGACCAACGCCGAGAGGCCGAAGGGAGTGGGTTCGGGGTCGGTCAGGACGGTGCCGCCGAGGGAACGGAGTCGGGCGGCGGTGCGGTCGGCGTCGGCCGTCCCGAACTGGATGCGCCAGGCGGCGGTGGCCTGCGGTGTGTCGGAGGGGCCGATACTGCAGGCGGGCAGGCCCGCGACCCGGGCGAGGGTGTGGCCCGCGCGGGGGCGGTCGTAGCCGTAGCCGAAGGCGTGGCGGTAGAAGGCGCGCGCGGCGTCCGGGTCGGGGGAGAGGTGCTCGTTCCAGGTGGGCGTGCCCGGCTCGTTGACCAGTCCGGCGCCCTCGACGGCCTCGCCCTGCCAGAGGCCGAAGGGTGCGCCGAGCGGATCGACGGCGAGGGCGGCGCGGCCCTGGTCGGGCACCTCGTACGGCTCGCGGGTGATCCGGCCGCCGGAGGCCCGGATCTGCGCGGTGGTGCGGCGCAGGTCGGGGCAGGCGAGGTAGGTGGTCCAGACGGCGGCCGGGGTGACGGGTGACGAGGTGATCGCCGCGACCTGGGCGCCGTACCGGGTGGCGACCGCCTCGCCGGGGCCGGTCGGGACGAACTCCCAGTCGAACAGCGCGCCGTAGAAGCGTTCAGCCCGCGGGACGTCCGGGGTGGTCAGCACGACCCAGCACGGGACGCCCTCGCGGTACCTGCCCGCCTTCGGCATGCCGCCCTCCTGGTGCCGTCGGCCCCACTCGCCAGCCTCCGCGTCCGACCGGCGGGTGGCAAGCGGGGCCTCAGGCGACCCCGCGCGGCCGGAACTGGATGCTGATCCGCGGGCCCACCGGGCGGGCCGTCTTCGGGATCGCGTGCTCCCAGGTGCGCTGGCAGGAGCCGCCCATCACCACGAGGTCCCCGTGGCCGAGCGGTCGGCGAACGACGGCTCCGCCGCCGAACCGCGGCCGCAGCGCCAGGATGCGCGGCTCGCCGACCGACAGGATCGCCACCATGGTGTCCTCGCGGGCTCCCCGCCCGATCCGGTCGCCGTGCCAGGCCACGCTGTCCCGGCCGTCCCGGTAGTAGCAGAGCCCGAGGGTGCGGAACGGCTCGCCCAGTTCCTTCGCGTAGTGCCGGCTCAGCGCCGTCCGGGCCTCGCCGAGGACGGGGTGCGGCGGCTCGGCCTCCGCCGGATAGGAGGCGAGCAGCCGCGGCACGTCGACCGTCCGTTCGTACATCTCGCGCCGCTCGGCCCGCCAGGGCACGGTCGCGGCCAGCTGTTCGAACAGCCGGTCCGCTCCGTGCAGCCAGCCGGGCAGTACGTCCAGCCAGGCACCGTCGCCGAGCACCAGCCGCCGCAGGCCGTCGAGCCGGCCGAGGTGGATGTCCCCGGTGTCGGCGTCGTCGAGCAGTGAGGGCTGGAGGTGGACGGTGCTGTGCATGGGGCCAGCGTACGCCTCTAATCGAACAGATGCTCGAACATTGGCAGCTGGCTCCGGAGAGCCCCGGAGCTCCGGGAATCGGGCCTCGGCACCAGGCCCGGGTGTCGGGCCTGAGTGTCGGGATGGGCCCTAGTCTGCCGATATGGCGATCAACGGCTTCGGGGTCACCGAGTTCCAGCTCGTTCTGCTGCGCCGGATGGCCGACTACCGCCCCGACCTGGTCGAGGACGCGGTGCGGCGGCTCGGCGCCACCCGTGCCTCGATGCGGGAGGCGAACAAGCGCTGGCAGGCGATGGTCCGCGCGCCCCGGTTCCCGCGTGGCGCCGCTCGGTACGCCGCCGTGCTCGGGCCGGCGGAGGCGGGCCTGCCGCGCCGGATCGGGGACCTGGCGTGCGTGGCGCGGCAATGGGCGTTGCCGCTCTGGCCGGAGCTGCGCTTCGAGATCCTGCTCGGCCCGGCCGAGATCGGCGTGCCGCTGCTGAACGAGTGGCTGGTCCGGGCGGCGGGCGCCCCCGCGCCCGAGCTGCGGACGCCGGCCGACCTGGTGCCGTGGGGTTGTGTGGTGGGCGATGTGGGCGCCGCCTTCCCGGGGGCCCGGCCGCGTGAGGGGAGTGCGCCGAACCGGTTCCAGCTGGACTTCGAGGCGCCGGACGCGGACGGGCGGGTGTGCTTGTGTACGGCCGACTTCACCTGGGGGCTGTTGCAGGAGGTCCGGCCGAGGTAGGGGAAGCCGGGGCGCTCGGCGGGCGATGCAAGGCGATATTCAGTTAATGCCTTTGATTTGCAGGCCGAGGCGAGATGGTGGCAGCATAATCTCAGACACTGAACAGCCTCGGTATCGGAAAGCGAAGGATCATGTCGGACGTCGCGCGCGTCATCGTCGGAGTCAGCGGTTCGCTGCACAGCCTCACCGCCCTGCACCGGGCGGCCGAGGAGGCCCGGGCCCGGCGGGCCGTGCTGGTCCCGGTGCTCGCCTGGACCCCGGTCGGGGGAGAGCGCAACTACCGTGCCCGGCCGTGCCCGCCGCTGCTCCGCGCCTGGCGGGACGCCGCCGAGGCCCGGCTGGAGCGCGCGCTGGAGCAGGCCTTCGGCGGCCTGCCGGTCGGCGTGCCGGTGCGACCGCTGGTCATGCGCGGTGAGGCCGGCCGGGTGCTGACCGAGCTGGCCGACCGGCCGGGCGACCTGCTGGTGATCAGTGCCGGCCGCCACGGCTCGGCGCGCGGGCGGCTGCGCCGACTGGTGCGCGGCTCGGTCAGCCGCTACTGCCTCGACCACGCGCCGTGCGGCGTGCTCGTCGTCCCGCCGTCCACCCTGCACGATGACCTGCGCGCGCTGCACCGCGGCATCGACCTGCGGGAGCTCGTCGCGGCCTGACGGATCGTCAACTCCGGTGCACGGTCCGCCCGCCGACCACCGTGCGGACGGGCCGCAGCTCGCGCAGCGCGTCCACCGGGCAGCTCAGCGGGTCCAGCAGCCACAGTGTGAGGTCGGCGAGGTGGCCCGGCCGCAGGCTGCCGCGCACGCTGCTCTCGCCGGTCAGCCGGGCGGCGTTGACGGTGTGCAGCGCGACCGCCTCGGCCCGCTCGATCGCGTGCTCCGGGCCGACCACCCCGGCCGTGGTGTCGCGCGTGGTCATGCCCCACACCGACACCATCGCCCCGTACGGGCCGACCGGGAAGTCCGAGCCGGCCGAGAGCTGCGCCCCCTCGTCCAGCCACTCCCGCAGGGGGAACAGCGCGGCGGTGCGTTCCTCTCCCCACACGCGTTGCTGGGTGAGCGCGCCGTCGTGCAGCAGCGGGTGCTGAACCGTCACCGGGATGCCGAGCGCGATCGCCCGGGCCCGCTGGTCGGCCCGGGCCAGTCCGCCGTGCTCGACCACCAGCGTGCCGGGCGGCAGGCCGGGGCGGCGCTTCAGCACCTGCTCGAAGACGTCCAGCAGCACCCGCAGGCCACGGTCGCCCCAGGCGTGCACGCCGACCCGCCGGCCGCGTTCGACCACCCGGTCCACCGCGGCGACCAGCTCCTCCGGTTCCCAGAGCAGCCGCCCGTGGTAACAGGGTTGCCCCTGGTACGGCTCCTCCAGCGCGCCCGCCTCGAAGCCGCCGTCGATGCCGAACTTGACGCCCCACAGGCGGAGTCGGTCGTCGTCCCGGCCGTTCGCCTGCCACTCGTCCATCCGGTCCAGCAGTGCGTCCACCTGCTCGGGCGTCCGCGCGGCGAAGCCGGAGACCAGCACCCGGACCCGGACGGCGAGCGCGTCCTCGGCGCGGGCCGCGTCCAGTACGTCGAGGTCCTCGACCGGGACCAGGCAGTCGCGGACGGTGCCGATCCCGGTCGCGGCGAAGTCCTCGGACGCCGCGCGCAGGCCCGCGATCCGCTCGGTGAGGTCCGGGCGCGGCAGTACCCGCTCGACCAGCTCGATCGCCCGGTTGATCAGCCGGCCGGTCAGTCGCCCCTGCTCGTCGCGCTCGATCACCCCGCCGGGCGGTGCCTCGGTGGCCTCGGTGATCCCGGCCAGCCGCAGCGCGGCGGAGTTGAGCACCATGTTGTACGCGCCGCGGCGCACCAGCACCGGGTGGTCGGCGGTGGCGGCGTCCAACTCCCGGGTGGTGGGCATCCGTTGCTCGGCCAGCAGTACCTCCTGCCAGTTGACCGTGGTGCGGATCCACGCCCCGGCGGGGGTGCGGGCGGCGTGCTCGCGGATCAGCCCGAGGAACTCGGCGAGGTTCCGGGCCCGGTGAACGGGGACGCCGTGGACGCTGTGGCCGGCCAGGATCAGATGGGTGTGGGTGTCGTCGAAGGCGGGCAGCACGGTCGCGTCCGGGGCGTCCACCAGTTCGGTGTCGGGGCCGATCAGGGCGTCCAGGCCGTCGGGCTCGGGGGAGAGGGCGGTGATCCGGCCGCCGGTGACGGCGACCACCCGCTGCGGCGGCTCGTCGGGGGCGCGCCCGGGGTCGAGGGTGTGGACGGCAGCGGCGCGGATCAGCAGGTCGGTGGGGGTGTGGTCGGTCTTTCCGGCGGACATGGCGGCTCCTGGGGCGTGTCTTGCGGGTCTTGTCGGATCAGGCCGCGGCGAGGCGTGCTCGTGCCCTGGGGTACCTCCCGGCCGAGGGCTGGGGAGCGTCGTGGACCCGGTGAAGATCCGCAGGACACGCCCGTAGGAGCAGGACACGCCCCTAGGAGTGGGACAGCCCGGTGACCTTCTCGACGTACCGCAGACTGGGCTCGGCGAGCCGTTCGTGCAACTCGGTGAAGACGGCGCGGCCCGGGACGGCGTTCCAGTCGGCGGGCAGCAGTGGCTCGGGCAGCCCTGGGTCGAGGTAGGGCAGCCGGCGCCACTCGGTGAGCATCGGTACGTAGCCCCGGAACGCCTCGACCGGGTCGGTCCGCTCCTGCCCGCGTAGCTCCTCGGCGATCGGGCGCCAGGCGTCGGTGAAGGCCGCGTACTGCGCCTCGATCGCCGGGAGGTCCCACCAACTCGCCACCGCCGTACGGAGTTCGGCGAAGCCGGCGTACTCGGCGGAGAGGAAGAGGTGGACGTAGGCGCTCAGTCCGAGGCGCTCCAGCAGGCGGCGGGCGTCCGGCAGCAGCCGGGCGGGCGCCAGCCAGACGCCGGGGGCGGCGTTGCCGAAGCCGAGCCAGCTGAGCCGGGAGCGCAGCTGGTGGCGGTGGGCGCGTTCGGACTCGGGCACCGAGAAGACCGCCACCACCCAGCCGTCGGCGAGTTCTGCGGGCTCCAAGCTGTGGAAGATCCTGCGGTCACCCTCCTCGAACACCGGGTCCATCGCGGGGGCGAGGCGGTAGCCGGTGCCCGTGCGGCGTTCCTGGAGCAGGGTGCCGGCCTTCTTCAGCCGGGAGATCGCCGAGCGGACGGCCTGGGCGTCGACGTCCAGCTCGGCCATCAGCGCGATCAGGTCGGCGATCGATATCCAGCCGCCGAGGCGGCGGACGTACTCGCCGTAGACGGTGTGGATCAGGGAGCTGGGCCGGGGTGCGGTCTCCGACATGCGTGGGCCCTCCTCCCCGACGACTGGCGGTGATCATAGCGGTGGCGACGGTGCCGGGTGCAGGTGCCTGTGGGTGGGCACCTACGCGTAGGCGCCGGAGAGCAGGTGCCCGGCGCCGGGGGCGTGGGCGGGCAGGCCGAGGGCGCGCAGGAGTTGGTGGGTGGTGCAGATGGCGGCCGAGACCACCGGCTTGCCGAGTTGCTGCTCGGCCTCCTCGACGGCGGACAACGAGGGCATCTGCACACAGGCGGAGAGCACCACGGCGTCGGCCTCGGTGTGTGCGAGGCCCTTGGCGATCGCGGGCAGCCGGGCCGGGTCGTGGGCGGCTACGTCGAGGTTGTCGGCGATCTCCAGGGCGGCGTGGTCGAGTACCTCGATGCCCTCCTGGGCGAGGTAGTCGACCACCGTGCGGGCCAGCGGCCGCAGGTACGGGGTGACCATGGCGACCTTCTTGGCGCCGAGCGTGTGCAGGCCGGTGACCAGGGCGCCGGCGCTGGTGACCACGGGCGCGGGGGCGCCGTTCTCGACCGTGCGCCGGTGCAGCCGCTGCTCGGCCTCGCGGTGGTAGCCGGGACCGGTGGCCATCACCGCGACCAGGCAGGCGTAGCCGATCACGTCGACCCGGGCGTCCGAGAGTTCGGCGGCGCAGCGGTCGGACTCGGCGTCCATGGCCCGCAGCTGCTCCGGGGTGACCCTGGTCATCCGCATCCGGCTGGAGTGGAAGGTGAACCGTTCGGGGGCGACGGTCTCGCGGGCCCGCAGCAGGGCGGGGACTTCGGTCTCCATGGTGACGTTGGAGCTCGGGACGATCTGGCCGATCCGGTACGTCGGCATCAGCGGGTGCTCCCTTCGGCGGGCTTCGGCCACGGGGTCAGCGGGATTCGGTCGCGGGGTTGGCGGGCCACGGGGTCAGCGGGCGTCGATCACGGGGTTGGCGAGGGTGCCGATCCGTTCGATGGTGGCCTCGACCAGGTCGCCGGGCTGGAGGAACTGCGGCGGGACCATCCCCGCGCCCACGCCCGAGGGGGAGCCGGTGGCGATCACGTCGCCCGGTTCCAGGGTCATGCCGGAGGAGATGTCGGCGATCAGCCGGGCGATGCCGAACAGCATGTGCCGGGTGTTGGAGTCCTGCCGCAGTTCGCCGTTGACCTTCAGCGAGAGGTCGAGTCGTTGGGGGTCGGGGATCTCGTCGGCGGTGACCACGACCGGGCCGAAGGGCGCGTAGCTGTCCTGGCCCTTGGAGAAGAACCACTGTCCGGAGCGGCGCTGGTCGCGGGCGCTGACGTCGTTGACGATGCTGTAGCCGAACACATGCCGCAGGGCGTCCTGTTCGGCCACCCGGAAGGCGGGTTCGCCGATCACCACGGCGAGTTCGCATTCCCAGTCGAGCTGCTTGGTGAGGTCGGCGTTGTGCAGGATCGGCTGGCCGGGCCCGGTGACGGCGGTGGAGGGCTTGCCGAACAGGACCGGACGGTCCGGGAGTTCGCGCTCGGTTTCCAGGGTTCGGTGCGACTCGGCCACGTGCTCCACGTAGTTGAGGCCGACGCCGATGATCTTGCCGGGGCGCAGCGGCGCGCGCAGCGAGACCTCGGCGAGCGGCCGGGTGTCGGGCGTTCCGGCGAGCAGCTCCCGGGCGGTGGCCAGCGCGGGCACCCCGGCCCGGATCAACCCGAGCAGGTCGCCCGGGAGTTGTACCCCGGCGGCGGTGGCGAGGGCGGTCAGGTCGGCGACCCGGTCGGTACCGATCCGGGCGCCGAGGCGCGGGGTGTCGTCGCCGTCGGTGCGGTAGGTCAGCAGGTGCATGGCTCCGGGGCTCCTGTTACGAGGCGGTGGTGGGCTGGTGTCCGTCGTGGTCCGGGTAGGCCTCCTCGCGGTAGAGGCCGAGCGAGTGCATCACCGGGAAGTCGTTGAAGGAGAACAGGCAGGCGTCCTCTCCCCGGTCGAGGTTCGCGTGCTCGTGCCAGGCCCAGGACGGGACGACGAAGATGTCACCCTGCTGCCACTCGAAGCGCTGCCCGGCGATCACCGAGACGCCGCGCCCCTTGGCCGCCGTGTAGACCACCGAGCCGGTGTGCCGGTGGGCGCGGGTGGCCTGGCCGGGGCGCAGCAGTTGCAGGTGGGCGGCCATGGTGGGCATCACCGAGCCGCCGGTGACCGGATTGGTGTACTCCATCACCACCCCGTCGTAGGGCGATCCCTCGGTGGCGCCGGCGAGTTGGCACAGCGCGTGGTAGCTGGGCTCCCAGGGCCAGCCGAGCAGCGGCGAGTACGGCCTGGTCCACTTCTCGACGCCGTACGGGAGCAGGTTGCCGCCGTAGCTGAGCAGCGAGGAGTTCACCACCGGGCCGGGGCGCTGGTAGAGCTCGGGGTGGACCTCGTAGAAGTTGGCGTCGAGGGTGTTGACCAGCGGGATGTCCAGGCCGTCCTGCCAGATCACCGGGTTGTCCTCGGCCTCGTTGCCGTGCTCGTGCCAGGTGTTGTTGGGGGTGATCGCGAAGTCGCGCGGGCCGACCTTGAGCTTCTGCCCGTCCACGACGGTCCAGGCGCCGGTGCCCTCGTGGACGAAGCGCAGCGCGGAGGCCTGGTGGCGGTGCGCGGTCATCGCCTCGCCGGGTCCCATGATCTGCAGGCCGGTGTACAACAGGCCGACGGCGGCGCTGAGTTCACGGCGCCCCGGGTTGACCAGCATCACCACCCGGCGGCCCGCGTCGTCGGCCTTCACCAGCGGGAGCGCCTTGCGCACCAGCGGACGCAGGTCGGTGTAGCGCCAGAGCACCGGGACGGATTTGGGCTGCGGGTACCAGGGCTCGATCTCGTTCGCCACCGTCCACAGGGCGCCGGCCTCGTGCTTGGCCAACTCCTCGTAGTAGGCGTGCAGTTCCGGGCTGTCGTTGACCCGGGCCCGGCCGATCCGGTCGTCGTCGTGGTTGGTCATGCCTGCTCCTCGGGGAACACCAGGGGCCGCAGCGGGCGGTTGTCCACGTGCAGCCGGAAGACGTCGAAGCGGTTGTAGTGGCCGACGATGTCGTGCATCTGCTTGGGCTGGATGCAGCGGCCGAGGTCGATCTCGGCGTAGACGATGCCCTCCTCGTCGACCAGCGGCTCGGTGACCGCCCGGCCGTCCGGGCCGAAGACGCCGGACAGCGCGTTGCGCGGGCGGGCGAGAAGCTTCCGTACCTGCTGGTCCTCGCCCGCGATCAGGTCCACCATCTCGGGCGAGATGGTGGAGCAGGAGACCACGGTGAACAGCTTGCCCTCGAAGCAGTGGGCGGCGGCGCGCAGCGCGATGGCCTCCGCCATGTCGTAGTCCTCGGGGGCCACCGGCAGGGCGATGTAGCTTGCGGCGTGGACGAGTTCGCCCTGGGCCAGCAGGGTGAAGCGGGCCAGGGTGTTGGTGTTCTCGCCGCAGGCCAGCGCGCCGAGCGGGCCGACGGCCGTACGGTGCACCCGCAGCGAGCTGCCGTCGCCCTGGGTCCAGGTCAGCTTCTCGGCCCAGGTGGGGACCAACTTGCGGTGCACACCGAGAAGTTCGCCGTCCGAGCCGATGATCAGCAGGGTGTTGTAGAGCACCCCGAGGCTGTGCCGGCCGCGTTCGTTGACGCCGATCACCAGCACCACCCCGGTCTGCCGGGCGGCGGCGCGCAGGGTGTCCACGTACGGTCCGGGGACGTCGACGGCGGAGCGGTAGAGCCGCTCGTACCAGGGCGAGCCCTGCACCGGGGTCATCGTCCAGTTCCAGTAGGGGTAGCCGGGGACGAAGACCTCGGGGAAGACGACCAGCCGGGCGCCGTGTCCGGCGGCCTCGTGGATCAGGGCGACGGCCTTGTCGACGGTGGCGGCCGGGTCCAGGTAGACGGGGGCGGCCTGCACGGCGGCGGCGGTGAAGCGGGGCAGGTCCGGCATGCTCACTCCTCGGTTCGATCGGGCAGCCAGCGGCGGTGGACGGGCGGGGCGGGTTCGCGCAGCAGGTGCAGCCGCGGGGCGACCCGGTCGGCGCCCGGGCCCGGCGGCTTGCGGCTGCCCGCCCGCCAGGGTTCGGGCCAGCGGGCGCCCGGGCCGGTGTGGCCCTGGTCGGCGGCGGCGTGCAGGGTCCAGAGCGGGTCGTGGAGTTGGGCCCGGCCGATCGCGACCAGGTCGGCGCGGCCGGCGAGCAGGACGGAGTTGGCGTCGTCGTGTCCGGAGATCGCGCCGACCGCGACGGTGGGCAGACCGGTGGCGGCGCGGATCAGCTCGGCGAACGGCGTCTGGTAGCCGCGCCCGTACGGCGGCCGCTGGTGCGCCACGACCTCGCCGGTGGACACGTCCACCGCGTCCGCCCCGGCGTCGGCCAGCGCCCGGCAGATCGCCACCGCCTCGGCCCCGGTGGTGCCGCCGGGGGCCCAGTCGGCGGCCGAGATCCGGACCAGCAGCGGCCGGCCGGCGGGCCAGACTGCGCGCACGGCGGCCAGCACCTCCAGCGGCAGCCGCAGCCGGTGGGCGAGTGGGCCGCCGTAGTGGTCGGTGCGGTGGTTGGTGAGCGGGGAGAGGAAGGAGGAGAGCAGGTGCCCGTGGCCGAACTGCAGCTCCAGCACGTCGAAGCCGGCCCGGGCGGCGCGCTCGGCAGAGGCGGCGAAGTCGGCGGTGACGGCTGTCAGTTGGATGTCGGTGGCCTCGTGCGGCGTCGGGCTGTCGGCGTCCCAGGGCAGCGGCGAGGCGGCGAACAGCGGCCAGCCCTCGGCGAGCGGGCGGCCGATGCCGTCCGGTCCGGGGACGGTCGTCGCGGCCCGGCGGCCGGCGTGGGTGAGCTGGAGGCCGACCGGGGTGTTGCTCACCGCCCTTACGGTGTCCCGGAGTTCGGTCCAGGCCGCCTGCTGGCGGTCACTCCACAGCCCGGGGCAGCGGTCGGTGGCCCGGCCCTCGGGGCTGACGGCGGTCATCCCGGCGATCACCAGCCCGGCGCCGCCGAGCGCGTGGGCGGTCAGCTGGGCCCGGTCGAAGGCGCTGGGCAGCGCGTCGGGGGAGGTGAAGGTGGCGAGCGGGGGGACCACGACGCGGTTGCGCAGCTCCAGCGTGCCGAGCTTCATCGGCCGGAACATCGGCGGTACCCCGGGCGATCCGCCGGTGGCGGCGTCCACCGCGTCGGTGAATTCGGGGTCGCGGGCGCGCAGATTGCCGTAGGTGACGCGACGGCTGCGGGTGAGCAGGTTGAAGGCGAACTGGTCGATGCCCTGCCCGGTACGGCACCCGACGGTCTCGAACCACTCCAGGCTGGCCTGCGCGGCCCGCTGGGTGGACTCCACCACGGGCCGCCGTTCGGCCTCGTAGGCGGCCAAGGCGCCGTCCAGGGCGGGCTGTTCACTCAGCGCGGCGGCCAGGGCGAGGGCGTCCTCCAGGGCCAGCTTGGTGCCCGAGCCGATCGAGAAGTGCGCGGAGTGCGCGGCGTCGCCGAGCAGCACCGTGTTGCCATGGCGCCAACTGGCGTTCCGTACCGTGGTGAAGCGGATCCAGCGGGAGGCGTTGGGGATCAGCCGACGGCCGTCCAGGTGTCCGGCGAGCAGCTCCGCGCAGCGGTCCACGCTCTCGTGGTCGCTCTCGCCGCGCGCCGACTCCCGGGCGGCGAAGGCCTCGAAGCCCGCGCGGCGCCAGGCGTCCTCGGCGATCTCGACGATGAAGGTGGAGCGGGTCGCGCTGTACGGGTAGGCGTGCACCTGCAGGACGCCGAAGTCGAACTCCTCGACGATGAAGGTGAAGGCCTCGAAGACCCGGTCGGTGGCGAGCCAGATGTAGCGGCAGTTCCGCTCGTCCAGTTCGGTGCGGAAGGTGTCCGGGTGGGCCGCCCTGGTGGCCGAGTGGATGCCGTCGGCGGCCACCACCAGGTCGTATTCGGCCGAGAGCCGGTCGAGGGGCGGGGCGGGCGTGCGGTAGCGCACGTCCACCGCCAGCTCCGCGCAGCGCTGTCGCAGGATCGCGCGCAGACGATTGCGGTCCAGGGCGGCGAAGCCGTGCCCGCCGCTGGTGCGGACCTGGCCGGCGTAGCGGATGTCGATGTCGCTCCAGCGGGCGAACTCGGCGCTGATCGCGGCGAAGACCTGCGGGTCGGCCTGGGCGATGCCGTCCAGGGTCTCGTCGGAGAAGACCACGCCGAAGCCGAACTCGTCCTCCCGGGCATCCCGTTCGAACACGGTGATCTCCCGGTGCGGCGCCAACTGCTTGGCCAGGGCCGCGAAGTAGAGCCCGCCCGGGCCGGCGCCGATCACCGCGATCCGGCGGGCCACGGCCGTCATCCGAGCACCTCCGCTCGCTGCGGCCCGGCCTCGGTCAGTGCCCGGCGCACCGGCGCGGGCCACGGCTCGGCGCCCTTGGTGTGCGGGGCGGCGTGCACCACCGACATCCGGCCGCTGGCGGCCAGCCCCTGCGGGCCGTGCACCTCGAAGGCGTAGTGCAGCGAGGAGCCGCCGACCCGGACCACCCGCAGCTCGGTGCGGACCACGTCCCCGAACCAGAGCCGCTCGCGGTAGTCCGCCTCGAAGTGCACCCGGGGGATCCGCCCGAACAGTTCGGCCAGCCCGAGCCGGCGCAGCAGCGTGGCCTCGGCCGCCTCGGCCCAGCGCTGTACGGCTGAGAAGTGGTAATGCCCGGCGGCGTCGGTGTCCGACCACTCGACCCGGCGCTCGATGGTGACGCTGGCGGGGTTCAAGGCGGCCCTCCTGCGGAGTTCGGCGCGCAGCAGCTTGCCGGTCGCGGTGCGCGGCAGCTCGTCGACGAACTCGACCGCGCGCGGGTACTTGTACGGGGCGATGGTGCGCTTGACGTGCTCCTGGAGCTCCTCGACCGTCTCCGGCCCGGCCGACACGCCCTCGCGCAGCACCACGTACGCCTTGACCACCGTGCCGCGCCGCTCGTCCGGCGCGCCGACCACGGCGGAGTCGGCCACCGCGGCGTGGGTGGCGAGCGCCTGCTCGACCTCGGGCCCGGCGATGTTGTAGCCGGCCGAGACGATCATGTCGTCGTTGCGCGCCTGGTACCAGAAATAGCCGTCCCGGTCGCGGAGGTAGGTGTCGCCGGTGAGGTTCCAGCCGTTCCGGACGTAGTCGCGCTGGCGCTCGTCGTCCAGGTAGCGGCAGCCGGTCGGGCCCTTGACCGCCAGCAGCCCGGGTCGGCCGTCCGGCACCGGGTCGCCGTACTCGTCCAGGATCGCCGCCCGGTAGCCGGGGACGGGACGGCCGGTCGAGCCGGGGCGGACGTCCTGGTCGGCGGCCGAGATGAACACGTGCAGCAGCTCGGTGGCGCCGATGCCGTCGATCAGCCGCTGCCCGGTGGCCGCGTGGAAGGCCTCCCAGACGGCGGCGGGCAGTGGCTCCCCGGCCGAGACGCAGCGCCGGACGCCCGCCAGCCGGTCGGCCAGTCCGGCGGCCAGGATCGCCCGGTAGGCGGTCGGCGCCGTGAACAGCACGCTCACGCCGTGGCGGGCCACCTGCTCGGCCAGCTGCTCGGGGGTGGCCTGCTCCAGCAGCAGGCTGGCGGCGCCGGCCCGCAGGGGGAAGACCAGCAGTCCGCCGAGGCCGAAGGTGAAGCCCAGCGGCGGGGTGCCGGTGAACAGGTCGTCGGGGGTGGGCCGGAGCAGGTGCCGGGAGAAGGTGTCGGCGTTGGCCAGCACGTCGCGGTGGAAGTGCAGGGTGGCCTTGGGGCGGCCGGTGGTGCCGGAGGTGAAGGCGATCAGTGCGACGTCGTCGGCGGCGGTCGGAACGGCGGTGAAGCCGGGCGGCCGGGCGGCGGAGCGGACGGTCAGGTCCTCGGGGTCGGTGCCGCCGAAGGGGAGTATGTGCAGGTCAGGGGCGTTCGCCTGGTGGAGCTCGGCGAGGAAGCGGTGGTCGCACAGGGCGACGGAGGGTCTGGCGATCCGGATCAGCTCGGTCAGCTCGGCGGCGCGCAGCAGCGGCATGGTGGTGACGACCACCCCGCCGGCCTTCAGGACACCGAGCCAACAGGCCGCCAGCCAGGGGTTGTTGGGGCCGCGTAGCAGCACCCGGTTGCCGGGGACCAGGCCCAGGTCGTCAGTCAGCAGGCGGGCGATCCGGTCGGCGTGGTCACGCAGTTCGCCGTAGCTCCATTGCTCGGTGGGGGTGAGCAGGCATCGGAGGTCGGGGCCGAAGCGGGCGATCGGGTCGTCGAGCAGGGCGGCCGCGCAGTTCAGGCGGTCCGGGTAGGCCAACTCCGGTAGGTCGAAGAGGAGTTCGGGCCACTGGTCGAAGGGTGGGAGATGGTCGCGACAGAACGTGTCCACATGTGCCGAGGGGAAGAGCTCCATGGGCGGGCACCTCATTGTGCGAGCGGGGAGTAGAGCCAGTATGGCGCGCTGGTGACGCCAGTCAAGAGAGCGATACATGCATTCGGGTGACGGGGGTGGCGGGGTGCTGGGCGCGACGGGGGTGGAGGGCGCCGGGCGCGATGGGGGCGGGCGCGATGGGGGGCGGCGGGGTGCGGTGCGGCAAACGGAACGCCCCGCGGGCCGGTGGGGCCTGCGGGGCGTCTGATCAGGTCCGGCGCTCAGCTGACGTCGGCGTGGAAGGCGGCGTCCGGTGTGCGGCCGTCCTGGGCCTGCCGGGCGCGTTCGACGAGCAGGCGGGCGAACAGGACCAGGGTAGGCGTCGCGACGGCCGCGCCCGGGCCGTCGTCGCGCACGTACAGCAGCGTCGGGCCGACCCGGACCAGCGCCTCCGCGCCCGTCGAACCCCGGGTGCGGGCCGTGCTCTGGTCGCCGATCGGCGGGATCGCCGCCGCGGCCGTCGGGCCCGCGCCGCTGACGCGGTCGAGGCCGGTGGCGAAGGCCCGGCCGGCCGCCTCGGAGGAGGCGAAGGTGACCGCGGTGAACTTCACGGACTGGACGGGTGGAGCGTGGAAGGTCACCGTGGCGTAGGCGAGTTGCTGGTCGCAGGAGTCCGGGAGCAGGCAGGGCACCGCGTACCCCGAGCCGGCGCCGGACTCCGGTGCGCTCTCCACCTGCCAGCCGCCCGGCATCGCCGCTGCGTTCGGCAGCACGCCCTGCAGCTGCGCGGGGTCGCGGACGGTCTGGGCGGCGTGGGCGAAGTCGGGGCCGTTGGGGTGCAGCAGCGGGCGCGAGCCGAGGTTGATCCCGAGCGCGACCAGGGCGGCGATCAGGACCAGGGCCAGCGCGACGATGATCCCGGTGTTGCTGCGCCGGGCGGCCAGGGCCTGGGCGTTGGCGACCGCCGGGTCGACCCGGAGCTGGACGGTGCTCGTGTCGGCCGGGGCCGTCGGGTCCATTCGGAGTTGGACGGTGGTCGGGTCCGCGGGGGCCGCGGGGCCCACTCGCAGTCGGACGGTCGTCGGGTCGGCGGGTCTTCCGAGTTCGGTGGTGGCCACGTACTGGGCGAACGCCACGTCGACGGCCAGCAGTCGGGTGACGGAGGCCGTCAGGCGCTCCCGCGCCCGCGGATCGTCCGGGCTCGCCTCCAGCGCCGCCACGGCCAGGGCCCCGTCCGGCATCAGCCGAAGCCGGGCCCGCACCACCTCGGCCACCGCCTGCCCCGGACCGCCGGCCGTGCCCTGAGCGAGCCGGACCAACGCCCCCACCACGCCCGGTACCGACTCCCGACCGTCCCCCATGGCAACTCCCCCCGCCGCACGAGTCGTTGCCCCCTACGATCCTGGACCGCCGACCGCTCCACACCCCCGTCGAGTCGAACGGAGACGCAACTGCAACCGCCCCCGGACGTGACGGAGAATCCCGGATACCCGGAGGCGCACAGGCTCCACCCGTCACGGCCGTGCGGGGGTCGGGGCCGGCGGCCGCGCGCAGGGCGCGGCCGGCAGCAGCTTCACCCGATGGAGTGATCTTCGTAGTACGGGCTACTTCGAACGGGTGCATCCGTATCCCTGCACGTCGGCGCATCGGTGTCGACATGTTGACAGCCCGCCGCCCGTAGCAGCCCGGCACCGCCACCTCCCGGTGCGCCCGGTAGCCGAGCGGCCGGAGCCAGGAAGACCCGGATGCAGGGCGGCTGCGGCGGGGTGGGATGCGCCCCGCGCGGCGGCTTCCGGGGCCTCGCGGGGCGTTTCCCGGAGCCCCCTCCGGGGAGGGTGGAGCACGGATCCGGCGGCGCGCGGCGCGGGCCACCGATCCGTACGTCAGGGCGAATTCCCGTCATTGGCCCGAACGGCAGTGCGAGATCCGGCGGTTCGATGCCGCACATTACGCCGTCGGGGTAATTCCGGGCCGCGGATCTGCCGATACCCGTAACCACGTCATTACGCCGTTCGGAGGAGCCCGCATGCCTCAGCTGTGGCTGCCCGGTGCCGAGATCCACGACCTCGGCGACCACGCGCCGACCAACCAGCAGTACCCGCCGAAGGCCATCGCGCACATCACCTGGGACCGCAACGCGACCGCCGCCGCACCGCAGGACTGGTGCACCTACGAGGACCTGGTGGGGTACTTCACCGGCAGCGGCGCCGGCGACGCCCCGCACCTGGTCTGGGACCCGTTCAGCGGCCGGACGGCGCAGCTGTTCCCGGCCGACTCCCGCTCCAAGAGCCTGCTCAGCCCGGCCCAGAGCCCGACCCGCACCAACCGGGCCGGGCGGGTGGTGATCCAGATCGAGGCGGTGTTCTTCCCGTACTGCCGCTACGGGGGGGCGGTGTACCCGCGGTTGGTCGACACCCCGTGCACGGGCTGGGACCGGATCCACGCCTGGATCTCCTCCCTGGGCGTGCCCGACGTGTGGCCGATGGGCCGTCCGACCGACTTCTCCGAGCACCGCGACGAGCGGGTGTGGGAGACCCAGGGCGGCTGGTACGCGCACGCCCACGTGCCGTTCAACGACCACGTCGACCCCGGCTCCTGGCCCGTCTTCACCGGCGGCCCCGGCTCGCCGTCCACCCCGCCCTCGCAGCCGTACCCGGCGCCGGAGGACCCGGGCCCGGCCCGCTACCAGGTCACCCTCAACGGTCTGGCGTACGGCTACGGCGCCCACGGCTACCAGGTGACCGTGGTCGGGCGGGCGCTGGTCGCGGGCGGCTTCGGCACCCACTACCACTCCGGGCCCGGGCCGGACTGGACGGACGCGGACACCGAGAACTACGCGGACTACCAGCGGAGCCTGGGCTGCACGGGGCAGGCGGCGGACGGTGTCCCCGGCGAGGGCTCGCTGCTGCGGCTGCTCGGCTACCTGCCCGGGCCCCGCACGGTCTCGCTGGCGCACGTGGTGGCGGCGGCGCGCAGCGACCCGGGGGCGGAGCAGGGGCACCGGACGTACGGGGCCGAGGTGGCGATCGTCGAACAGGCGCTGGCGGACGAGGGGTTGCTCGAACAGCGCTGGGTGGACGGCTCCTTCGGCAGTCGTACGGTCACGGCGTACGCGGGCTGGCAGCGGTGGTGCGGGTACACGGCGGGGGCCGCAGACGGGATCCCCGGCTGGGACTCGCTCCACCGGCTGGGCGCGGCACAGGACTTCGCGGTGACCGACTGAGGCCGGGCCGGGCCGGAGGACTGTGGCGGGGAATGCCCGCGCGCGGGTGGGTGTTGTCCACCGGTGTGACCAGCGCCAAGCCCGTGACCAGGCTCTCCGTCCTCGATCGCTCCCGGACCAGACGGGGCGAGGAGCCGGCGCAGGCGCTGCGGGACACGGTGGCCTTCGCCCGGGAGATCGAGCGGCTGGGCTACCACCGCTTCTGGGTCTCCGAGCACCACGGCGTGCCCGGGGTGGCCGGCTCGGCGCCGACGGTGCTCGCCGCGGCGGTGGCGGCGGCCACCACACGGATCCGGGTCGGCACCGGTGGGGTGATGCTGCCGAACCACCAACCCATGGTGGTGGCCGAGCAGTTCGGGGTGCTGGCGGCGCTGTTCCCCGGGCGGATCGACATGGGGCTCGGCCGCTCGGTGGGCTTCACCGACGGCGTCCGGCGGGCGCTCGGGCGGGAGAAGGACGCCGCGGACGACTTCGGTGCCCAGCTCGCCGAACTGCTCGGTTACTTCGACGGCTCGCAGCAGGTGCACCGCGATGTCCACGCACGCCCGGCCGAGGGCCTGCACGTCCCGGCTTTCGTCCTGGCCACCGGTGCGGGCGCCGACGTGGCCGCCGACGCCGGGTTGCCGCTGGTCATCGCCGCCGCGCGCGGGGAGGAACGGATGCTCGCGGCGATCGACCGCTACCGCACCCGGTTCCGCCCCTCGGCGCAAGCCGCCGAGCCGTATGTGGTGGTCTCGGGCGCGGTGGCGGTGGCCGGCGCCGAGGAGCGGGCGCGCGAGCTGCTCGTGCCGGAGGCCTGGGCCGGCGCCTACTCCCGCACCCACGGGGAGTTTCCGCCACTGGCCCCGGCCGCCGAGATCCGGGCGCGGGCGATGAGCGCGCGCGAGCGGGCGGCGTTCGAGCAGTCGCTGAAGGGCCATATCGCCGGCACTCCGGAGCAGGCCGCCGCCGAGCTCGCCGCCCTGGTGGAGCGCAGCGGTGCGGACGAGTTCCTGGTCGTGACCAGCACCTACGACCGCGCCGCGCTGCTCGACTCCTACCGGCTGCTCGCCGAGGCCGTCGTGCAGGTGTGAGCCGTCGCCCCGTCGCCCCGTCGCCCCGTCGCCCCGTCGCCCCGTCGCCCCGTCGCCCCCCGCTCAGCCCGACCGTGGTGGCCTCGAACCTGCCCGGACCGGGCCCGTCCGCCCGGCGGGGATTTCTGACCAGGGGTGATGACCTGCTACTGTTCCTTCCGTCGAGAGGGAGTGATCTTCAGCAGAGGGGATCTCTCGAACAGGCGTCAGCGGTGCTACCAGAGCACGTCCTACTTTCAGTAGGAAGAGTCCGTGCAATCCGGGCCTGGCGCTCCACTCGAAGGGGCTCGTTCCGTCCAACGGAACGGGCCCCTTCGTCGTTTCGGTCGCGACCCCGGCCGCCGTCGGCGCGACGGCGACGTTCCAGTGCGCGCGTCCTCTTATCGCACTTTCCGGCCCGAAACCCTGTGGCGTGGCCGGGTATCGGCCAAGGTCCCGTACCAGGTGGCCGACGGATGACGTTCCGCAGCGGCCGACCGGCCAGCGGCTTTGCCCGCCGGGCCGGTCTGATGCATCGTCACACCTTGGCCGGAACTCACTGCTACTGGTGTGAATATGCCATTGGAATGTTCGTCATATGGAATCCGGCAGTAGCCTTCCGTGTCGAACCTGCCACTGCTGGTGGCGATCCGGTCGGAACCGCGCTGCGCCCGGCCACCCCAGACCCCGCGAAGGAGCCGGTGTGCCGGGTATCGACGAATGCCTCTCCGGGGTGATGGAGATCGCCGGCGCCCGCGCCGCGAGCCTGGTCGACTGGAGCAGCGGACTCGCCCTCGGCAGCCTCGGCGACAGCCCGACCGGCGAGCACGAGACCTCCGCCGCCGAGGCAACCGACTTGGTGCGCGCCGCCGTTGAGAGTCAGACCTTCACCGTCGCGGAGGATCGGAGGTCCCCGCTGGAGGACATCATCGTCACCGCGGGCCGCAGTTATCACGTGATCCGCTTCATCGACACCGTCTTCGACAGTCGTCTGGTATTGCACCTCTGGCTGGACCGCGAGGAGGGCAACCTCGCCGTCGCCCGCTTCCGCCTCCAGGCGCTCGCCGAGGAGCTGGTGCTGGGGTGAGCGTGACTCCCGCGCCGGCCGTCGCATTCCGGCCGGCCCGCCGGACGGAGGCCCCTCGGCGGTGGCCCGCATGACCGCAGCGCCCTCCACCGCCCCGCCCACCACGACCGCGCCCGCGACGGAACCGGCGGGACCGACGGGGCCGACAGGGCCGGCGATGCCAGTCGGCCAGGCCGCGCCGACCGGCCAGGCCGCGCCGAGGACCCCCGGCGAAGCGGTGGCCCTGCTCGCCGCCCGCCGCGCCACCGGCGCCCTGCACGGCCCGCTCGGCAGTCTCCACATGGTCGACGGCCAGGTGACCGCCGCTGAGTCCCCGCGCGCGCCCGGCCTGGCCGACCTGCTCACCGGCTGCGGCCGGATCGCCCCCGAGGGCTGGGCCGAACTCCTCCGCCTCCACGGCGCCCAGGGCCGGGTCGGCGAGGTGCTGGTCGATCGGGGCCTGCTCACCCGGGGCGAGCTCGAACTCGGCCACCTGGGAACGCTGTTCGACGCCGCCTACTTCGTCCTCGCGGACCGGGCCGGCGGCACCTGGCGCTTCGAGCCCGACGTCCGGCACTGGCTCGGACCGGTGGCGGCCGTCGACCCGGCGCGGCTGCACCGCGAGGTCGAGCGCCGGGGCCAACTCCTCGACGGGATCTGGCCCTGGCCGCAGCTCGACACCGCGCCCGTCCGACCGGTCGAGCACACCCGGCGCCCCTCCCGCCGCCCGCCCGGCGGCCGTCGGCGCGAACTGCTGGACCACGCCGACGGTCGAAGAACCCCGGCGGACCTGGCCCGCCTGCTCGGCCGCTCCGGCTTCGGTGTGACGGCGGACGTCCGCCGTCTGGCCGCCGCCGGACTGCTCGACGTCCCGCGAAAGGACGCCGCCCGACCGGAGGCACACGGGCTCGACGCGCCCCTACCCGAGGCCCCCCGCTCCGACGCCCCGCGGCACGCCGCGCCGCCGGCCGCGACGCCTGAAGTCCCCCCGCAGGGACGGCGGGGACCGGCCGGGGCCCTGCACCGCAGGGTCCCCGGCGCCACCCTCCGCAGCCTTGCGGCCACCGGCCACCCGGGTGCCCCGGCCACCGGCCGCCCCGGAACCCCGGCCACCGGCCGCCCGGAAGTCGCGACAACCGCGGCAACCGCGGCTACGACGGAAACCGCCCTGACCCGCCCTGACCGCCCGCCCATCACGGCAGCGGCCCACCCGCTGACCGTCCCCGACCCGGACATCGCGCTGCTGACCCGGGTCCGAGACCTTCTGGAGGCCCGACTTTGAGCAATTCTCCGCCCGCGACCCCGCCGTACCGGCCATGAGGCGGGCGCTCAAGCAGCGTGTCGGAAGGAGACAACTGATCGCCTTGGAGACCGAGCTGCTCGCCGAACTCCGCGCCGTCAAGCGGCGCGTCCCGCATCTCGCGGGCGGCCTGGTGGCCAGCGTGGACGGCCTCCTGGTCGCGCACGACACCCACGGGACCGAACCCTCCGGCCTGGCCGCGATGACGGCGGCCTCGCTCTCGCTGGCCCAACGGCTCGCCGATACCACCGGGCAGGGGGACTTCCGCGAGTCATTGGTGCGCGGCGAGCACGGCTACGTCGCCACCTACGCGGCCGGCGGTAGCTGCGTGCTGACCCTGCTGGCGCACCCGGATGTCAACGTCGGCCGGCTCCACCTGGAGGCCCGCCGCTGCGCCCGGCGCATCGCCGGACTACTCGACGAGGCCCTGGTGCCCAAGGACCCGCGCGACGCGCTCTGACCCCGACCGCCGAACCGACCGACCACCCGAGACCGACCGACCACCCGCGACCGATCAACTCACCGAACCCACCAACCCGCAACCCAACAGGAGTTGAAAGAAATGACCGACGCAGCCGGCGCGCTCAAGCAGGCCATGACCGTCATCGAGGGCGCCATCGGCGCGGCCCTTGTCGACTACAACAGCGGCATGGCGCTCGCCACCCTCGACGGCCCCGGTGGCCTGGACCTCAGCGTCGCCGCGGCCGGGAACACCGACGTGGTCCGCGCCAAGATGCGCACCATGGACATGCTGGGCCTCCAGGACGGCATCGAGGACATCCTGATCACCCTGTCCAGCCAGTACCACCTGATCCGCCCGCTCACCGGCCGCACCGGCAAGGGCCTGTTCCTCTACCTCGCGCTGGACAAGGGGCGTGCCAACCTGGCGATGGCCCGCCATCAGCTCGTCAAGATCGAGGCCGACCTGGAGGTCTGAGACCATCAGTGAAGGACGAGGCCCCGGCGGTGGCTCACGCCCCGCCGGGCTCCGTCCATCGGACCTCGCCGCCCGGCAGCCCCGCGCACACCGTCCCCTCGGCGGTCAGCACGCTCCACGGCGCGAGCAGCGCATGCGGCGCGACGGACAGTGCCCCGCCCTCGGCGAAGCCCAGCTCCAGGCCGCCGGCCAGGGTGATCCGGGCGGTGTCGACCGTCCGGCCGACCAGCGCCAGCAGGGTGGGGGTCGGACGGAAGGTCAGCGCCGGGAAGAAGTGCTCGACCTCCTCCGGCGCGGCGAAGGACGGCGCCGCGAAGCGGAACTCGTGCGCCACCCGGACGGTCACCGGGCCGTCGAACCGCAGGTCGAGCCGTCCGCCGCCGCTGACCGCCGCCACCCGCCGACCGGTCAGCACCTCACTGATCCCGTTCCGCATTCCCTGCCGCACACCCCCAGTGTCACCCACCGGCCACCTCCAGGCCGACCGATCGCCCCCGCACCAGCTCGACCGGCCCGCCGCCCGCCCGTTCCAGGGCGGCCAGCGCGGCGGCCGTACGATCCCAGGACGGTCCGGTCAGCAGCGCCCGCGCCTCGGCCGGGTCGCAGAGCCGCCACTCGACCAACTCCTGCTCCTGCAGCGCGATCGAGCCGAGCAGCTCCTCCGTCACCGTGCCGCCGTCGAAGACGTACACCAGTACGGCGGTGTCCCGACCGGTCGCCGGGTCGGCCCCCGGGTCTGCGGCCGTCCCCGGCTGCCAGTCCAGCACCAGCAGCCGCCCGGGCTCGACCTCCCAGCCCAGTTCCTCGCGGATCTCCCGCCGCGCCGCGGCCCGGGGTCCTTCCCGGTCCGCCTCGACGCCGCCGCCCGGCAACGTCCAGTACGGGACCTGCCCGCGCGGCCCGTCCCAGGGCCGCAGCCGTACCAGCAGCACCCGCCCGTCACCGTCGGTGAACAGCGTCCGCGCCTTCGCCCGGATCCGCGGCCGGGTGGCGTAGTAGGTGTCCCGGTCCATCGGCGGCTCCGGCCGTTGCTCCTGCGCCACCGCCACGTCCGCCGCTCCCAAGCCGGGCGCGGCGGCCAGCCCGGTGTACTCGGGCACCGGACCGTCGGCGGACAGCTCCCGCAGCGTGTGCCCGACCGGCCGGCTGTCCTCCAGTTCCAGCGGCCCGGCCGCCCGCGGCGCCCGCAGACAGGCCGTCACCCGCCGTGACAGCCGGGGCGGCAGCGCGTGCCCCGCCTCCTCCGTCGTCAGCCAGACCCATCCGCCGACCTCCGCCGCGTCCGGCCGGATCGCCGCCACCTGCTCCGCCGTCAGCGGCTCACCCCAGTACAGGTACGCCACGATCGGCGGCCGGGTCCGGGACATCGCCCAGTCGACGCAGGCCAGCGGACCCAACCGGGGCGTGAACCCGAGCTCCTCGGCGATCTCGCGTACGGCGGTCTCCCTCGGCGAGCGGTCGGTCGGGTCCCAGCCGCCACCCGGAACCGCCACCGGATGCTTCCGGTCGTACGGCAGCCGCACCACCAGCACCCGCCCGTCCCCGTCCGGGAACAGCACCCCCGCTGCCGCAAGGATCCCCCGGCCCGGCCCACCAGACGCTTCCACCCCAGCTCCCTCCGCCACGCTGTTCCAGCAGCTGTTCCAGCATGCTGCTCCACCCGGGGACGACACCCCCGGCCGCAGTCATGGTTCCCCCGGAACGTATCCGGCGAAGCCGCCGCCGTGCACCCAGACGCCGCGTGACTCGACGGTGACGATCCGGTCGGTGGCCTCGGCCGGCAGCCGCCGGTCGTGCGAGACGGGCAGGACGGTCTTGCCGGTCGCCCTCAGTTGCTCCTCCAGCCAGCGCTTGCCGGGCACGTCCGGGTAACTGTCCGGTTCGTCCAGCAGCAGCACCCGGTACGGGCCGCGCAGCAGCGCCTCCAGGGCGAGTCGCTTCTGCTCGCCGCCGGACAGCGTGTTCACCGGCCGCCCGCGGGCCCGCTCCCAGCGCAGGCCCAGGGCAGACCAGCCGACAGACCGACGACGGGTCGGCGGCCCGCGCGGCGGCGGCCGGGCACCTGGCGGCGCACCGGGACCGCTACCCGACGCTCGCCGAGCACGGCCCGCCGGTCGGCGGCGACGGGGACGGCACCTTCGCCCTCGGCCCGGGCTACCTCCTCGACGGCATCCAGCCGTACGCCGAAGGCTGACGACTCACCCCAGTGAGGCGAGCGCCTGGGCCGCCGCCCGGGCCATCCGCTCGTCGTGCCGCCCGCTCGCCCCGCGCAACCGGGTGAGGCCCTCGGCCGCCGCCAGGGCGAGCAGGCCCGGCAGCAGGTCGGTGCTGCGGGCGACGACCCAGCGGGTGCCCTTGGTGGCCATCCACCACAGGTCGGCGGCCAGGCCCGGCGGGGGTTCGGCCGCCTCGGGGGCGGGCGGCGGGCCGAGCGGGTGGCCGGCCTCGGTGAGGAGGTCGTGGAATCGGCGGGCGATCACGTGGTGCCCCTCGGCGCTGGGGTGGAGGCGGTCCACGCTCAGCAGCCGGCGCTGCGCGCACCAGGGCAGTTCGGCGATGTGCAGGTGCACCGCCCGGTGCCGCGTGGTGAGCGCGTGCACCACGGTGTTGACCGCCCGCATCCGCCGCGCCAGCGGGCGGGCCAGCGGGGTCGGGAGCCGCAGCAGGGTGCCGGGATCGGGCAGGCAGGCGGTCAGCAGCACGGCGCCGTGGGCGGAGAGTTCGCCCATGGTGGCGTCCAACTCCAGGGTGGTGCGCCGGATGTCGAAGCCCGCCCGCAGGGTGTCGTTGCCGCCGACCACCACCGCGGCGAGCTGCGGTCGCCGTGCCAGCGCCGCCGGAAGCTGACGGGCCGTCAGGTCGGCGGTCAGTGCCCCGCTGTACGCCAGGTTGGTGAACTCGACCTTCCGGCCCCCGGGGGCCAGTGAGTGCGCCAGCACGGCGGCCCAGCCACGCCACTCCTCGCCGACCTGGTCCCCGATCCCCTCCGTGAGCGAGTCCCCGAGCGCGACGAAACGCAGCAGCTCGCCCGTCGCCGGCCGCTCCTTCGCCGACCGGTCAGGCCCGGCGTCCAGCAGGCTCATCCCAACCCCCTTCCGCCGCTGCCGAGTTCCGCACCCCGTGGGCCGCCAGGAAGGCCGCCACCGCGGCCGGCCAGCCGTACCGTTCGGCCTGCGCCCGGGCGGCGGCCCGCCGCACCTCCTCCGGTCGCCCGAGCAACTCCCTGACGGCAAGAGCGAATCCAGATCCGGTGTCGACGGACGCCACCCCGGCGAGCCCGATCAGCCCGGGCAGCGCGGAGGAACGGCTGACCGCGACCGGGGTGCCGCAGGCCAGCGCCTCCATCGCGGCCAGCCCGAAGGTCTCCACCGGCCCGGGCGCCAGCACCACGTCCGCGCAGCCCAGCAGTCGGGCCAGTGCCTCGCGTCGGCCCAGGTGCCCGAGGAAGCACACCGGCAGCCGGAGCCGGGCCGCCCGGGCGGCCAGCCGCTCCCGCAGCGGCCCGGTCCCGGCCACGACCAGGACGGCGGGCAGCCCCAGCGCCCGCAGCCGGGCCAGTGCCTCGACCGCCCGCTCGGGCCGCTTCTCCGCCGACAGCCGCGAGCAGAGCACCAGCAGTACGTCCTTCGGCGCCGCGTACCGGGCCCGTTCCTCGGCCCGTACGGTCGGCGGCAGCGGCCGCATCGCCGTC
The DNA here is from genome assembly GCF_040609455.1 of Kitasatospora sp. NPDC004669. NCBI lineage: Bacteria > Bacillati > Actinomycetota > Actinomycetes > Kitasatosporales > Streptomycetaceae > Kitasatospora > Kitasatospora sp. NPDC004669. Next base: position 36,023 of record NZ_JBEXKB010000060.1, read on the forward strand.
AGGTCCACTCCGAGCGGGGCGCGGACCAGGTTGGGCACACCGATCCGGCGGAACTCCGCCGCCGCCCAGTCGGTGGTGCAGAGCACCGAGTCGTAGGCGCGGGCGGTGGCCGCGTTCAGCCGGTCGGCGGCCGCCGAGGCCAGCGGACCGGGCAGGCCCCGGGTGCGCAGCACCCCGGTGGCGCTCTCGTGCGAGACCATCACCGAGCGGACGCCGTGCCGCCGGGCCCAGCCGCCGGTCCAGCGCAGGGTCGTCCGGTCGGATACCTCCAGCCGGTCGGGGCTGAGCCGGGTCAGCTCGGCCTCCACCGCCCGCCGGTCGGCGAGCAGCCGGTAGCCGCCGCTGGCCGGCAGCACCGGGCCGGGCAGGGTGACCACCAGTCCCTGCTCGGTCTCCTCCACCGAGCGTCGCTCGCCGGGCACGATCAGCACCGGCCGGTGCCCGGCCGCCCGGTACCCGGCGCCGAGGTGGCGCAGAGCGGTGCGCAGGCCGCCGGAGACCGGGGTGACGAAGTTGGCCAGCCGGACGATGGTCAACCCATCGGAGCGAGGCAGGTCGCTCATGCCGGCAGCTCCTCCGGCAGCACGGGCACCACCGGCGCCGTCGGGGCCGAGGCCTGGCCCGACTCCGAGACCGGGGAGGCGGCCCGCAGCGGCAGCCGCCGGTGCACGGCGAGCACCTCGTCGTAGTGCCGCAGCAGCAGGTCCCCGACCGCCTCCCAGGTCCGGGCGGTCACCTCGGCCCGTCCGGCCTTCCCGTACGCGGCCCGCCGGGCCGGGGCGGCGGCCAGCTCGGCCACCGCCCGGGCCACCGCCGCGCCGTCCCGGGGCGGCACCAGCAGGCCGGTGCGGTGGTGGGCGACCAGGTCCAGCGGGCCGCCGGCCGCCGGGCCGATCACCGGCACGCCGCTGGCCATCGCCTCCTGGATGGTCTGGCAGAAGGTCTCCAGCGGGCCGGTGTGCACGAACACGTCCAGCGTCGCGAAACAGCGCGCCAACTCCTCGCCGGTGCGGCGGCCGAGGAACACCGCACCGGGCATCGAGGCCTTCAGTCCCGGCGCCGAGGGCCCGTCCCCGACCACCACCACCCGCACCCCGGGCAGGGCACAGGCCGCCGCCAGCAGGTCCACCCGCTTCTCCGGCGCCAGCCGCCCGACGTACCCGACCAGCACCTCCCCGCCCGGTGCGAGCGCCCGGTGCAGCGCCTCGTCCCGGTGTCGGGGGTGGAAGCGCACCGAGTCCACCCCGCGCGGCCACAGCTGCACCCGGGGCACCCCGTGCGCGGTCAGGTCCTGCGCGGCCGGGGTGGACGGCGCCAGGGTGCGGGCGGCCGCCCGGTGCACGGCCCGGATCCGCCGCCAGGCCGTGGCCTCCCCGAGCCCCCGCCCGGCCCGGTAGGCGTGCGCGTATCCGGCGAGGTCGGTCTGGTAGACGGCGACGGCGGGCACTCCGAGCCGTGCCGCGACCTGCATCCCGCGCGCGCCCAGCACGAACGGGCTGGCCAGGTGCACGATGTCCGGCCGGTGCCCGGCGACGGCGGCCGCCAGCCGCCGGCTCGGCAGCGCGATCCGCACCTGCGGGTAGCCCGGCAGCGGCATCGAGGGGATCCGTACCACGGGGATCCGCTCCGCCTCGGCGCCGGTGCCGAAGGTCTGCGGCGGGCATTGGGCGCCCCGCGCCGGCGCGGGGGTGACGACGAGGGGCTGGTGGCCCCGGCGGACCAGGTGCTCGGCCGTCCGCAGCACGCTGTGGGCGACTCCGTTGACCTCGGGCGGGAAGGATTCGGTGACGATGACGACGCGCATGCCAGTGTTCTGTCCGTGCCCGGCATGCTTCCGGCCAAAGGGATCTGTCGCACAAGCGAACGCGGGTCGGCGATTTGCACCACCGACCCGCGTGTTCAGCGTCAGGGCCTGTCTCTCGGGTCCTTACCGGGTCCGCCGGGACCACGGAGAGACAGGCCCTGGCCGGCTCAGGCCGACCCGGCCGCCTCCTTGAGCTCCGCGTACGGCGCGAGCTTGCGGATCGACTCGATGCTCTTCAGGCAGTCGTCCTTGCTCTCCTGCGGGTCGCCCGTCACCACGACCGACCCGTTGCTCGCCTTGAGCCGGAACCGGTGCATCCCGCTCTCGTCCGTGTACAGCTCGAACTTCCCAGCCATGCCAGTTGACACCTCTCGCTCGGGTAACCCCCTGGCACCGCACCGTATGCGCCGTCCCGGCGCCCCGCCCCCCGGCCGAGCCGTTCGGGTCAGGAAGCGTCCCCCGCCGAACTGACGCCCCGGCGGCGGCCGGCGAGCCAGACGTAGACGAGGATGCCGGCGAAGAGGAAGAGGACGCCCTGGTAGACGGCGGCGTAGCCGGCGCCGGCGAGCAGCCAGAGCGAGAAGGCGAAGGCGCCGAGGCCGAGGACGGCGTCGCGCACCAGGTGGGCGCCGTCGACCTTGTCGGTGGCGCCCCGGACCAGCCAGTAGAGCTGAGCGGCGGTGGAGAGCAGGTACGGGACGACCGCGGTGAAGGTGGTGACCAGCACCAGCATGTCGAACGCGCCCTTGGCGCCGCTGGCGAAGTTGGCGACGGTCAGCACCGAGGCCAGGGCCACGCTGACGATCACGCCGAAGGTCGGCACGCCGCGCTTCTCCTTTCCGAAGGCGGCCGGGAACAGGCCGTCCTGGGCGGCCGCGTACGGCGCCTGGGCGGCCAGCAGCGTCCAGCCGTTGAGCGCGCCGGTCATCGAGATCAGCGCCGCGACGGCGATCGCCGCGCCGCCCCAGGAACCGCCGAACATGCCGTTCATGGCGTCCGAGAACGGCGCGCTGGAGTGCACCAGCTGCTCGTGCGCGACGGTGCCGAACACCGCGAGGGTGCCCAGCAGGTAGACCACGGCCGCGCCGGTGGTGCCGAGCACGCTGGCCCGGCCGACGTTGCGCTCCGGGTCGCGGACCTGACCGGCGCTCATCGCGGCCGACTCCACGCCCAGGTAGCTGAACAGCAGGATCGCCGCAGCGGCCGTCATGCCGCCCATCCAGCCCTGCCCGCTCGCGTCGAAGGGCCCGAGGTTCTTCGGGTCGAAGAAGAAGAGCCCGCCCACCGCGACCAGCGCCAGCGGGATGAACTTCAGGACGGTGGAGACGAGTTGGACCGCGCCGACATACTTCGTGCCGGCCAGGTTGGCCAGCGCGGGCAGCCACTGGAAGGCCAGTGCGGCGGCGATGCTCAGCACGGTGGAGTGGCTGATCGGCACCAGCACGTCCAGGTAGCCGACGGCGGCCACGGCGAGCGCGGCGTTGCTGACCCAGGTGGTGATCCAGTACGACCAGGCCGACAGGAAGCCGGCGAAGTCCCCGAAGGCCTCACGGGCGTAGACGTACGGCCCGCCGGTGCGCGGGTTGCGGCGGGCCAGCTGCCCGAAGACCAGTGCCAGCGCGATCGCGCCCACGGTGAGGACGACGAAGGCGAGCAGGCTGACCGTCCCGAACGGCGCCACGGCGGCCGGGATCATGAAGATGCCGCCGCCGATGATGTTGCCCATCACCAGGGCGGTGGCGGTCGGCAGCCCGAAGCGGCCGTTCTTCGAGGGTCTCGCATCGACCTGGTCCGGGGTCTCCGGGTCGCTCGGTCGGGTCGCCTGCCGGGGTGCGGCGGGGCTGGTCTGCATGAGGGTGGTGCGCCTTTCGTGGTCCTGCACGCGCTCGGTGGAGCGACCGTTCATGCTCGGATGGGGCGACACCTTGCACCAAATCGATGGGATTTGTTCTTGCAGCCCGCCGTCGCACCGCAAGACTTGCGGTCGAACGCCGGTCCGACCGGCACTCGTCCGGCGCGCTTCGCAAGACCGTTCGACCGGATGTGCGGTGGTTCGGCCGCGCGGGGGAGATGTGTCACCCGGATGCCCCAGCCCGGTTGCGGCGCGCGCCCGTGGCGGCGTGTTCGCGTGCCAACCTTGGCGCGGCGCCTCCCCGGTGGGGCGCGGCCCGGTCCGCCGAGCGGTCGAACCGGCCGTTCGGGGAGTCGGGTTGAGGACCAGAGACGAACCAAAAGGACATCAGATGTCGTTTCGTGGGAACATCCGCAAGCTCGCCGTGATCGTTGCCGTGGCCGGTGCCGTCGTGGCGGCGCCGACCTCGGCGATGGCGTGGGGCCACGCACCGATGCAGTCGTCCTCGCACAGCCTGGAGGCGGGCTCCGCGGGCGTCGGCCTGGTCGGCCCGCACGCCAAGTGGTTCAACTTCCACGAGCACAGCGAGAGCGACTGCGACTGCTGAATCCGTTGCACTCCGAGCCCGGAGGCCGCTCGTCGGCCCCCGGGCTCACCGCTGCCCGGCGGCCGGCCGGACGCTTGGTCGTCCTCAGCGCCCATGAGCTCGCAGGCCGGTGGGCCGAGCGCGATCAGCGGCACCCCACAGGGCGGGCACCACCCGCTTGCCGCAGTGTCCGTACGGCAGCGCGGTCGGCCACCGGGTCGGGGGCGGGGCAGCCCGCCAGGAGCGGAGGCGACGACTCGTTCCAGTCGCCCACCGCCCCGGCCGACCGGCAGCCTCAGACCCGGGCCGCCGCCCGTTCGCGCAGTTCCTTCAGCACCGCGATGTCCATCGCGTGGCCCGTGCCGTCCCCGCCGTGCTTGCGGTCCGGGGTCTCCACCAGCAGCGGTACCCCGGCCGTCTGCGGGTGCTCGAACAGTTCCCGGAACGGCTCCGCGCCGATCATCCCCGCGCCGATGTTGGCGTGCCGGTCCTTGCGGGCGCCGACCACGTCCTCCGAGTCGTTGGCGTGGATCAGCCGCAGCCGGCCCGGACCGGCGGCCGAGGCCAGCGCGTCGAGCGCGGCCGTCACCCCGCCGGGTGCCGCCAGGTCGTGCCCGGCCGCGAAGGCGTGGCAGGTGTCCAGGCAGACGCCCACCTTGGGGTGCCCGTCCAGCGCCTCCACGTACTCGGCCAGCTGCTCCAGCCGCGAGCAGAGCGAGCTGCCCTGCCCGGCGGTGGGCTCCAGCAGCAGCCAGGGCGCGTCCTCGCCGAGCGCGTCCAGCTCGTTCAGCAGCGGCCGGACGTCCGCCCGGACCTGCGCCATCGCCTCGGCCCGGCGCGACCCGCCGCCGGGCGCCGTGCCGACCGCCGAGCCGGTGTGCAGGACGACGCCCAGCGCGCCGATCGCGTGGCCGCGGTGCAGCGAGTGCCGCAGCGAGTCCGCCGAGCGCTCGCGGGTGGTCGGATTGTCCGATCCGAAGTTGATCAGGTACGGCGCGTGCACCCAGGCCGGGATGCCCTGCTCGGCACAGGCGGTCCGGAACTCCTCGTCCTGCGCCGGATCGCCCGGGGGAGTGGCCCAGCCCCGCGGGTTGGCCACGAACACCTGCACCGTCTCCGCGCCGACCTTCCGCGCGTACGCCAGGCCCGTCCCGGCCAGGCCGCGGGCGGCGACCGGAACGTGGGCGCCGATCGGGTTGCGGACGGTGGCGACGGGCGGTACGGACGCGGTGCTCATGCCCCGAGGATGTCACGGGCCCGGACGGGGCCGGTGCGCGGCCCGTCCGCCCCGGCAGCGGGCGGCCCGACATCCCGGCGGCCATGCACGCCACGCCGGGGCGTCCCTCCGGCGGCCGACGCACCGTCAGTCCCGCAGCCCAGCCCTGGTGGCGGGTTCACCCGGGCGCCCATACCGTCGACTCGGCCGTATCCACCGACCGTCACCACCCGCACACGCCGCGTCGGACGCACCGCGTCGGACCACCTCCCCGATCACCTCCATCACCGCCACACCGAGCGCGCCGAAAGACAGGTCACCACTCATGCCCACGCGTCGGGTCCACCACCTCGCCGCGGCCACCGCCGCCGCCACCGCCCTGACCACCGCCCTCGTCACCCTGGCCGCCGCCCCCGCGGCCCACGCCGCCGACGGCACCCTGCACCTCGTCCAGCCGGGCGAATCGATTCAGCGGGCCGTCGACGCCGCGAAGCCCGGCGACACCGTCCAGTTGCTCCCCGGCACCTACCGCGGCAGCGTCCGCATCGCCACCCCCGGCCTCACCCTGCGCGGCGTCGGCGCCCGCAGCGTGATCACCCCCGGGGACGGTACGGAGAACGCCTGCGCCACCGCCGGGCACGGCGTCTGCGTGGTCGGCACCGAGCAGGCCCCGCTGTCCGACGTCACGATCGAGGCCCTCGCCGTCACCGGCTTCCACAAGAACGGCATCGACGCCGGCGGCACCACCCGCCTGACCGTCCGCGCCACCTACGTCCACGACAACGCCGAGCAGGGCATCAGCCAGGAGATGTCCACCAAGGCCGCCATCATCGGCAACCGCGCGACCGACAACGGCCAGTCCGGTGTCTTCCTCGCGAACTACGCCTACCGCAAGGGCGGCGCGCCCGACACCGGGGGTACCGTCGTCGCGGGCAACGAGCTCACCGGGAACCGGGTCGGCGTCACCGTCCGCCGACTGCGCGTGCTGACCGTCGAGGGCAACGAGATCAGCGGCAACTGCGCGGGAGTCTTCGTGGTCGGCGACGACGGCGTGCCCCGCGCCGGGGACCTGGACGTCCGGCACAACCGGGTGGTCGCCAACAACAAGTTCTGCCCGGCCAACCCACGCCTGGGTGCGGTCCAGGGCGCCGGCATCGTGCTCACCGGCACCGAGGACACCCGGGTGACCGACAACGAGATCCACGACAACGCCGGCACCTCGGACTTCTCCGGCGGCATCGTCCTCTTCAAGAGCGTCGTCGGCATCCCCAACACCCGGGCGACCATCGCCGACAACCACCTGAGCGGCAACGGCCCGGCCGACCTCGCCGACCGCGACACCGGCACCGACAACGCCTACAGCCGCAACACCTGCTCGGTCTCCCAGCCGTCCGGCCGCTGCTGAGCCCCGCAGACCCGAAGCCCCCGCAGACCCGAGCCCCACACACCCACAGGGACCGCCCATGACCACTGCACCCGCCAACACCGTCTCCCACGCCGAGATGCGCCTGCGCGAGCTCGTCTTCGGCGCCGCCTGCGCCGCCGCCGTCCGCGCGGCCGCCCGGCTCGGCGTCGCGGACGTGCTCGGCGCCACCCCGGCCGACGTCACCGAACTCGCGGACGAGCTCGACACCGAACCCCGCCAGCTGCGCCGCCTGCTGCGCGCGCTCACCTGCTACGGGATCTTCGCCGAGACCTCCGACGACCGTTTCGAGCACACCGAGATGTCCCGCCTGCTGCGCGAGGACGCCCCCAACTCCCTGCGCTACATCTCCCTCTGGTGCACCGAGCCGTGGACCTGGGAGGCCTGGCCGAAGCTGGACGAGGCGGTCCGCTCCGGCCGCAACGTCTTCCCCGAGCTGTTCGGCAAGGAGTTCTTCGACTACCTGCACAGCGACGCGGGCGACTCGGCCAAGGTCTTCGACAAGGCGATGACCACCTCCAGCCGCCAGTCCGCCCAGGACTTCGCCGAGTACCTGGACCTCACCGGCATCGACTCGGTCGCCGACATCGGCGGCGGCCAGGGCCACGTACTGGCCAGCCTGCTGGAGAAGCACCCGGCGCTGCACGGCACCCTGCTCGACCTGCCCAAGGTGGTGGCCGGCGCCGACCCCCGGCTGCAGGACGGCGGCTCCTTCTCCACCCGCGCCCGCCTGGTGCCCGGCGACTGCCGGACGGAGATCCCGGTCCACGCCGACCTCTACATCATCAAGAACATCCTGGAGTGGGACGACGAGAGCACCCGCCGCACCCTCGCCAACGTGGTCGCCGCGGCCCGCCCCGGTGCCCGGGTCGTGGTGGTGGAGAACCTGGTCGACAACAGCCCGTCGATGCGCTTCACCACCGCGATGGACCTGCTGCTGATGCTCAACGTCGGCGGCGCCAAGCACTCCGAGGAGAGCATGGTCGGCCTGATGGCAGAGGCCGGCCTGGAGGTCACCGCCGTACGCCCGGTCAACCCGTACCTGCACGCCTTCGAGGCCGTCGTCCGCGGCTGACCCGACACACCGAACGGCCGCTGCTCCCCGACTCCCGGGGTGGCAGCGGCCGTTGGCGTTGTCGGTCAGGCCTTGTGCGAGGACTCCAGGTGGGCGAAGACCACCACGTTGTCCATGTAGTCCTTGTGCTTCTTGTCGTAGGCGCCGCCACACGTGATCAGCCGCAGCTGGGCGTCCGGGGTCTTCCCGTACACCTTCTGGTCCGGGAAGGCTTTCTTGGCGAAGGTCTCCACCGAGTCGACCGTGAACACCGCGACCGTGCCGTCCGCCCGGCTCACCTCGACCTTGTTGCCCGGCCGCAGCATGCTCAGCAGCAGGAACACCGCCGGGCCCTTGGTGGTGTCGACGTGCCCGGCGACGACCGCGCTGCCGCGCTCACCCGGGGTGACGCCGTCCCGGTACCAGCCGACCAGGTTCTTCTCGTCCGGCGGTGGGGCATTGAGCTGGCCGGCCGGGTTGAGGGTCAACTCGGTGAACGGTGCGTCCACCGCGATCTGCGGGATCCGCAGCCGGGTCGGCTTGGACGGCTTGAGCACCGGCGAGCCCGGCGCGGCCGGCGCGGCCGCCCGGGAGGCCGTCGCGGTGGCGCCGGCGGATGCCGACGGCCCCGGGACGGCGGGTGCGACGACCGCCGGGGGAGCGGCCTGGCCGACGACCGAGTCGCCGCTCGGCCGGGAGCCCATCGAGTTGTAGAGCAGCAGCAGACCGACCGTTGCCGCGCCCATCCCCGCGCGCAGCAGCCGGGGCATTCCAGAGCCGGGAGCGCCCGTCATTCCTGTCCTCCGCTAGAAGTCCTCCGCTGGAACCGCTGGCACCGCGGCAAGCGCTGAACCGCCGGAACCGCTGGAACCGGTTCCGCAACGGCTCGCCGCCCCCGTGCGCCCCACCCCGGTCGGGGAGAGGCGCCCAGAGGCGGCGGTGGCGGGCTCAGACGGCGGCCGCGCCGTTCGTGCGACGGCTGCGGCGCAGCGCCACGGCGCCGGCCCCGAGGCCGCCGAGCAGCAGTACCGCGCCGGAGGCCAGGCCGCCGCCGGACAGCGCCATACCGCCGCCGCCGGTGTGCACGCCGCCGTGCGGGGACTTGTGGTCCTCACCCCCGCCTTCGTTGCCCCGGCCGCCTTCGTTCCCGCGGCCGCCTTCGTTGCCCCGGCCGCCTTCGTTCCCGCGGCCGCCTTCGTTGCCCCGGCCGCCTTCGTTCCCGCGGCCGCCTTCGTTCCCGCGGCCGTCGGAGCCCTTGTCGGACTGCTTCTCCTGCCAGGTGAGGTTCTTGCCCTGGTCGGAGAAGCCGTCGGCGAAGGCCATGGGGGTGCCGACGGTCAGGACGGCGGTGACGGCCGCCCCGGCGAGCAGTGCGCGTGCAGAACGCATGAGGATGATCCTTCCGGCGCAAGCGTCCGCGACCGCCGGCACGGTGCCGGTCAAAGGGACCCGCGGACAGTGGTGCCTGATCTACCGTCAACCACCGCGAGGCCGCCTGCCACCGGAGCGTGGCGGCACCGGTACGGACAGTGCGCTCTTCGGGTGGAGTCCCGGCCATGTTCACCCGCGTGCCCCGGTGATCCGGGTGAATCGGTGCGGGCGCGGGGTGGTACGGACATGGGCCCGCCCCCGGCGTACGGCCGGGGGCGGGCCCATGCGGGGAGCGGGAGGTCAGCGCTCCCAGCGGTAGAACTCGCGCGCCATCGCGTCCTTCGGCTCGCGCCAGGTGGCCGGGTCGTAGGCCTGGACGAAGGCGGTCAGGCGGTCGCTGACGGCCCGGAACTCCGGGTGGCCGAGGACCTTGGCGACGGCCGGGCCCGGCGGGCGGTCCGCCTCGATCAGGTGTAGGTAGACGTCGCCGAACTGGAAGAGGCTGCGGCCGGTGACGCCGATCAGGTGCGGCAGTTCGCCCCGGTCGGAGTCGGCGAACACCTCGGCGATGTCCGGGGCCGCCCCGGGCTTCATCCGGGCGACGATCAGGGCGCGGTGGGTTCCGGTCATCGCTCGGCCGCCCGCTTCTCGACCTTCTCGCGGATCAGCTGCATCTGGATCCGGGAGTTCCTGTTGATGTGGTTGACCATGCCCTCGTCGTCGACCGGGGCGGTGGGCTTCATCGCGAAGTCCTGGATCCAGCGCATCTTCGTGCCGGCCGGGACCTCCGCGTACTCCCAGCGGATCTCCATGAACTCGAACGGGCCGGGCTCGACCCTGCGGGCGTTGACCGCGAGCGAGGGCTTGTCGGTGGTGCGCTCGGAGACCCAGCTCCACACCATGCCGTTCTCGTCCGGGTGCATGGTGAGCCGGAACTGCACGCGGTCGCCCTCGCGCTCCAGGACCTCGACCGAGGCGTACTCGCTGAACAGGTCAGGCCAGTTCTCCAGGTCGTTGGTCATCTCCCAGACCAGGTCGAGCGGGGCGTTGATGACGATCTCGTTGTCGGTGTGTCCGGGCATCTCAGGCACCAGCCTTCACGGCGAGGGAAGTGTTGACCAGCTCCACGAACTCGGCCGGGGTCTTGGCGGATTCGGCACCGGAGGTGACCTTGAGGCCGTGCCGGTTCTCCAACTCGCCGACGATGCCGAGCAGCCCGAGCGAGTCGACGCCGAACTCGTCGAACAGTGCGCCCGGCTGCTGCAGGTCGCCGGGGTCGACGGTGACGCCGGCCCGGGCCTGGAGCAGGGCGGCCAGCTCGGGATAGCTGAGGGTGTTGCTCACGGGGTGTCCCTTCGAAAGGTGTAGTGGATCAGGGCTGGTCCCCGCGCCGGAGCACCAGCGCGGAGTTGGAGCCCATCAGCCCGCGGCTGAGCACCAGCGCGGTGCGCAGCTCGGCCGGGCGGGCGTGGTCGGTCACCAGGGCGAGGTCGTGGCAGACCTTGGTGACATTGGGGGTGGGCGGCAGCACGCCGTCCTCCATGGCCAGTACGGCGGCGGCCACGTCCAGCATCGGGGCGCCGCAGTAGGCCCGCCCCGTTCCGGACTTGGGAGCGGTGACCGGGACGCTCTCGACGGCCGAGCCGAGCGCGTCGGCCAGCGCGAGGGCCTCGGCCCGGTCGGCGGTGGGGACGCCGAGCGCGTCGGCGAAGACCACGTCGATCTCCTCGGGTGCCGTCCGGGCCTCGTCCAGTGCGATCCGGATCGCGGCGGCCAGCCCCTCCCGGGACTCCTCCCAGCGGGAGGCCCCGGTGAAGGTGGCGCCGTGTCCGGCCAGGTGCGCCCGGACGTTGGCTCCGCGCCGCCGGGCCGCCTCCTCGTCCTCCAGCAGCAGCATCGCGCCGCCCTCGGCGGGGGCGAAGCCGCAGGCCTGCGCGGTGAACGGCAGGTAGGCCGCGTCGGGTTGGTCGGCCAGGCTCAGTTCCGGGTAGCCGAGTTGGCAGACCATCGAGTACGGCGCCAGCGGGGCCTCGGCGGCGCCGACGACCACCGTGTCGGTGCCGCGCTTGATCGAGCGGGCGGCGTGCGCGAGGGCGTCCAGGCCGCCGGCCTCGTCGCTGGCAACCACTGCGCACGGGCCTTTGTAGCCGCCGCGGATCGAGATCTGGCCGGTGCTGGCCGCGTAGAACCAGGCGATGGACTGGTACGGTCCGACGAACTTCGGCCCTTTGCCCCAGAGTTGCTGAAGCTCGCGCTGGCCGAACTCGCCGCCGCCGGAGCCGGCCGCGGTCACCACGCCGACCGCGAAGGGCTGTTCGGAGTCGGGCCGGAAGCCGGCGTCCGCCACCGCCAGGTCGGCGGCGGCCATCGCATAGTGCGTGAACCGGTCGGTCTGCACGAGGAAGCGGCTGTCGATCACCGACTGGGGATCGAACTCACGTACCTCGCCCGCGATTTTGAGCGGAATATCGGTGCAGCCCTCGCGGGATATCCGGTCGAGGACGCTCACGCCCTGCCTGGTGGCCTTCCAGAAGGCGTCGGCCCCGACACCGTTCGGCGCCACCACGCCGAGGCCGGTGACCACCGCCCGGCGGCCCTGCTGACGTGACGTCATGGAACTCACCCCGTCCTGTTGAGCACGACGGCGGACTGGAATCCGCCGAATCCGCTGCCGACCGAGAGGATATGGCTCAGCGGCAGCTCGCGCGCGGTGCGCGGCACGTAGTCGAGGTCGCACTCCGGGTCCGGAGTCTCGTAGTTGGCGGTCGGCGGCACCACGCCGTGGGCCAGCGCCAGGGTGCAGGCGACCACCTCGATGGCGCCGATCGCGCCGAGCGAGTGCCCGACCATCGACTTGATCGAGCTCATCGGCGTCTCGAAGGCGTGACCGCCCAGCGAGCGCTTGACCGCGGCAGTCTCGTGCCGGTCGTTCTGCTTGGTGCCCGAGCCGTGCGCGTTGACGTAGTCGACGTCGGTGCGGTCGACCCGGGCGTGGTCGAGCGCGTGGTCGATCGCCCGGGACATCTCCAGCCCCTCCTTGGTGAGGCCGGTCATGTGGTACGCGTTGCCGAAGGTGGCGAAGCCGCCGACCTCGCCGTAGATCCGGGCGCCCCGGTGACGGGCGTGCTCCAGTTCCTCCAGCACCAGAACGGCGCCGCCCTCGCCGAGGACGAAGCCGTCCCGGTGGGCGTCGAAGGGGCGGGAGGCGTGCTCCGGGTCGTCGTTGCGCTCGCTGGTGGCCTTGATGGCGTCGAAGCAGGCGACGGTGATCGGGGAGATCGGGGAGTCGGAGGCGCCGGCGACGCAGATGTCGGCGCGTCCCTCCTCGACCGCCTGGAAGCCGTAGCCGATCGCGTCCAGGCCGGAGGTGCAGCCGGTGGAGACGGTCTGCACCGGGCCGTGCGCGCCGACCCGCTCGGCCACCGCGGAGGCCAGCGTGCTGGGGGCGAAGGCCCGGTGCAGCTGCGGCTCGGCCTGCCGGTGGTCCACGTCCCAGCGCGCGCCGGCGGAGCTGACCAGGGCGTAGTCGTGCTCCAGTCGGGTGGTGCCGCCGACGGCGGTGCCGAGCGAGACGGCGACCCGCCACGGGTCCTCGGCGGCCAGGTCCAGCCCGGCGTCGGCGATCGCCTCGTCGGCCGCGACCATCGCGAACTGCACGTAGCGGTCCGCCCGTTGGACGTCCTCGGGGGTCAGTCCGTGGGCCGCCGGGTCGAAGTCGCACTCGGCGGCGATCCGGGAGCGGAACCCGGCCGGGTCGAACAGGGTGATGCCCCGGGTGGCGGTGCGGCCGGCGGTCAGGAGATCCCAGAAGGCGGGGATCCCGATCCCTCCGGGCGCGACCACACCGATCCCCGTGACGGCGACCCGCCGTGTCACGAGGTCACCTTGGCGTGTTCCGGCGGGTCGGAGGCGGCGGTCTCCTCGGTGCTCACATGGCCGAGGTCGGGGCGCGGGGCGAGCGGGCTGAGGTGGAAGACCATCCGGGCCGCGGTGTCGCCGACGTTGCGGAAGCGGTGCCGCATGTTGATCGGGATCATCAGGCCCTGGTCGGGCTTGAGCCGCCGGGTCTTCCCGTCCAGGTCCACCTCCAGGTCGCCGTGGACGACGAACACGAACTCCTCGGAGTACGGGTGGTAGTGCTCGCCGATCCGCTCCCCGGGCTGGACGATCGCCAGGCCCATGAAGCCGCTGGTCGCCCCGCAACTGGTCGGGGTGAGCATGGTGCGCAGTTCGGCACCGTGGCGGCGGTTCTCCGGAGCCTCGTCGACGTTGACGATCCGTGGGTACTGCGTGGTCATGATGGCTTTCCTCCGGAAGAGTTGACTGGCGTCAGTTGTCCTGCGAGCTGCGGTCGGTGATCGGGTTCATGGCGCGGGCGGCGAGGAACGCGCTCAGGCCGGCGACGGTGCGCAGGTCGCTCCGCGGGCCCAGGTCCAGCAGTCGGGCGAGCTCGGCGGCCTCCTGCTCGCCCGCCACGCCGAGGGCGGCGGCCGGCTCGGCCTCGGCCGGCACCCGCAGGTCGACCAGGCGCACCACGGTGTCCTCACGCTGGAAGACGGTGGCCGCCGCGACCGGGCCGGTCGGGTCGGCGGTGGCGAGGTTGTCGTGGTCGAAGAGCAGCTCGGCGACGGCCTGCCCCCGGCCCGGGCGGACCGGGTACAGCACGGCGTGCCGGTGCAGTCGCCCGGAGGCGGGGGAGCTGGCGATCGCCTGGTGCTTGGCGGGCAGCGCCGCCTTGGCGAAGAAGGCGCGGGCGGCCATCGGGTCGCCCAGCTGGCGGGCCTCCTCCAGGTACGGGTTGATCTCCTCCTCGACCGCCCGCACCTCGGGCTGCATCGCCACGTGGCGCAGCGCGTCGCCCAGGTCGCCGACCACCTCGACGGCCCGGACCACCCGGTTGCCGTGCATGAACAGCGAGGTGCGGCGCAGCCGGGTGCGCTCGTCCACCTCGGCCTTGGGGGAGGCGTAGCCGGCCAGGATCCGGGCCACCTCGGACTCGCTGCCGGGCTTGACGGTGAAGGTCAGCGCGTGGCGGATCACGCCGTCCGGGCCCGGGTCGGCCTTCGGCGGGCCGGCGTGCCCGGCGGGCGCGCTGCGCGGCAGCCCGGGCGGGACCTCCATCGGGGCCCGGGTGCCGGTGGAGCCGGCCGCCGAGGTCTCGCGCAGGACGGCGTACCGCAGCGAGCGGAAGCTGTCGCTGACGCAGCTGTGCATCGGTTGGACCATCTCGCGGTGGGCCGGGCTGTCCACCCACTGCAGGAAGGTCTCCTGGTCCTTCCACTCGCTGGTGATCAGCCACTGGCGGGGGTCGTTGATCGACTGGCACAGCTGGTCGCTGACATGGCCGGGCACCGCGGCCACCTGGTGGCGCAGCTGCTCGTAGACGTCGAGGAAGCGCTGCTGGGCGCCGTCCCGGATCTCCAGCATCAGCACCACCCTCAGCCGGGTGTCGAGCTCTTCGTGCTGCTTCGGCTGCGGTTCGGACAGAGTTGTCATGATCCACTTTCTGCTCTGGGCCGCACGCGGCGGGCCGTGACGGCCGCGTCTGCCGGGGTCCTCCCGGCCTGGGGGAGGCAGTTGCGGTGGCGGTCGGCCCGGGGCAGTCGGCGCCAGGCCTGAGGTCGATCGTGAGCGGCCGACCGGGCGCGGCGCGAGATTTGCGGGCCATCCGGGCGAAGAGGCGGCACAGCCCGCCCCGGGCGGGGGATGGAAGAGCGGGGCCCCCGGCTGAGCGGGCCCGTCGAGGGCGGCACCGAGTCCAGTCGCCGGGCCGCGGAATCCCCTTACAGGGTGGAGCAATTGATGAATCCGAAGGTTGACGACCGGGTGCCGGTCCTGATCGTGGGCGGTTCCCTGGTCGGGCTGTCGGCCTCGCTGTTCCTCGGTCGGTTGGGTGTGAGGCACCTGCTGGTCGAGAAGCACGCCGACACCTCGCATCACCCGCGCGGGCGAGGCAACAACGTCCGCACGATGGAGCTGTACCGGGGGGCCGGGATCGAGCCGGCGATCCGTGAGGCGGCCTCGGTGCTGGCCCCCAACCACGGCATCCTCCAGGCGCCCTCACTGACCGGCGTGGACCAGGAGTGGCTGTTCCGGGAGATCGACCCGGGCGGCAAGCTGGCCCGGTTCAGCCCCAGCTCCTGGTGCCTGTGCAGCCAGAACGACCTGGAGCCGGTGCTGCTGCGGGCAGCCCGCGAGCTCGGCGGAGACGTCCGGTTCAGCACCGAGCTGGTCTCCTTCGCGCAGGACGCGGACGGTGTCACCTCGGTGCTGCGCAGCCGGGAGACCGGCGAGGAGCGGGTGGTGCGTTCGGAGTACCTGGTCGCGGCGGACGGCCCGCGCAGCCCGGTCCGCGAGCGGCTGGGCATCGGCCAGACCGGCAAGGGTGAGCTGTTCCACAACGTCAGCATCACCTTCCGGGCCAAGCGGCTGGCCGAGGTGGTCGGCGACCGGCACTTCATCGCCTGCTACCTGACCAACCCGGAGGCGGACGGCGCGCTGCTGCCGGTGGACAACCAGAGCGAGTGGGTCTTCCACGCGCCCTGGCACCCCGAGCACGGCGAGCCGCTGGAGGCCTTCACCGACGAGCGCTGCGAGGGGCACATCCGCACCGCCGTCGGCCTGCCGGAGCTGGACGTCGAGGTGACCGGCAAGGCGCCCTGGCACGCCGCCGAACGGGTGGCCGAGCGCTACGGCACGGGGCGGGTCTTCCTCGCCGGGGACTCCGCCCACGAGATGTCCCCGACCGGCGCCTTCGGCTCCAACACGGGCATCCAGGACGCCCACAACCTGGCCTGGAAGCTCGCCGCGGTGCTGTGCGGCTGGGCCGGGCCCGGCCTGCTGGAGACGTACGGGCAGGAGCGCCGCCCCGTCGCCCTGGTGACCAGCGAGCGGGCCTCGGCCCGTTCCGCCGAGCACAGCCACCCCGGCTACGCGGTGGTCCCGGGCGTCGGCCGTCAGGCCGGGGTGCTGGCGGTCGCGCTCGGCTACCGCTACCCGAAGGGCGCGGTGCTCGGCACGGACCCGTCCGGCGCGGTCGTCCCGGAGACGTTCGAGTCCGCCGGCGAGCCGGGCAGCCGCGCCCCGCACCAGTGGCTGCTGCGCGCGGGCGTCCGGCTGTCCACGCTGGACCTGTACGAGCAGGCGATGGTGCTGCTCACCGGTCCTGCGGGTACGGCCTGGCAGCGGGGCGCCCGGCGGGCGGCCGACCGGCTGGCCGTCCCGCTGGACGCCTACCGGATCGGCAACGGCGCCGAGGAGGACCTGGCCCCCGAGCCGGGCGCGGACTTCGCCGCCCTGCACGGCATCGGCCCGGACGGCGCGCTGCTGGTGCGCCCGGACGGCTTCGTCGCCTGGCGCTCGCCCGGCCCGGTCGACGACCCGGAGGCCGAGGTGGCGGCGGCGCTGCGGGCGGTGCTGGACCTCTGACGGAAACGGGACGGGCCCGGGGGGGGGGGGGGGGGGGCGCCCCGCGCCCCCCCGCGACGGGGGGGGGGCAGGGGGCCGCCCCGCCGCCCCCCACCCCGA
>NZ_JBEXKB010000061.1:0-51894 GCF_040609455.1 Kitasatospora sp. NPDC004669
CCGGTCGCGGGCGGCCAACCACGTCGACCGCCATCGGCAACAGCGGAGACGACGAACGCCGCGACTCGAATTTCCGTCCGAATCGGAGTCCTCCCGCAGGGCCCGCTCCCACGGTTCCCGGCGCATACTGGACGCAATGACGAAATCAGCAGCAGTCCGGCGACACCTGCCCACCAGTCCCTTCAAAGCCAGGGTCGAGGCGCCACCCAAACGGTTCGCCGTAGGCGACCGCGTCACTCACGACAGCTACGGCCTCGGCCGGGTCATCGGCCTCGAAGGCGACGGCGACATCGCGGTACTTGTCGACTTCGGATCGCAGCAGGAGCGCATCACCCCGCCGTACACCGCGATGTTCAAACTCTGACTCCGAGCGCCGCTGATCAGGGCCCGCGGCCTCGTCCACGTGCCGTGCCGCTCGCGGGCGCCCGGGGGCCGGCCTGATGCTGGGATGGTGGCCGGGCGAGGATCCGATCGTGCCGACGCGCTCCCAGCCTCACCGCATCCCGAAGGTTCCGCTGCCGACGGCCTCGGCCCAATGCCGGTGACTTTGCGTTCTGCCGCGGCCCTCTGCCCGAAGCATCGCCACAGGTCAGCGGCTCGCGATCGCTGTTAAGTCAGTGGCATTGCTCCTAGTACTCCTGCTGTGGATCGTGATCTTCCGCCTCCTCGCCTGCATGGTCTTCACCGTCGCCGTCGTCACTGGCCGTGCCCCGGCCGGTTCCTCGGCGCGGGTATCTGGGGCGGTGAGCTGCCTTGGTGACGGGTGCGGCCCGGTGTCGCGAGTCGCAGTGGGCGGCCCAGGTCACCGCTTGAGGAGCGCCTCCAGGGCTGCGGACAGATATGCGGGGTCGGCTGGGACAGTGCTCGGGGCCGCGTGGGCCAGCTGGGCGTGGCCCACGTAGCTGGTGTAGAGGAGGAAGCCGCGCTGGTGGGCCACGGGCGGCGGGAAGCCGAGCAGTTCGAAGAGGTGGGCGAGGTAGCCGACCCGGCGCTCGGTGACGCGGGCGAGGGCCGCAGCGACCTCGGGGTGATCGCTCGCGGCGAGCAGTCGTACCTCCAGGGGCTCCTCGGAGGCCGAGGCGGTTGCCCCGCGCAGGAGCGCGCCGAGGCGGGCAGCGGGGTCGGGTTCGGATGCCTCCAACGCCCGGATGATCCGCTCGGTGGATACCTCCTCCCAGCGGGCGAGGGCCGCCGCGACGAGCGCGTCGCGGTTGGCGAAGTGCCAGTAGAAGCTGCCCTTGGTGGCGCCCAGGCTCGCCGCGAGGGGTTCCACCGCGATTCCGGCGATGCCGCGTTCGGCGAGCGCGGCCAGGGCCGCGTCCGCCCAGTCGTCGGCAGTGAGGCGCTGGCGGGTGCGTCGTTCCTTGGTGGGCCGAGACTCACGCATGTTCCGTACGGTACCGTATGGAAAAACATACGCTCCCGTATGGAGGTGTGGTCATGCGCAGTGCGCGCACGGTACGCAACGTCCACCAGAGGATCGTCCAGGCCCCGGCCGAGACCGTCGGCGCCCTCGTCGACCGGCTCTCCGCGCCCGACGACCGCCTCTTCCCCACCCCGGTCTGGCCCGCCATGGTCCTCGACGGTCCGCTCGCCGTCGGCGCCGACGGCGGCCACGGCCGGGTCCGCTACCGGGTCACCGCCTACGAGCCCGGGCGCTCCGTCCGGTTCGACATCACTGACGAGGCGCTCGGCGTCGGCTACCACCGGCTCGACGTCGAACCCCTCGGGCCGGACCGCTGCCAGGTCTCCCACATCCTCGAAGTGACCATGGGCACCGGGGCGTTCGCCCTCTTCAAGCTGACGATCGAGCCCGTGCATGACACGATGGTCGAGGAGATCTTCGACAACGTCGAACGGGCCGCCGTCGGCACCCTGCCCCACCCACCGGCCCATCGCTCGCCCCGCGCCCTGCTCGTCAACCGCCTCTTCTGGGCGCGCCCGGCCGCCGTCCCCGTCCCCGCCGACGCCCGCCTGCTGCATGACGCCGTCGAGCGCCCCGACTTCACCGACGCCTGGCGCATGCCGCTCAGCCCCGGGATGGACCGCGACCCGCAGGCCTGGCGGCACGTCCTGCCCCTCCCCGAACACGGTGCCACCGACCGCGAGCTGCTGGTCGGCAAGGATGCTTCCCACCTGGACTTCCGCTCTTCGGTCCTGGTCGACGACGACTCCGTGACGCTGGCCACCGCCGTGCGGCTCCACAACACGCGCGGCCGGCTCTACTTCGCGGTGGTACGCCGCGTCCACCCGTACATGGCACGGCTGATGCTGTGGCGGGCCCACCGGCGGGTAGCGTTTGCGACCCGGCCCGCCGGCGACCGGATTCGGGAGCCCCGCAAGACTTCTAGCACGTACTAGGTCCTGTCCGGTCTCTCTTGTCGGATCAGCGCGCGGCGCCGTTGCCCGCGGTTGGCGGTCAGGTGACGCCGATGTGCTGGACGTGGCCCGTGGCCGGTTCGTGGACGGGCCAGCCGGGATTGCCGGTCTCAGCGAACCGTATCCACGATCGGTGGATACGGGTGGCCAGAGGAGCGGACGGTTCGGTGGTGCCGAGGAGCCCTCGTGGGCCGCGCAGTGATGGCAGGGACAGGTGGTCGAAGACGAACGGCAGCTCCATGACATGGCTGGCGCCCAGTCGCCCGTCGACTGCGTCGGAGCGCCAGACGAATTCGTAGCAGTATGTGTGTCCGGCCGCGGCGCTCGCGTGTGCGGCGGCCATCTGCCGGGTGCCGGTTGTGAACAGACCGTCACCGAGGATGGTGGTGCGCAGCTCGGCGGCCGAGGCGGACGGGTGCCGTGCTCGGTAGGCACGGACGGCCTTGTCGGGGTCGGGGTGGAACTTTGCGGCGGTGTCCAGGAGTTCGGCTTCGGTGGTGCTCGCCAGGAGTCCCAACGGGGCCAGGTAGAGACTGCCCTCGTCGAGATTGGCACCGATCAGCAGGTCGACCTCGCTGCCCCGGCCGGTGGCGACCGCGGTGGCCGGCTGGTGCTCGTTGACCAGGCTGAAGGAGGTGATACCGCCGAGCGGGTCGTGGTGGGTGGACGTGCGCAGGTCCAGGCCGGTCAGGTCGGCCGTGACGGAAACGAGGCGCTCGTCGGGGATGTCGGCCAGGGCTTTGGCGGTGGGTTCGAGGTCCAACTCGCGTCCGAGGGCCGCGGTGACGATGCCGGCTTGGTCGGGAGTGAAGGCGCCGGTGCCGGTGCCGCTCTGGATGATCGCTCGTCGGAACAGGCCGGAGGAGGCCGGGTCGGCGAGGATGCCGCCGACGATGATGGCTCCGGCTGACTGGCCGAAGAGGGTGACGTTGCCGGGGTTGCCGCCGAAGCGGGTGACGTTCTCCTGGATCCAGTGCAGGGCGGCGAGGATGTCGAGCATTCCGCGGTTGTCCGGGGCGTCGGGCAGGTGCAGGAAGCCGGCGATGCCCAGGCGGTAGTTGACGGTGATCAGTACGACGCCGTCGCGCGCGAAAGCCGTTCCGTCGTAGAGCGGTGCACGGCTGGAGCCGGCGACGAAGCCTCCGCCGTGCACGAACACCATGACCGGCCGGGCCGGTTCGTCCTGTTGCGGGGCCCAGATGTTCATGGTGAGGTAGTCATCGCCGCGCTGCCAGCCAGGGCCGAAGTAGGGCGACATGTCGAGGGTGCCGAAGGAGTCCCGGGTGGGCTGGGGTGCGGTCGGACCCGGCCGCGTCGCGTCACGGATCCCGGTCCACCGTTCGTGCGGGCTCGGCGCGGCGAAGCGCGTGCGTCCAAGGGGCGGGGCGGCGTAGGGCACGTCGAGGAAGACCGTGCCGTGTTCGTGGCGGCGGCCGTGGATCCGGCCCGAGGTGGTGGTGACGGTGGCGGGATCGGCGGGTGCCATCTCGGATCTCCTTGGTGCTGGTTGCACAGGTGGATGCCGCCGCTCCGGGGTGGCCGGAGCGGCGGCCGGGGCGAGGTCGCGGTCAGTACCGGGTGATCGGAGCCCAGTTCTTGATCACGAATCCGCTGCCCTTGTGCTCGACTTCCAGGGCGCTGTGGCCGCTGAAGTGCGCGGGCAGCACGAGGGCGCCTGTGTCGGCGGCCCAGCCGAGCAGCTTGCGGCGGCTGGTGCGGGCCTGGGCCGGGTCCTGGCAGAAGCAGCTGTTGTGGTCGGGGTGCATGACCTGCAGGGGGGTGTGTATCAGGTCGCCGGCGAACAGGGCCCGGTCGCTACCGGACTGAAGCTTGACGACGCTGGATCCGGGCGTGTGGCCTGGGGCTGCTTCCAGGCGCAGACTGCCGTCGATGGCGTGGCTGTGCTCCCACAGCTGGACCTGGCCTGCGGCGTGCACGGGGGCGACGCTGTCCTCGAACACGTTCTCGTTGACGCTGCCGGCGATGTCCGGGTTGTTCGCCGGGTTCCAGAACTCGAAGTCGGCCTTGGGCATCAGGTAGGTGGCGTTCGGGAACGTGGGCACCCAGGCACCGTCGGTCAGGCGGGTGTTCCAGCCGACGTGGTCGACATGCAGGTGGGTGTTGACCACCAGGTCGACGTCCTCGGGCCGCACACCGGCGCGAGCGAGGTTGCCGAGGTAGTCCAGCCGAAGGTGGTCCCATCCAGCTACGGCCGGGCGGGTCTTGTCGTTGCCGACGCCGGTGTCGATCAGGATGGTCCTGCCCTCGCTGCGCAGCAGCCAGGTCTGCATCGCGATGGTGACCATGGCGTCGTCGGCACCCAGGTGGTCGGGCACCAGCATCGCGCGGTGATCCTGCCAGGCATGCTCGGGCAGGTCGGGGAAGAACTGGTCCGGAGGCATGATCGGACCGTGCATCTCCTCGATGCGGGTGACGGTGACGGCGCCGAGTTCGAGCTCGTGCGTGTTCTTCATGGTCTGCTCCTGATGTGCGGGTTTCTCGGTGGGCCGGGGGCGGCCGTGACGGGCCGGCCCCGGTGTCGGCAGAGCGGGGCGGCCCGGGGGGCTGGTGTGCTTCCCCGGGGGTGCGGTTGCGGGTGGCGGAGTGCTAGTGGTTCAGGTGGGCGCGGATCAGGTTGGGGTCCTTGGTGGTGACGTACGCGGCGCTCAGCACGTAGACGGTGTCGCCGCGCAGGGCGATGGAGGTGGGGTTCTGCAGGCCGTCGGCTGGGGTCAGCACGATGGAGTGGCTGCCGTCGCTCTGGACGAGCGCGACCTCGCTGGGGCCGTTGAGGGCGGCCAGCAGCTGGTCGCCGTGGCCGGTGAAGGCGAAGTCGTCGATCCCCGGCAGGCCGGTGGCCCGGGTCTGAACCTCGCCGGCGCGCCCGTCCCTGAGGATGGGGATGCGCAGGACGGTGCCCTTGTCGAGGTTGGTGGCCCACAGCGCGCCGTTGTGGATCTTCAGGCCGTTGGCGCCGAGAAACCCGGCGGGGGCCAGTTCGGGGGCGGTGGACCAGGCGGTGGGGGTGCCGCCGGTGGTGGGCACGCTCCAGATGGTGCCGAGCACGGAGTCGGTGACGTAGAGGGTGTGGGTGCAAGGGTCCAGGGCCAGGCCGTTGGGCAGGCCGCCCGCGGGCAGTGCGGCGATCCGCTGGGGTTCGCCGCCGGGGCGCAGGCGCCACACGCCGGTGAGGTCGGGGGTGCCGGTGGCGTAGAGGAAGTAGAGGGTGCCGTCGTGGGCACGGACGATGCCGACGGTCAGCGGGAAGCCCAGGGCCGGGGTGTGGATACCCCCGTCGGCGGGCTTGGGCAGGGTGGCCAGGATCCGGATGGTGCCCTTGGGGGAGATCTCGGCGACCTGGCGGCCCTCGGCGAAGGTGACGTATGCGGCGCCGCCTGGTGCCAGGGCGATGTTCTCCGGCGTCTGACCCTTGGTCAGGTCGAAGTGCACGGCGATTCGTGCGCTGCTCAGCGGGGCGGAGGCGGCCGACGCCGACGCCGGGCTGACTGCCGCGGCCGCGGCCGCGACCAGGAGCGCCGCCGATACAGCGGACCTGGAGAGCTTCTTGAACATGGTTCCTTCACTGGTTTTCGGGCATGCGGCAGCAACGCGCCGACGCACGGATGGGAAATGGTGGATTCTGCTCGGGGCCGGGCGGCCCCGGGGCTGCTCGCGGCGGCGGCCGGTCGTCGGCCGTGCCTGGGTGGGGCAGGGGTGCTCGCAGGTGCCGGCCGAGCGCCCGGTGGCGTTGTGCGGGGTCAGGCGGTGCCGACCCGGGGCCCCGTCCGTACCGGGTCGGCCGGGATGGTGTTCTGGGCGACGGCCTGGGCGAGGAGGGCCAGCGCGGCCCGTGAGGGCGATTCGGCCTCCGTGGTGGCGACCACGATGTTGGGGCCGGGCCCCTGACTGAGGGTCTGCTGGACCACGGTCAGCGGGCCGACCAGCGGGTGGCGCATCTCGTAGCTGGCGACGGTGCACGCCTTGACCCGGTGGTCGGCCCACATCGAGGCGAACTCAGAGCTCTTGGCGCTCAGTTCACCCAGCAGCACGTGCAACGCCGGGTCCTGCGGGTGCCGGGCCGCCATCAGGCGCAGGTTCCCCACCACCGCCCTGGCCTTGCTCGGCCAGTCCGCGTACAGGTCGCGGGTATGACCGTCGAGGAACACCAGTCTGGCCATGTTGGGACGCTGCGCCGACAGGTCCGGCGCGCCACCGTCCAGGTGACCGGCGAACAGCGCGTGGCCCAGGCGATTCCACGCCAGCACGTCACTGCGCCGGCCGAGCACGATCGCGGGGACGTCAGCCAGCACGTCCAGCAACTGACTTGTCGCCTCCGTCACGCGCTCCGGTGCGGGCCGCCGGACCCGAGTGCGATGCCTGTCCACCTGCACCAGGTCATGCAGGTATCGCCGCTCGGAGCCGTCCAGCCGCAGAGCTGACGCGATCGCGTCCAGCACCTCGGGCGACGCGCTCAGCGACTGCCCCTGCTCCAGCCGCGTGTAGTAGGAGGCGCTCACACCCGCCAGCAGCGCCAACTCCTCGCGCCGAAGGCCCGGCACACGCCGACGCTCCCCATAGGTGGGCACCCCGACATCCTCGGGACGCAGCTGAGAGCGCCGAGCCTGCAAGAAGTCCCCGAGCTGCGATTTTCCGGTCATGGATCCGAGTATGAGTCGACTCGACACGCTCAGCCTGACCCAGCTGTGGATAGGCACCAGCCGGTCTGGCTCTCCGGCGGGACTGCTGGTGACGTGGATGTCGCCGACCCGGCACCACCCCGCACACACCGGAGGACGCAGTGAGCGCCATCAGCAGTGAACACGACCGCATCGAGGCTCTGGACGCAGCGGGCTTCACCTTCACCCGACGCGCATGGGTCGATGCCCCACCCACCCGGGTCTATGACCTGGTCAGTGACGTGTCCGCGATCAGCCGCTGGAGCCCCAACGCGACCGACGTCGTCTTCGACCAGGGCGCCGGGCCTCGGGTAGGCGCCTGGTTCAGCGGGCGCAATCAGAAGGACGGCAGGCAATGGACCACCCGCTCCCAGGTCGTACGAGCCGACCCCGGCGAAGCCTTCACCTTCGTGGTCGGCGGCGCCGAAGACGGCATCGTGCAGTGGAGCTGGACCTTCCGCCCCCAGGGACGCGGAACCCTCGTCGAGCAGTCCTGGCAGCTCCTGCGCCTCGACCCGGTGCTCGGCACCACCCGCGGCGACCTCGACTCACTCCGCGACTACATGACGAACAGCGTTGAAGCCACTCTGATCTCCCTCGCTCAATGGATCGCCGAAGAGTGAGGGTGCGCCGAGGATCTCCTTCGGAGAGGGCGACGTCGTCGGCAGGCAGGTTGTCGACCTCCCGGCGCGGGTTCCTGTCCTTGTCTGTCAGACGGCCTAGCCCCGATGCCAGTGACTTTAGGTTGTTCCTGGCTGGGTGATGGTGACTGTTGCCGATTCTGGCGGCGGCCAGTTGCGGTGGTGGGCGCGTTTGAGGGGCCAGTTGGACATCTTGCGTTTGTTGACGCGGGGGCAGGTCCGCTGGCGGCGTTCGGGCAGTACGCGTTCGGTGATCTCGATGCCCTCGTGCAGGGCGGCCTGGTGCATCAACTGTCGGATTGCGTAGTGGACGAGCAGGAGGCCGTAGACCTCCTGCTCGGCACTTGGAGCGCAGGACGAGTCTGGGGCCGCGCTGGTGGGTCTTGATCTCGGCCAGGGTGGTCTCGATCTCCCAGCGCTGGGTGTAGAGCGCGGCCAACTCGGCGGCCGGTGCATGCTTCGGGTCCAGGAGGGTGGTGATCAGCCGGTAGAGCGTGGCCTCGCCGGTGCGGGCCAGGGTGTACTCGATGACCCGAGCGGTCACCGGGTTGCGGCGGGCCTTGCGGTCCTGCTCGGCGTGGACCGTGCTGAGATAGGAGCCGTCTTCAAGGACCCGATCTCCGGCGGCTGCGGGTCTCCTCTGGTGTTTCGGTGCCGCACCGGTAACATGAGTCCTCCTCGCGTTTGCGTCAGGAGGCTGTCATGCCGGACCGCTTCGACCTGCCGGCGGGGTTCCGCTGGGGTGTCGCCACCGCCGCCTACCAGATCGAGGGGGCGGTGAGCGAGGACGGGCGCGGCCCCTCGGTGTGGGACGTCTTCGCGGCTCGCCCGGGTGCCGTCCGGGACGGGCACACGGGTGCGGTGGCGTGCGACCACTACCACCGCTACGCCGAGGACATCGAGCTGATGCGCGGGCTCGGGCTCGACGGGTACCGCTTCTCCATCTCCTGGTCGCGGGTGCTGCCCACTGGTACCGGGCCCGTGAACCCCGCCGGACTCGCCTTCTATGACCGCCTGGTCGACGCGTTGTTGGAAGCGGGCATCACCCCGCTCCCCACCCTCTTCCACTGGGACCTCCCACAGGCGCTGGAGGACGAGGGCGGCTGGCTCAACCGCGACACCGCGTACCGCTTCGCCGAGTACGCCGCCGTCATGGCCGACCGCCTCGGCGACCGCGTCCCGACGTGGATCACCCTCAACGAGCCCTTCGTCCACACGGTCTTCGGCTACGCGCTGGGCACCCACGCCCCCGGCCGCACTTTGATGTTCGAGGCCCTGCCCGCTGCCCACCACCAGCTCCTGGCCCACGGGTTGGCGGCCTCCGTCCTGCATGACCGGGGCCTGGAGGTGATGCTCTCCAACAACCTCACGCCGGTGTGGCCGGCTTCCCCCTCGCCCGGCGACGTGGCCGCCGCCGAGGCCTACGACGCCCTGCACAACCGCCTGTTCACCGATCCCGTCCTCCTCGGCTGCTACCCCGACCTCTCCGCCCTCGGCGTTCCCGTCGACATCTTCGGCGCCGTCCGCCCCGAGGACGTCGATCTCATCCACGCCCCCGGCCTCGACGGCCTCGGCCTCAACTACTACAACCCCACCCGCGTCGCCGCCCCCACCGACAAAGCCCTCCCCTTCGACCTCGTCGACATCCCCGACGTCCCCCACACCGCCTTCGGCTGGCCCGTCGTCCCCGACGGCCTTCGCCGACTCCTCGCCCACCTGCGCGAGTCGTACGGCGAGGCCCTCCCGCCCATCACCGTCACCGAAAACGGCTGCTCCGTCGAAGAGTCCACCACCCCCGACCAACCCCGCATCGACTTCCTGGCCACCCACCTCGACGCCCTGGCCCAAGCCATCACCGAGGGCGCCGACGTCCGCGGCTACTACACGTGGTCACTGATTGATAACTATGAGTGGGCGGAGGGGTTCAGTCAGAAGTTCGGTCTCGTCCACGTTGATTTCGACACGCAGCGCCGCACGCCGAGGGCCTCGTACGCGTGGTACCGGGACCTGATCGCTGCCCATCGGAAGCGGTCCGCGAAGTAGGCGGGGGCCAGCGGGATTCTCAACGCATGTGCCACATCGCCGATTTGGGTCACATCGAGGTCTCCGATTCGGAGCCTCGCTACAAAGACCGCCTGTTCGACGGGCTCGAGGGCTACCACCAACACGGTTGCGTGCCGGGGATATGAAGCGAACGGCCTGCCTATCAGGTGTACCTGGGCGGCGTGACTGACGGGCGCCTCAGGCCAACTACAGACGGGGGTACCGAGCGGGCGGCGGCAGGCCGCCGCCCGCTCGGTACTCATTCGCGGATGTTGCGGATGTGGACGGCCAGCCGTCGTCCGTTCTCGTCGCAAGTGACGGTGGTTCCGGCAGAGTGGCCGGCGAGGGCCTTGCCCAGGGCGGTGAAGGGGCTGAGTTGGGTGGTTCCTTCGTCGAAGGGCTTACCCGATGTGATTTCGAACTCCTGCTCCCCGTCCTCGTCGTCGAAGCACAGGGTCACCACGCGGCCGGGACTGACGACGTCGGCCGGAGCGGTACGGTCGCCGGTGAGGTAGGCCTTGAGGAGGGCAGCGCGAGCTTCCAGGTCGGCGTGATGGTCCCGCTCGCGCCGGACCTGATCTGCTCGGGTGCGCGGCCCGGACCGATGGTCGGTCGAGGTCCGTTGCTCCAACCGCGCACGGATCTGGCTCAGCTCGTGGTCGATGCGCTGTCCGACAGG
Source organism: Kitasatospora sp. NPDC004669 (assembly GCF_040609455.1). NCBI lineage: Bacteria > Bacillati > Actinomycetota > Actinomycetes > Kitasatosporales > Streptomycetaceae > Kitasatospora > Kitasatospora sp. NPDC004669. Next base: position 10,419 of record NZ_JBEXKB010000061.1, read on the forward strand.
ACCTGACAGCAGCTCCTGTCGGGACGTGACCGGAGAACCGGGAGCAGGGATCGCGGGCGCGGTAGCCGGGCCCGCCGTGGTGGGCGGCGGTACGGAGCCGGTCCGGTCCGAGGTCTGTTGGGCGGGGATGCCGAACGCCTCGTGCAGTTGCTCCGGAGCGCCGACCGCGCGCTCGACAGCTTCCTTGAGCCGAGCCTCGGCGCCTGCCCGGTTGCGGTACCAGTCCGTGCCCCAGATCCGGTGCAGATTCCAGCCCAAGCCGGAGAGTACGGACTCGCGAAGCCTGTCCCGGTCCCGTGCCGCCTTCGACGAGTGGTACATCGCACCGTCGCACTCGATTCCGAGTGCGTACCGCCCCGGCCGTCGAGGGTCGCGGACGCCCAAGTCGATCCGGTAGCCGGCTACGCCGACCTGCGGCCGTACGGTGTAGCCCCAGCCTTGCAGTACCTCCAGCACCGATTCCTCGAACGGGCTCTCGGGAGGTGCTTCCTCTCCTTCCAGTTCCTGCGCCAGAACGGAGGGGCCGTGCTTGGCGTACTTGAGGTAGCGGGAGAAGTAGCGGAAGCTCTCGCCTCCGGTTTCGCCGAGCTCGTCGGGGTCGAAGGAGGCGACGACCTCGACCCGGTACCGTGCTCGGGTCACGGCGACGTTCAGGCGGCGCCAGCCGCCCGCCCGGTTCATCGGGCCGAAGTTGCGGGAGACCTTGCCGCCGGGCTGCTGCGGGCCGTAACCGACCGACATGATGATGACGTCGCGTTCGTCGCCCTGGACGGTCTCCAGGTTCTTGATGAAGAAACCGTCCAGGCGGTCCTCGGAGAAGTGCTCGTCCAGATCGGGTCGGCCATGCCTGGCGTCGTCGACGGCTTCCCGGATGGCGTCCGCCTGGGCTTGGGAGAGGGCGACCACGCCGAGCGAGCGGCCAGAACGGGTGTCGAAGTGGTGGATCACTCGGCGGGCCACCTCCCTGGCCTCCAGCGGGTTGTTACGAGCACCGGCTCCGGGCTGGTAGCACCCGTCCGCCGCTCGTACGAAGGCCACGCCCACGTCAGGGCTGTCGGCCAGCGCACCTGGGAAGGTGGTCATCGATTGCTTGTAGAACTCGTGGTTGCTGAAGGCGATCAGGTGCTCGTGGCGGCTGCGGTAGTGCCAGCGCAGTGAGAGGTTCTTGATCATCCCGCTGCCCTTGGCCAGGGTGAGCAGGGACTCGTAGCTGGTCGGCCTGTCCTCCGCCTCGCCAGGGACGGCGTCGTCCTCGTCCTCGTCCTCGCCCGCGGTGAAGAAGGCGGTCGGCGGGAGCTGCTTCTCGTCGCCCGCGACGATCAGGGCACGGCCGCGGTAGACGCAGTTGATGGCGTCCTGCGGCAGGACCTGGGATGCCTCGTCGAAGATGACCACGTCGAACATGAAGTCCGGTGGGAGCAGCCTGCTGACCATCAACGGGCTCATCATGAAGCAGGGTTTGACGAGCCGTACGGCCTTGTCCGCCTCATTGAGCAGCGTACGGACCGGCTTGTGACGGGTCTTCTTGCGGCCCTCGGTGTTCAGCAGTCTGGTGCTCGCGTCACGCAGCACACCGGGCCGACGGGCGTCGCAGGCTCGTGCCACCTGGATCCGGGCGTGTTCGAGCAGGATCCGGTCGACCTTCCGGAACTCCGTCACCCGGTCGTCACGGTCTTGGGACCGGGTCCAGAGCAGTCGGCCGTCGTTCTCGATGACGCGGTCCGCCCATGAACGGAGGACGGCCTTCTCGGCGACGGCGCGGAAGTCGTCCCGTTCCACGCCCGCCTTGACGGCCCGCACCACCAGATCGCCGAGGTGCCGCGCATCGAGCACCCGTCGGCCGCGCAGATACGCCGCCCAGTCGTCCGGCCCACCGCGGTCACCGTCCAACTGGGCCAGCAGGGCCTCGGCGGACGCGAGGTCCCGCGTCAGGGCGAGTTGCAGCTGTTGCTCCCGCTCGGCGATGAACAACCCGGTCAGCTGGGCGCTCGCGCGGGACCAGCCGGCCACGGAGTCCTCCAGCTCCGCATCCCGCCTGGCGGCGTGGAGCGGCTTCGAGCTCTCGACCCGGAAGACCTGGCCGGTGACGAGGCCACATGCCTTCCGCAGCTCGGCGACCCACACGACGGCCGCTCGGAGAGCCGACGGATCGGTGGCGCGTCCACGGTAGAGGTCCTCAAGGAACTGCCGGTCCTGTGCGGCGGGAGCCTCGAACTGCTCGTTCGCCGCGACGGCGTCGGACACCAGCTTCAGGGCATCCAGCGCGCCGCGCAGGGTCCAGTGGGTGCGGCCCGACACCGAGCCCACGGTCTGCAGTACGTCCCTCGCCGCTTGGAGCGGCGGCAGCTGGTCCCGGCTCCACCGGGCGGCCGAGGCGATCGGTTCGTCCTCCAGTGTGTAGGGAGCGCCGACGGCCGGCGGGGGGACCAGCGAGTCCCGCCACCGGGTGAGGATCTCCGCGGCCTGCGACGCGGCGGTCCGAGCCGCCGTGCGAGGACTTCCGCCGTGCGCGAGTTCTCCTCGCAGGGCCTCCGGGTTCGTCACCCGTGGCGCGAGATCCAAGATCTCCTCGGCGCGGACGAGCAGGTCGGCGGCGGCGTCGAAGTCGGTGTCCTCGCCCTTCCAGAGGTGTGCCAGTGCCTGGCTCTCCAACCGGGCTTCCTGCGCCAGTGCCTGCTGGGCTTTCTGCCATGCGACTGCGCTGGGCAGCGCGGCGATGACGTGCTTGGTGCACTTGCCCTGATGCGGAAGTAGCGTGCGGACGAGTCGGCGGTCGGTTCGGCGTCCGGCCGAGAACCGGCCGGCGAAGGTCTGGTGAACGGTGGCGAAGCGCTGTGCGACCTCCTCCAACGACTCCTCCTCCAGCACACGGTCGGTGAAGACCTGCTGGGCCTTGCCCCGTGCCGCTCGCAGGTTGTCGATCGCCTCTGACAAGCGGGACAGGGCCGTCCGGGCGGCGCTGAGCCCTTCCGGGGTCAGCCAGCGGGCAGGCGGCTTCTGCGTGGGCGGGACAGCCGAGAATGCGGCCAGCCGAGCCAGTCGGAGGGCGTCCTCGCTGGTGACCGGCTCCGGAACGCCGTACATCCTGGCGGCGCCGGTGGAGAGTTGGCAGGCCTGGTCCAGCGCATCGGCGTCGGTCGCCAGCTGAGCGACCAGTGCCATCGCCTGGTCGGCTGTCAGGACCGTCAGATCCAGCGTCGAGGACGGGAGGTTCGAGGGCGCGGACCACTCGGTCGCCTCGGCACGTGATCCGGTCGATGCGAGATCCACCCAGCTGGCACCGAGCGCAGCCACCGCTCGCTGTTCTGCCTCCACGGCGTGGGAGTACCGCCCGATGAACGACTCGACTGTGGAGCTGAGGTGGGGGAAGTCCAGGCCCAGCCAGGCGACGGGAAGCGTGGGGCGTTTCTCGCTCACGCGCAGTGCTTCGACCAGACGGGCCGCGTCGTGCAGGCCCTCCCACCCCATGGCGCGGAGCAGGGCCGCGTGCGGGGCGAGAGTGCGGCGGATGCCGTCGAGCTTCTCCAACGCTCGGTCCAAGGCCTCCAGTTCGCCACGAACGCCGGAAAGGTCCCGCCAGACGAAGGCCTCGCCCTCAACGGCGGGACGCCAGGATCGGGCGATCCAGCCGGCGGCCTCGGTGATCTGGCGCAGAACTTCCTCCGTCAGCCCGCTGGCGTCGAAGGACGGTTCCGGGCGCAGCGGATGGACGTGCTCCAGCAGGGCGATGCGGCCGAGGACCGTGTGGAGGGACGCACCGAGGCCGGCGCGGCGCTCGTTCATCGCCGCGGCGTAGCCGGAGAGTTCTTCGCGGAGATCTTTCACCGCGGAGCGTTCGCCGTTTCTGGGGCCGGGGAACGAGCGCGGCGGGGCTTCGAGTGCCCTGCCGAGTTCCTGGGCGACCTGCTTCCGGCCCATGGTGTTGCTGTGCAGGGCCAGCACGTAGTCGTCGAGACCCACGTCCTTGAGCCTGTTGCGCACGACGTCGAGAGCTGCCGCCTTCTCGCTGACGAAGAGGACGGTTCGCCCCTGGTCCAGGAGTCCGGCGATGATGTTGGTGATCGTCTGGCTCTTGCCGGTGCCGGGCGGCCCGTCCATGACGAAGCTCCGGCCTTCGACGGCGGCGGCCACACACTGGCGTTGGGAAGAATCGGAGTCCAGGACGAGTGGAGTCTGCTCGGGAGGCTGGAGCTGGTCGATCCGGTCGAGCGGAACAGGGTCGAAGTCGAAGGTAGTGGCGGGAAGGTTCGAGCTTCCGCCCAGGCCGATCGCGCGAACCAGGTGGCTCTTCAGGATTCGAGTCCGGTTCTCCTTGAGGTCGCGGTACATGGCCTCCTTGCTGGAGTTGAAGGCGTCGAGCACGACCCGGTCATCGACCGACCATCCCTCGCGCTTCGAGGCCCTCCGGCGAACCTGGTCCAGCAGCGCAGGGACATCGGGGAGGTCGACCTGTTCCGGACTCGGCCAATCGACCCCGAGTTCCTCCATCTTGATCGCCAGGGCCGGGTTGAGGGTCACTTCCTCGTCGCCGTTGATTTCCAGCAGGTAGGAGTCGCCCTTCCACCGGCGGAGCGTCACGGGCACCAGCACCAGGGGTGAGACGACGCTCTCCGCCGACGGTGCCGGTCGCCACTTCAGGAAACCGACGCCCAGATGGAGCACCCACAGGCCGTAGTCGTTGAACTTCTCCTTCGCGACAGTCACCAGCCGCCGCAGATGGCGGTCCTGCTCGGCCTGCGTCGCCTTCGAGGTGACGAGTTCGACTCGCTGGACTGGGCGCCTGGCACCGGCCCGGGAGGCCGGTGTGTCGATCGGTCGGCTCCCGGCCAGGGCCACCGCCTGTCGTAATGGCTTGTCGAGCTGTACGGGCAGGGCCGACTGCGTCGCTGCGGCGTCCGGTTCGGGCTCCTTGACCGGCGCGAAGACGCATCCGTCGGTGAGCCGGTCGAGGATGGCGGACATTCCCGGAGCGGTGATGTCCATGCCGGCCTGGTTCCTGGTGCGGCGGTAGCTCACCAGCCGGTTACGGAAGCCGAGATCGATGAGGGCCCGCTGCCAGTGGTCGAGCAGTCCCTCCAGCGGGTCGGTGCCACTCCGGCTTCCGGGGCGTCGGTGTTCCAAGCCGGACAACTCCGTTCTGTCATAAGCAGGGTACGCAGATGAGCGCGCTGAATGAGCCTAGTGCGTGGTGCGACGCCGATGGCGTTCGTGGCCGATCTGAGACCCGGCGTTCGGGGCCCGGTGCCCGGCGGTTGCCGGGCACCGGACGGTGGATCACTCGTCGGTGTCGAATCCGAGGTCGAGGAGCAACTGCTCGGCAGGCGGAGCCGGCTCGGGAGCCTGGTCCACGAGGTCGGTCGGGTCCACCACATCGTCCTCCTCGTGAGGGAGCGCGTACTCGTCGGCGAGGGGGTTCCGAAGGCATCCAGAGCCCCTTGGCGATGCCGCCGCGCTGCTGGCCCGCGAGGTCCTCGGCGAGTTCCTCCCGCTCGGCCCGGAACACCGGACCAGGCTGCATTGAGGAGCCTTCGAGGGTCGGATCACGCGGCCGGGGCGAAGGACCTCGACCACGTGGTCGGTCCGCGCAGACGCAGGAAGTGCATTCGGCACGTCAGTGCGTCCGCGTACTGTGGTGCCCGACGGAGGGGGAGGGCAGCAGTTGCGCAGGGTGCCGCCGGAGATGTTCCGGTTCACGACGGGGGACAAGGCCGAACTCTACGGTGCGATCCTTCAGGCCTTCGGCGCGGCCAACGAACGGTTGGAGACCGCGCTCGGGCTGGACGAAGTCCGCACCCGTCTGCGGACGGTCGGCTGGCTGGACGCGGTCCACGACGACGATCTCCAGGAGGCACTGCGAAAGCTCAGGGAGTGGCAGCTGCTGGACGTCGTCCAGAACCACGCGGAGAACTACCGCACCGCTGAGGAGTACGAGCGCCGCAACCTCCAGTACTCGCTGACCCGGCGCGGCGAGGCCGCGTTCGCCGGGGTCGAGCACGCCCTGTCCGTGCTCGCCTCGACGGGAGCACTCCAGGCCGCGGTGCTGGAGGCGATCGCGGACCGGCTCGACGAGCTGTACGTCCTGCTGGGGGACTGCGCGTCCTCGGACCGCCGGGTCTTCACCACGCTGCAGGAGCTGGAGGGCCACCTGGAAGCGCTGCTGGCCAACACCAAGGCGTTCAACGGCGAGTTGCAGCGCCTGCTGCGCGCCGAAGGTGCGGACCTGGCGACCTTCCGCGAGGTGAAGGCTGCGACGGTGGCCTACCTCCAGGAGTTCCTCGTCAACCTCGACCAGCGAGGTCAGACGGTGGCCACCGCGGTGGAGCGGGTCCAGCAGCGCGGGCTCAGCCTGCTGCACGAGCGGGCACTGCGGGGCGCCGAGCTGCCGCCGGTCGCCGACGGCGATCCCGCGCCGGCCTGGCTGGAGCGGCGTCGGGCGCGCTGGGAGGGCCTTCGGGCCTGGTTCCGGCCGGCGGACGGGTCACGACCCCGGGTGGAACAGCTGCACGACGTCGCGCGTCGCGCGATCGTGACGCTCCTCCAGGTCCTCGACCGGATCACCGAGTCGCGGCGCCGCTCGTCCAGCGCGGTGCAGGACTTCCGGGAACTGGCCCGCTGGTTCGCCGCGGCGCCCGGCGAGGACGACATGCATCGCCTGTGGTCGGCCGCCTTCGGGATCGGGCCGGCCCGCCATGCCCATCTCGCCCACCCGGACCCGGAGTTGGTGCCATCATCGGGGACGTGGGCGCAGGCCCCGCCGGTGGAGGTCTCGGCCCTGCTGCGCACCAGCGGTCGCACCGAGCGGTTCACGCGCACCGGCAAGGTGCGCGACATCGGAGGGATCAAGGCGGCCCGGGCCGAGCGGGCCCGGAAGGAGCGAGCCGAACTCGAAGCGGCCTGGGACGTCCTGGGCACCGACGGCCCGGTACGGCTCTCCGGCTTCGGCACGCTGGACCACGCCGTCTTCGAGCGACTGCTCGACCTCCTCGGCCGGGCGCTGGTCGTCCGGCCGGACGGCAGCGGAGCGCGTCGGGCGGTTACCTCGGACGGCCGCGTCGAGGTCGTCCTCCGGCCGTTGCCCGGCGGCGGGCGAGCCGTCCTGCGGACGCCTCGGGGGAGGCTGGAGGGGCCTGACTACCTGGTGGAGATCCGCAGCCCGGGCAGCGCGCGGCAGCCCGCCGGACGGGAGACGGGATGAGCACCCTCGCGAACCAACTGGTCCTGGCCGAGCGGCAGGACGTCGCCCGGGGCATCAGACTGCTGCTCGGTCGGCCGCTGATCACCGAGCGCGGCGACCCGCCGGCCTTCGAGCTGATCCGCCGCCGCCAGGACCCGTTGACGAAGTGGTTCGACTACCACTGCGGTTGGCAGCTGGTGGTGGAGCCGCGCCTGGGGTACGCGCGGTTGTTCAAGATCCGGGCCGTCCCGGACGGTTCGCGCCCCGCCCGTCGGCTGCGGTCCGGCAGGGCGCCGTTCGACCGCCGCCGCTACGTCCTGCTGTGCGTCGTCGCCGCCGAGCTGCTCCCGGTCCCGGTGACGACGGTCGGCCTGCTCGCCGACCGCGTCGTCCAGGCCTGTGCCACCGACGAGGCGCTGCCGCCCTTCGACACGGCGAGCAGGCCCGAGCGGATGGCCTTCGTGGACGTCCTCAAGCTGCTGGAGTCCTACGGTGCGCTCCTCATCGTGGACGGTGTCACCGAGAGCTTCGCCGACTCGGCGCAGGCCAAGGTGCTCTACCGCGTGGACGCCACCGTGCTGATGCGGCTGCTCGCCGCGCCCGTCGGGCCGTCCCGGCTGGCCGTACCGGCGGAGGAAATACCGCTGCGGTACGAGGAACTCCTGCGCGGCACCGTGCGCGAGAGCCGGTACGGCGGTGCCGACGCCTCCGACGCACAACGCAACCTCCGGCTGCGGCACTCGCTGCTGCGCCGGCTCTTCGACGATCCCGTCCTCCACCACGACGAGCTCTCCGCCGACGAACTGGCCTACCTCACCTCGCCGACCGGCCGCCAGATCGTCCGGCGCGCCGCCGAGCAGGCCGGTTTCGTCCTGGAGGAGCGGGCCGACGGACTGCTGCTCGTCGACCCGGACGGGATCGCCACCGACAGTCGCTTCCCGGACGATTCCGCGACGGCCCGAGTGGCCGCCCTGCTCCTGCTGGAACCGCTGACGGCCGCCCCGGGCGGGCTGACACCGGAACAGCTCACGGCCGAGGCGAACGAACTCCTGCGGCGCTTCCCGCAGTGGGCGAAGAGCTACCAGTCGGAGGACGGAGCCCAGCGCCTGACGGCCGACGCGGTTCGCGTCCTGACCGACTTCGGCCTGGCCCGACGGATCGGCGACCGTACCGTCCCCCGCCCCGCGGCGTTCCGGTACCGGACCACCGTTGCCGACTGCCCCGCAACCTGATGAGGGAACAACTCCGATGACCGTGACGGAACTTCCGCAGTCCCGCGCCTCCCGGGCGACGGCGGCAGGGGCGCGCTGGCAGCCCGCCAGGGCGGGCATCCTGAACGTCTGGCGCTACTACGACGAGACCTTCACCTTCCACGAGGGCCGACTGCTCCTACGGGGGCAGAACGGCACCGGCAAGTCCAAGGCGCTGGAGGTGCTGCTGCCGTTCCTGCTCGACGCCAGCCTGCGCCCCAACCGGTTGTCCACCTTCGGCGGCTCCGAGCGCACCATGCACTGGAACCTGATGGGCGAGGGCACCTCGGGCAAGACCCGCGTCGGGTACGTGTGGCTGGAGTTCGTCCGCGACGACGGCGATCCCGTCCGCTTCACCTGCGGCGCCAGACTCCAGGCCAGCGTGCACACCACCAACGTCACCGCCGACTACTTCACCACCGGCGCACGGATCGACCGCCCCGGGGGCCTCGCCCTGGTCAACGACGCGGGCCAGCCGCTCACCCGTGCAGCCCTCGCCGAAGCCCTGCAAGGCCGGGGCGAGCTGCACGGATCACCGACCGACTACCGCACCACGGTCCGGAGCACGCTCTTCCCCGGGCTGAACGAGCAACGCTACGACGCCCTGATCACCGCACTGCTCCAGCTCCGCACCCCCAAGCTGTCCGAGCGCCTGGATCCGTCGCTGCTGTCCTCCCTGCTCTCCCGGGCCCTGCCCCCGCTCGGCCAGGGCGAGATCACCGAACTGGCCGAGGGCTTCGAACGCCTCGACCGCCAGCGCGAGCACCTGAAGACCCTGGACGACGAAGTGGCCGCGGCCACCGCCGTCGCGAACCAGCAACGCGGCTACGCCCAGCGCGTCCTGCGCGCCGGGGCAGCGGCGCTCATCTCGGCGACGACCGAGATGGACAACCTCACCCGCATCGCCCGGGAGAGCGAGGAGGAACACGCCGAAGCCCTGCGCCGGCGCGACGAGAGCAGGGAGGCGAAGGAGGAGCTCGAACACCGGCGACAGGAGATCGACGGCGCCATCGAGGGGCTGCTCGACTCCGAGGTCTACCGGCAGGGTCTGGAACTCGACCAGCTCCGCCGCAGGGCCGACCAGGCCGTCGGGACGGCCAACCGTCTCCGCGCCGCCGCCGACCGGAAGGCACACACGGCCGACGAGGACGCCGAGCGCGCCGACGACGCGCGGCTGCGCTCCGAGCAGTGGACCGAGCACACCCGCGCCGCCCGGGAGGACACCCGGGGCGCGGCGCGGCGAGCAGCCATGGAGTCCGTCTGCACCGAGGTGCAGACGGTACTCGACACCCCACCCGGCACGTCCGGGGACACGGGGGAGCAAGGGCGCACCGCACGCCGCCTGCTGCGTGGCGCGGTCGCCTCGCGGCACGGCCAGATCACCCGGGTCCGCGCCGCCGTCGAACACCACGAGCGGTCCGTCGCGGACCGGACGACAGCGGAGCACCACCTCGACACGGCGCGCGAGCGCCTGGCCGAGGCGACCGCGCGGCGCGACGGGAACGCCCGCGCCTACGAGTCGGCCGTCGACGCGCACGCCGACCTGCTGCGCCGGTGGGCGACGGCGGACTGCACCGAGTTGCACGTCGACGACGCCGAGGAGCTCGCCTCCCGCGCCGCCGTCGAGACCGACGTCCTCGTGCTGGTCGAGGCTGCCGCCCGCGCGACGGAGAGCGCCATCACCGCCGAGGAGACGACCGCTCGGGGCGACCGGGACGTCGCCCGCGCCCGGCGCGACTGCTTCGCCGAGGAGTTGGAACGCACTGCGGCCGCGGCCGATCTGCCGCCGGTGCCGCCTCGCACCCGCACCGCCGACCGGTCGGCACTGCCGGGCGCACCGCTGTGGCGCCTGCTGGCGTTCCGGCCGGAAGTGCCGCCCGCCGACCAAGCAGGCATCGAGGCGGCCCTGGAAGCGGCTGGCCTGCTGGACGCCTGGATGACCCCCGACGGCGGCATCGCCGTCGCTGGCCACGACACTCTGGTGGACCCGGTGTCGGCCGTGCCAGCGTCGGGCCTCTCGCTGCTCGACGTCCTGGCTCCCGAACCCGACGGGCCGGTGCCGGCCGGTCAGGTACGGCGGCTGCTCGCCGGCATCGCCTACGGCCCCACCCTCCCCGCACTCCCGGCGGGCCACCCGGCCGCAGTGGCGGCCGACGGAAGCTGGCGGCTGGCGACGGCGGTCGGCTCCTGGACCAAGGAGCAAGCCAGCCACATCGGAGCCGCGGCCCGGGAACGCGCCAGGCAGCGGCGCGTCGCCGGCCTCACCGCCGAACTGGCCGAGGCCGAGACCACCGTCCACGGTTTCGAGGCGCAGCTGCGCACCCTCGCCGACCGCCGGACGCGCCTCGGTGCCGACCTGCGTTCCCGGCCACACCACCGGGAGTTGGACCAGGCCAAGCGCGCCTGGGAGCGGTCCGAGTCCGACGTGGGCGCTCGCGAGGACGCCGTTCGCGAGGCCGTCGATCAACTCGCGCGGCAGGAGAACGCGGTCGCGGCCGCGCTGCGTGCACTCGCCGTCGCGTCGGCCGAGCACGCCCTGCCGACCGAACGCGCCGCCCTGGACGCGACCGCCACGGCAGTCGACGCGCTGCGCGAACTGGCCGACGTCTGGCTCGACTCCCACCTCGCCTGGTGGGCCGCCCGGCATGCCTGGGACACCGCCCGCAGCCATGCCGAGGCGTCCCGGGGCGCAGCGGCCGAGAGCCTGACCGAAGCCGAGGCCGCCGAGGCCGCCGCCCGGGCGCTCCGAGCCACGCTCCAGGCCGCCGAGAGCACCGTTGGCGAGGACTACCGCCGAGTGGCCAGCCGGATCAGCGACTTCCGCACGTCGCTCGACCGGACCCGCCATGAGATCGAAGCCGGCACCCGGGCACTCATCGCCCTCGAAGGCCGGATCGGCTCGCTGAGCGCCACCATGGCCCAGGACGCGGCCCGACGCGACGACGCCGTGGCGGCCCGCAACGAGGCCGCCCACGGCTTCCGCCGCCTCTGTGTCCTCGGATTCCCCGACGACGCGGGCCTCGGCCTCACCCTCACCGCCCTGGACGGCACGCGTGCCACCCTCGAAGCGGCGCGCGAGACCGCCGCCACGTGGCCCAACCTGCCGCACGGCGCCAGGAACCTCGGCGACTCCCTCAACCGCCTCTCCGAGGCCGTCCACCGTGCCCGCCAGAGCCTCAGCAGTCGTGCCGACCTCGAACTCGAAGCCGAAGAGGACATCCACGTCCTCACCGCCACCATCGACGGCATCCGGCTCGGAGCGACCGGCCTCCTCTCCCTCCTCACCGGCGACCGGGACCGAAGCCAGGACGACATCACCGCCGCCGAACGCAGTCTCTTCGACCGGACCCTCACCGGCGACACCCGTCGCCACCTCGCCTCCCGCATCCGCCAGGCCGGGGAACTCGTCGAGCGGATGAACGGCCACCTCGAACGGGTCCGCACCGCCTCACGGGTGGCCGTCCGTCTGGTGTGGCAGATCCACCCCGACCTGCCCGCCGGCACCCGGGCGGCCCGCGAACTGTTGCTCAAGGACCCGGCCCGGATCACCGAAGCCGACCGCGAGGCCCTGCACGCCTTCTTCCGGGGCCGCATCGAGGAGGCCAAGTCCCGTAACACGGCGTCCACATGGGAGGAGCAGCTTGCCGACGTCCTCGACTACACGGCCTGGCACCAGTTCGTCGTCAAGCTGGACCGCGCCAACGGCTCCGGGTGGCAACTGCTCACCAAGAAGCTCCACGGCGCGCTCTCGGGCGGCGAGAAGGCCATCGCCCTCCACCTGCCGCTCTTCGCTGCCGTGGCGGCCCACTACGAGGCGGTGCCGCAGTCGCCGCGACTGATCCTGCTCGACGAGGTCTTCGTCGGCGTCGACACCCTCAACCGCGGGCAGGTCTTCGGCCTCCTCGCGGCGCTCGACCTCGACCTGGTGCTCACCTCCGACCACGAGTGGTGCACCTACCGGGAGCTCTCCGGCATCGCCGTCCACCAGCTGATCACCGGCGGTGACGGCGACGATGCCGTCACCAGCGCCCGCTTCACCTGGACGGGCACCGACCTGCTACCCGACGAGGCCGACGCGGAGGAACCGGCATGACGGACCGCCACCCTCTCGACCTCCCTGAACTTCGACCTCTCTGGTCGGCCGTCCACGACCGTCTCTCGACCGGTCGCCCTGTCAGCCGGGTGCGATCCGGACCGCTCGACGACGCAGGCCGGGAGGCATTGGCCGACCTCCTCGGACTCGACCGGCTTCCCGATACCGAGCCGACGATTTCCCTCGCCGGACTCGATGGTGCCGTGCTGGACGCCTGCGGCCGGCCCGTACGGGACATAGTGACCGCGATCCTCGGCCCGATCCACGACCGGGCCGCCGAGCGCAAACGCAAGGCTTCCCAACGCGACGCCCTGTGGGAGTGGTTGGCCGGCCACGACGTGGTCACTGCCCAGCCCGCTCTCCTGGAATGGGTCGGCCACCTGCGGACCAACGGCCTCATCGACGGCTCACCCGACCGGACCCGGTCACTGCTGACCACCGCGCTGGCCGTCCTCGCCGCACTTCCTGCCGACGGCGAGCCACTACCGGTCCTCGCCGCCCGCCTCCTCGACGGCGACTCGCACGCCCTCGACGACGGGACCCGGCTGTCCGGCCTCGTCCTGCGCGCCCTGGCGGTGCTGTACGGCACCGACCTGCCGGACAGCGCCGAGACCCGGCGAGTGCTCTGGAGCCGGGCCGGGGTGGCCGACGATCAGCTCTCCGCCACCGTGCTCGCCGTCGGTCTGCGCTTCGACGGCGACGGCCCGGTCGCGCGGGTCTCCCGCATCTGCGCCGACTCCGGTCATCCCGTCAGTCTCACCCTCGCCCAACTCCGCACGCCCGGTGACTGCACTGGCCCTGCGGGGCCGGTGCACATCACCGAGAACCCCAGCGTGCTCGCCCTGTCCCTGCGCCGCTTCGGTCATCACTGCCCGCCACTGGTCTGCACCTCCGGCTGGCCCAACACCGCCGTGATCCACCTGCTGCGTCGACTCGCCGACGACGGCGCCTCCCTGCGCTACCACGGAGACTTCGACGGCGAGGGCATCCGCATCGCGGCCCACGTCCTCGCCAAGACCGGAGCCGTCCCCTGGCGGATGGCAGCCGCCGACTATCGCGCCGTCGCGCCCCGGGTTCCCTCGGGCCCCGATCCGGGTCGCCTCACCGCCGCCCCTTGGGACCGGGCGCTCGTCGACTCCATGGCTGAACTGCGCACCACAGTGGTGGAGGAGGTGGTCGCCGACCTCCTCCTCGACGACTTGGCAGACCACCGACACGAATAGAATGACAGCCTGTTCGACGGGCTGAGGGCTACCACCAGCTTTTCGGTCTCGTCCACGTCGACTTCGAAACGCAGAGGCGCGCGCCGAGGGCCTCGTACGCCTGGTATCGCGACCTGATCGCCGCCCATCGGGCCCGGGCCTCGCGGGGGAATCGGATGTCATCGTTGTCCACCCCTTTTGAGATTTCCCGCCATGGTACTCCAGCCTTGTTTCGGGCTGTGCGCCGCGAATTTCCGTGGGTATGGGCGGGAAGTCGCCGGTCGAGGCCGAGGTGTGGACCTCGGAGTGGTGGTCGTTGCAGGCGCGGGTGGCGCCGTTGTCCCGGCGTGCGGATCCGTGCCGGCAGGCTCGGGGCCGGCGGAACCCGGTGGATTACGTAGTCGGAATGCGTAGTTCTACTGACGCCCGTGGGCCTCGTCGCCGGGGAGGCTTGCCCGGGGTGACAGGAGCAATCAAGAAGCGAATCACCGAGCGACCCTTGCCGGCGGCACGTGAATGCCGTCCGGGAATCCGCGCGAGGCCGGTTCCGACAGAGCATTCCAGCCGAATTCAAGGGCTGCCTGAATTTCCACAAGTGACGCACAGTAAGGCTAATCCCTGCCCATGCCTGCAGACGATCTCCACCACGCCGCATCGCCGCCACCCGCCTTTCAGCCCCTCCAGGCGGACGACCCGACCGAAGTAGCCGGTTACCGGTTGTACGCGCGTCTGGGGGCTGGCGGGATGGGTCGGGTCTACCTCTCCTACACCCCCGGCGGACGCCCGGTGGCCCTCAAGGTGGTCCGCACCGAGTTCGCCGAGGACCCCGAGTTCCGCCGCCGGTTCACCCGGGAGGTGGCCAACGCCCAGCGGATCCACGGCCTGTACACCGCCCAGGTGATCGACGCCGGTACCGAGGCCGACACCCCCTGGCTGGTCACCGCCTACGTGCCGGGCCCCTCGCTGCAGCAGGTGGCGCGCGAGCACGGCGGGCTGCCGGTGCGCACCGTGCTGCTGCTGCTCGGCGGCATCGCCGAGGCGCTGCAGGCGATCCACAGCGTCAACGTGGTACACCGCGACCTGAAGCCCGCCAACGTGATGGTCGCAGCCGACGGTCCGCGGGTGATCGACTTCGGCATCGCCCGGGCCGCTGACACCACCGCGCTGACCGGCACCGGGGTCCGGATCGGCTCGCCCGCCTTCATGGCGCCCGAGCAGGCCCAGGGCGCGGCGGTCACCCCCGCCACCGACGTCTTCGCGCTGGGCGCGCTGGCCGCCTACGTGGCGAGCGGCGTGCAGCCGTTCGGCGAGGGGCCGGAGACCGCGGTGCTCTACCGGGTGGTGCACGAGCCACCGGAGCTGGACGCGGTGCCCGCCGAGCTGCGCGCGCTGCTGGAGCGTTGCCTGGCCAAGTCGCCCGAGGACCGTCCCCTGCCGGCCGAGATCATCGAGATCGTCCGCAACCACCCTGAGATCGGTGGGCAGTTGCGGTTCGCCGACGACTGGCTCCCCGCGCCGGTGGCCACCGAGATCACCCGCCGTTCCGACTTGCCCAGGACGCTGCCGACCCCCACCGTCCTGGACTCGGTGCCCTCGCTCGGTACCCCGACGCCGGCGGCAGTTCCCCCACCACCGCTCAGTGAGATGCCCACCGCACGTGCGCGATATCCGGAGCAGACCGTTCCGCTCGCCGAGGCTGCGCCGCCCCTCGCGCCGCCGCAGGCCAAGGCGAAAGGCGTCTCCTGGAAGACCCTGCTGACCATCGCCGTGGTGGTGGCGCTCGGGGGCTCGCTGGCCGGGGTGCTGCTGACCCGGAACGACAAGTCGACCACCAGCGGCAGCGACGCCGCCCAGGCCCCGGCCGCCGTGAAGTCCCCGGTCGCGTCGACGACGGCTCCCGCAACCGCGCCCACCAGCGCGCCCACCAGCGCGGCCGCCGGCGCGGCGAGCGCCGGCGCCTCGTCGGCCGGCGGCGCGCCCAGCGCACCCGGCTCGGTCGGCGGCGGCTCGGCGCCCGCTACGGCGGGGAGCTACACCCCGGTGGTGAACAAGGTCGAACTGAACATCCCGGCGAGCCTGTACGCCACCCAGGCGTACCAGGTCGACCTGGTCGGCGGCAAGACGGCCCCTGCCGTGACCACTCCCAAGTGGGCGCTCGCCCTGACGCACCAGAGCCCCACCGGTAGCGCCTCGGCCGACTCCTTCAGCGCGGCCGGCTTCGACCTCTCCGACTTCGCCGTGCTGACCGACCCGTCGTCCACCCCGGCCCAGTGCAACGCCGCGATCGACACCCAGCCCAGAGCCAACGTCGGCTTCGCCCAGGTGAACGGCGGCCGGTTGCTCTGCATCCGCGACCGCACCGCCAACAGCATCGCGATCGCGACCATCGAGACCGCCGACGTACAGACCGGCGAGGTCAAGCTCTCGCTGAGCACCTGGCAACGCAGCTCCTGACCCCGTTCGAGCGGGCACGGGAGTGGACGTCCACACGGTGGCGGACAGCCCGGGGCCGAGGCCGACGACGCTCCTTCGTGGCCTTCGTCAGACATCACGTGCTGAAGCGCAGATCAACGAGGACCACGGATTTCCAGGGCAGCCCAGGCTGCCGGTCGACTCGCCGTCCAGCCCGGGCAGTCGGGACATGGTGAGCAGAGCGGGCCACAGGCCTTCCCAGGTCGATCTGCCAGGTATTCCCTGGCGGATCGACGGGAAGCCGGTGGGACGGCTTCGGGGCGGCCCGGTCGCCTGTGGCCGGGGGAGGCAGCGGGCGAATCAGCCGTTGAGCGACGATTCCCTCATGCCGTGTCGGGTGCCTCGCTGAGCAGAGCGCGGGTGAGACTCGCCCGGTTGGAGACACCGAGTTTGCGGTAGATCCGGCCGAGGTGGGTGTCGACCGTGCGCACGCTGAGGAACAGCGTGCCGGCGATCTCTCCGCTGGTCAGGCCGGTGCTGGCGAGGCGGGCGATCTCCTGTTCCCGTCCGGTGAGCAGGGCCAGTCCGGCCGGATCCGCCCCGCTCCGGGCATCGGACGGGACGAAGGCGGAGGGAGCAGCGGAGGCAGCCAGCGCGGTGAACAACCGGGCGCGCTGGTGGGAGACTTCGTCGGCCAGCCTGGCCGAGCCGCACTGTTGGGCCAGCGCCGCGGCCTGGTCGAGCCACCCGGCCACCTGCTCGGTCCGCAGGCTGTCCAGCGCGAGCGCGGCCACCGCGACCAGCGTGCGGCCCATCTCGATGCGCTCACCGCCGACGGTGAAGTCCGCGACCGCCGCCAGCCCGCTGAGCCGAGCCTGCTCGAGGTCCCCGCGCATCCTGTGGGCCCACATGCGTGTGCGCCTGGCGTACCCGCGTCGGTTGGCGGAGGGCAGCTCGTCGACCCGGGCCTCGGCGAGGTGCGCCCAGCGCTCGGCCATCGTCCGGTCCCCCTCGGCAATCGCAGCCTGCGTCAGGGTCTCGTAGCAGCGTGGTTGCCACCAGGCAGTGACCCGGGGCAGGTGGACGCCGCCTGCGGCGTCCAGCAGCAGCCGGCTCGCCCGGGCCGGATCCCCGGTGATCAGCACGAGTTCCGCATGGGAGCAGCGGACGTTGACAGCCCAGGCGGTGGACTGACCGTCGGCGAGCGCCGCCGCGCGATCTGCCGACGCGAGCACCTCGCGCAACTCGGCGGAACCGCCCCGCCACAGCAGGACCTGCGAGCGGATCACCGCCAGCACTGCCTGGATCGCCGGGTTGCCGTCGAACTCGGTGTGCCGGTCGGCCTCGTCGAGCGTGGCCAGCGTGCGGCGCAGGTCCCCGCAGCGCAGCTGGGTGCCGGCCAGCGCCATCAGCAGCGCGGGCTGGATGTACGTCTGCCCGGTGCGCCGGGACAGCGCCGCGCCCCGAGTGAGGTGACGCTCGGCGGCGGCCAGGCGTCCGAGGGTCCCTTCGGCCATGCCCACTTGGTACAGCGCCTCCAGATTGGTCAGGAGGGTGGCGTCGGAGACGGCGTCGACGAGTTCGACCGCGCTGTCCGCCGTGCGGTCGGCCGCGGCCAGGTCCCCGGTGAACAGGTGGGCGAGCGACACCTGGGCCAGGGACTTGGCCTCATTGACCCGGTCGTGGTTCCGGCGCGCGATCGCGGCGGCCGTCTCGGCGTGCTGCCGACAGCTCTCGTAGTCCTGCAGGTCGTAGGCGCAGTCGGCGAGTTCGGAGTGCAGGGCGGCCGCCGCGGCGCAGTCGCGGTCGGCCAGGGCCGTGAGCCCGGCACGGGCCACGGCGCCGGCCTCGTTGTAGCGGCCGAGCTGCCGTTCGGCCCGGCTCGCGTCGGCGAGTGCGGTCAGGGCGTGGTTCCCGTGCGGCGGTCGGCCGACCGCAGGTCGGCGCAGTGTGTCGAGCATCGCCCGGCTCTCGGTGGCGTCGCCGGTCAGCAGCCGCGTCTGCGCGAGCAGCACCTGCGCTTCGTGCCAGTGCTCCCCACCCTCCCGGAGCAGCGGCAGTATGACCTCGAGATACCCGGCCGACACAGCGGGGGAGGCGTGCAGCGCGTCTCGCGAGGCGGCGATCAGGGTGGTGAGGTGCTCCGGTTCGTTCGGGTCGAGGGACCGCGCCACATGGTGGGCCCGCCGGGCAATCGGCACCGCAAGCTTGGCCAGCGCGGCCGCCGAGCGGCGGTGCAGGTCCCGGCGCCGGCTGGGTTCGATCTGCTGGTACACGACCGCACCCACCGCCGGGTGGCGCAGGATCATCTTCGCTCCGGCGTTGGCCGGCCGTACCAGGTCGAGGCCGGTGAGCAGGTCCAGAGCCCGCATGGTCTCGGGCAACTCCAGCCCCAGCGCGGCGGCGAGCAGCTCCGGGTGGAACGAGTGATCGAACACCGCCGCGGCGTGAAGCACGGTGAGCGCGGTGTCATCGAGGCCGGCCAGCTCACCGAGGATCGCCGTACCGGCCGCGGCGATCGCCTGGCCGTCGGAGGCCATGATCTTGAGGTACTGCGGATTGCCCTGGCCCTCGCGGTGGAGCTTCTCCAGGTCGGGACGCTCGCCGAGCAACTCCCTGGTCGCTGCCGGGGAGAGCGGCCCGAGCTGCCACACCTCGAGCAGGCCGGCGGATATCGCGCGGGACAGCACGGCGGCGAGCGCGGGCGAGAGCTGGCGCTGCCGATAGGCCAGCAGACAGAGAAGCGGGCCGTTGGCGGTCGCCTGGAGCAGCCGCTCCAGGCCCGGGATCCGATCGGCCGCAAGATGGTGCAGGTCGTCCACGGCGACCACCGCCGCGCCGTCCCGCGTCACCTGCTCGCGCACGTCGCAGGGCTCGTCCAGCAGCGACCGCAGGCCCGGGAGCGCGGGTGCGATCGCGTACTGCCCCTGGGCCGCGTCCACCCGGACTCCTGCGGCCCTGGCGTGTGCGACGGCCGTGGACATCAGCGCGCTCTTGCCGATGCCCGGCTCCCCGACCAGTGCGATCGCCCGTCCGCCCGCCGTCCTCAGGTCACCCAGCACCTCCAGCAGCGCCTCGATCTCCCCCGCCCGCCCGAACAGCTGACGCCCCCTGGCGGCCATCCCCCATGCCGGCGAACCCTCGAGGATGGATCCGCCGTCCTGTATTCCATCCGACATGACCGGCACATTAGTCGCACCGGATGACAGAATCACCAGCCCTCCACGGCGCCCGCATGCTTGACGACACGTGACCAGCCCTACCAGGCCACTTGGCCAGGTGGGGCTGCGGCAGGCACGCTCACGCCACGTACGGATTGAGTACTGAGTGGGCAGTGCGCCCCACGCTGCCGAGGGGCGACGCGCACTCTGGGGCCGAGCCGGCGTGGCCGACGACGAACTGTCCACCAGCGTGCTCGCGGTCGGTCTGCGCCCCGAGGGAGAGGGCCCGGTCGCGGGGATCCTCCGTATCTGCGCCGGATCCGGCCGCCCCGTCAGTCTCACTCTCGCCCAACTCCGCCCCGCCGCCCGGGTCGTCGAACGCGGCGGTCGCCTTCAGGACTGTGTCACCGCCTCATCCTGTCCCTCCGGGTGCCCGCTGAAGAAGTCAACCAAGCTCTGCGGTGCGCGCTCGCCGAGGCAGAGGTCAAGAATCTCGTGGGCGTCCGCGTAGAAGGCCTCGCTGCGCGGGAAGAGCTCCCTCTCGTAGGCGGCGAGCGCTGCTTCGACGTCGTCGAGGTGCTGGGCGATGGCCTTGCCGAGTTCGGCGCCGTCGAACATCGCCAGGTTGGCGCCGTCGCCGGACGGCGGCATCAGGTGTGCGGCGTCGCCGAGCAGTGTCACGCCGGGAACCCGGTCCCAGCGGTGTCCGGTGGGGAGGGTGTGGATCATGCGTGCCACCGGGGCGGTCTCGCCGTCGGTGATCAGCGCGGTGAGGTGCGGCGCCCACCCGTCGAACTCGGCCGCGACCCGGGCGGTCGCGGCCGCGGTGTCGGTGAAGTCCGTGGCGGCGATCCACTCGGCCGAACGGTTCAGCTCGACGTAGGCGTGGAGGATGCCACCCGCCTCACGGTGGGCGACGATCCCCTTGCCGGGGGCGAGTGCGTACATGGCGCCTCGGCCGACCAGCGCGGCCGTTGCGGGGTGTCGCTCGTCGACGTCGTGCAGGTAGGTCTCGACGAACGTCGTGCCGGTGTAGACGGGCCGGGCGTCGGAGAGCAGTGGCCGGACCCTGGACCAGGCGCCGTCCGCGCCGACCAGGATGGTGCTCGTCACGGTCGAGCCGTCGGTGAAGGTCAGCCCGTGCCGGCCGTCGCCGAGCGGGCGGATGTCGGTGACCTTGCTGCCCCAGCGCACCGTCCCCTCGGGCAGGGAGTCGAGCAGCATCCGGCGCAGGTCGCCGCGGAGCACCTCGGGGCGTACCGCGGTGCCGTCGGAGGGGACGTCCAGCAGCAGCGCGCCGTGCTGGTCGAGCACCCGGGCGGCATCGCCGCCCTCGTGGATGATCGCGCGGAACTCGTCGGTGAGGCCGGCGTCCGCGAGGGCGCACTGTCCGTCTCCCTCGTGGATGTCGAGCTGGCCGCCCTGGGTGCGGGACTCGGCGGAGGGGTCGGCCTCGTGGACGGTGGCGGGGATGCCGTGGACGTGCAGGACGCGCGCGAGGGTGAGGCCGCCCAGGCCCGCGCCGATGATCGTGACCGGTGTCGTCATGGTGTTCCCTTCGAAGCCACGGTGGAATGTTGTTCCATTCTCATGTTGGAACAGCGCTCCATTCATGTCAAACTGTGTGCATGGCGATCAAGAAGCAGCGGGCTGCGCGGCGCACGGACGCGCTGTCGAAAGAACGGATCGTGGAGGCCGCGATCGAGATCCTCGACTCCGACGGCGAGGGCGCGCTGACCTTCCGCGCGCTCGCGGCCCACCTGGCCACCGGAAGCGGGGCGATCTACTGGCACGTCGCCAACAAGGACGACCTGCTGGCGGCGGCCACCAACGACGTGATCGCCCGGGTCATGGCTGACCTGCCCGGCGGCGCGCGTCCGCGGGAGGCGATCCGGGCCCTCGCGCTCGGGCTCTTCGACGCGATCGACGCACACCCCTGGGTCGGCACCCAGCTCTCCCGCGCGCCGTGGCTGGCCGCGATTCCGCAGATCTTCGAGGCTTTCGGCAGCCGGCTGGAGGAACTCGGTGTGCCCGAGGAAGCGCAGTTCGACGCCACCTCCACGCTCGTGATCCATGTCCTCGGCGTCGCCGGACAGAACGCCGCCAACGCCCGCCTGCACGCGCACAGGACCGATCGGACGGCCTTCCTGGGCGAGATCGCCCAGCAGTGGGCCCAGCTCGATCCCTCTCGGTATCCGTTCGTGCACCGGGTGGCGGCGCAGTTGCCCGAGCATGACGACCGGGAGCAGTTCCTGGCCGGCATCGACCTGATCCTGGGCGGCATCGAGGCGGCCCACCCGGGTTCGTCCCGTCGGACCTGACTCGAACCCGAGCGGGTCGGGGGCCGGCCGAGAACTGGGTGCTGGCGCGCTCGGAACGGGGCGGCCGGCCCCGCCCGGATGGTCTTGCCGGAGAGGCCGCAGCGCTGTCCCAGCGGGTGGGGAGCTGCGCGATCAGGGAGCGACCCGGCCGTGCCACGAGGTGACCCCGGAGTGTGGACCTGCCTCCGGTGAAGCGGCCGTGCGGCGTCGGCTACGACGCTCCGCAGGTGGCCAGTGCGGTTCGCGCCAGTGCGCGCAGCCAGGCGTGGGCGTGGTCGGTGTCGTAGCGCTGGTGCCATGACAGGTACACCGGTGCCGAGGGGAGTTCGAGCGGCAGGGGAAGTACGGCCAGGCCGAGGTCGGCGGCCGCGGTGCGTGTGGTGATCTCGGGGACGGTGATCAGGAGGTCGGTGCCGCGCGCGAACTCCAGCGCGGCTGCTTCCGTGGGGGCGGCCGCCACCACGCGGCGGGTGAGGCCGAGCCCAGCGAGGGCGTCGTCGACGGCGTTGCTCAGGTTTCCGCGTCGTGAGACGGTGACGTGTTCGGCGGCGGCGTACTGCTGTGCGGTGACGGTTCGGGTGCGGGTGAGGGGGTGTCCCTGTCTCGCGACGACGACGAGGCGGGTCTCGCCCACGTGCTCGGCGCGGATGTCGGGTGCGCTCGGGCGGTTGGCGTTCGCCTCCAGATCGACCTCGCCGCGTCGCAGTTCGGGGGTGTCGGTGCTCGACTCCACGACGAAGCGCAGTCGCACGCCCGGCGCCTGTCCGCGTACGGCCGCGAGCAGCACGGGGCCGCTGAGGGCGACCAGGGAATCGTGCCAGCGGAGTGTGAAGGTGCGTTCCAGCGCTGCCGGATCGAGTTCACGGCTCGGTGCCAGCACGCCCCGGACCTGGTGCAGCAGCTCGTGCACCTGTTCCCGGACGGCGATCGCATAGGGCGTCGGAGTCATGGCGCGGCCGGTACGCACCAGGATCTGGTCCCCGGTCGTGCGCCGGATCCGGCCCAGACTCCGGCTCATCGCGGGGGCGGTGACGTGCAGGCGTGCGGCCGCCCCGGCCACGCTGCCTTCCTCCAGCAGCGCGTCGAGCGCGGTGAGCAGATTCAAATCCAATTGCATGGGAGTAATCCCAGCCGTGCTTGACATGCAGTTGATGCTAATGGAGGAGGTGTATAGCGTCGTCACCACGGTGCAGGACGGAACGCACGGCCCAGCCCGAAATCCCCTTCAACACCCCTTGCTCAGACGGGAGCACCACCATGTCCGAAACGCCTCAGACCACTGACGCCACCGTCACCGTCTCCGACGCCGACCTGCTCGACCAGACCGCAGCCGCCGTGCGTGAGGCCGGTTCGGCACTGCGCGAGCGGTTCGGCGAGGTGGTCCCCTACCAGACCCGCGAAGAGCTGATGCGCGCGCTCGCCGCCAACGACGACACGGCCCTCGCCATCCTGCGCCCGCGCCTCACCATCCTGCGCCCGGACGCCGGCTGGGTGGAGGACGAGCTGGACGGCCGCTTCCTGGCCGCCGCGCCCGGCGTCCACGCCCAGGCCGTCGCCACACTCTCGCGCTGACCGAACACCACCCCACCCGCACACACACGACAAGGGACCACACCGTCATGACCACGATCGCCGTACTCGGAAACGGCCGCGTCGGCGGCAACCTGGCCGCCGCCCTCACCCGCGCAGGGCACGAGGTGACCGTCGCGGACCGCACACCGGGCGCCGCCGCCGACGCCGCCCGACGCGCCCGGATCGTCATCAACGCCACCCCGGGCGCCGACTCCCTGGAACGGCTCGCCGCCCTGCGCGACGAACTGCGCGGCACCCTCCTCGTCGACGTCTCCAACGCCACCACCGACGGACCGGACGGCCTGCCCGCCGACCTGCTCTACCCCGGCTCGAGCCTCGCCGAGCGACTTCAGGAAGCACTCCCCGAAACACACGTCGTCAAGACCCTCAACACCATGCTCTTCCCGGTGATGACCGCCCCGGCCACGCTCACCCAGACGCCCACCGTGTTCCTCTCCGGCGAGGACCCCCGGGCCAAGCAGACCGTCCGCGAACTCCTCACCGACCTCGGCTGGCACAACGAATGGATCACCGACCTCGGCGGGATCCGGACCGCCCGCGCAACGGAGGCCGCGATCCTTTTCGTACCCCACGTGATCCGCTCCAGCGGCTTCGTCCCCTTCGCGATCTCGATCGCCCGCTGACCCGGACCCGGCACACCACTCCCGGCCGGCCCGCATCCGCCCCGCTCGTGGTTGTCTCGGCACGGTGGTCGCGGCCGAACAACCTGCCGTCCAGGATCTGAGTGCTCACCCTGACACGCAGGGCGGTGTCGTTCAGGAGATTTACACGGCTTGATGCCGGTTCAGGTGGCAAACGTGACTGCGGCGTTTGTGAGCGAGGCGTGGGCGGAAACAGGCACCGCTTCCGAGTGATCACGAGGTGTCGAAGCCTGATCACCACCTCTTGAGGTCGGGGAGTTCGGTGTGGGTGCGGGCGAGTTTGCCGGTGAGTCGCTGGTTGCGATCTCGCAGGCGGGCGATGCAGGCCTGGTGCGGGTCGGGCTGCTGGCCTGCCACCCGTGCTGTTACCCGCCGCTTCTCGAACTCGTCCCTGAGAGGCCCCCAGGTCCGCTAGAGGGATGCGCGGGAGATCCTGGGCCCGGCCGGAGTGATCGGGTCGCTCGTGTTCAGTGTGGCTGCCCTCCGGGTCGCCCGGCCCCGGGAAGACAGCCTGCGGTTTCGGTCCAGGCGTCGGCGAGCGTGCGGCCCAGCGGCACAACGGTCGGATCGGGTGGTTCGGGAGGGTGAGGTCTCCCGCCTGAGGCTCGACCCGGCGTGACCCGGGCGCGGTCGCCCAACTGCCGAGGACCTTGGCGGCGTCCTCGGCGATCGCAGCGGTCGGCCCGCTGTCCTCGATGTCGACCTCGACGGAGCCCATGGCGCCACCGGTGATGTATGCCCACGTAGCGCTCTCCACTGTCGGCCAGTAGGCCGGGCCGGCTCAAGCCAGACCCCGAGGCCACCCCGGGCCTGAGGTGTGATGTCCTCTGTCGGCCCAACTGTGCTAACAGGTGCGGTGATTGACGTTTGAGAATCAACTCCTGGGGAGAATGACAGGTTGTTCGATGGCCTGAGGGGTACCACCAGCGCTTCGGCCTCGTCCACGTCGACTTCGAGACGCAGCTGCGCACCCCGAGGGCCTCGTACGCCTGGTACCGGGGCCTGATTGCCGCTCACCGTGGGAGGTTCGGGCGGTAGAGGGGCAGCCTGTCGGGGGCCCCGTTGCGTGTGGCGCACGTCTGTCCAGGCCATGACCGACGCCCACCAGGCCGCTCTTAGGACTCCTAGCAGAATGGGTTCAGGGAGGGGCGCAGATCTTGTAGGGGTACCTCGTTGGAGTTATTTGCCGGGGCCCGGATCACGTGCGATGCTTGCGGGCCGGCGTGAGAGCCACCCGCGTTGGGCTGCGTTGATGGTGGCCTCGAGGCGGCTGGGGGCGTTGAGGCGTTCCATGATGGCTGCCAGGCTGATGAGAGTCGCCATGGTTCCGCACTCTCCTTCCCGCCCTTGCATGGTCGGCCCCGGACCGGACTCCGGCTACTCGCCTCAGTGCGGCACGCAGACGGTGAGCCATTCGCTGTCGCGGGGGCGGTATTCGTACCGGCTCAGCAGGCCGCGGACCACTGCGGGCATGTGGGCCGCGCCGTAAACGACCGCGACGCGGATCGGCTCGTGATGGCGCTCGTCGTGTATCTGGCTCAGGGCGTCCACCAGGCGGGCGTCGCGCTCGTCGAGGAGGGCGTGCCGCAGTTCGCTGTTCGCCCGGGCCTCGGCCCGGCGACTGGTCGGGAAGTCCTCGACGACCAGGTCCTCGTCGAGGAAGGCCGCCGGGCCGCGCAGCGCGAACCACAGGCCAAGCAGCGGTGCCAGAAGCAGCAACGACGGATACTGCCAGTTCAGCGACCTGTGGATGCCACGCATCAGCTCGGCCGCGGCCATGTCCGGCTCGACCACCGGAATACCCTCGGTCGGCAGCGGCACGTCGTTCTGGAGTACGAGCCCGCTGCGGGCGCGGCGCGGGGCGAAGCGGTAGGCCATCGTGAGCATCCCGGCCTGGCGCGACCGACCGGTCACCCCCTCGGCCACGACCATGTCGCAGCTGTCCAACCGCCTGCGGACCTCGGCGTAGAACGCCGGTGTCCCGACGTGGACCATCGGGAAGAGCACGAAGGTCATCGGCGTCCCCCGACGTCGCAAAGTTATGACGGCCGATCGCACCGCGTAGCCGGTGACCTCGACGAACAGCATGCCCGCCTCCCCCCGTGCCGCCCGGGCGTGGCGGCTGCATCCCACTGTCGGATCAGGGTCTCGTCGACGTCAATGGAAGTCGTTGAAGTTGGGCGGGCTTGGTGGCTCAGGCGGCAGATCAAACGACCGCAGATAACTCGAATACCTCTGGGACACGGCCTGGTGCCTACACCAGGCCTGCGACCCGGCCGCCGAAGCCTTCGTCGCCCGCCACGCCCGCACCATCCTCGGCGGCGGCGCCGAACAGGTCGCGGCCTCTCCCGACAAGGCGGCCCGCGCCGCCCGGTTGAAGATGAACCGCCGCAAGGGCATCGACGACGCCATCGGCTACCTGCGCCACAAGGCCGAGTACCTGCGCTACGACACCGCACTGGAATGCGGCTGGCCCATCGCGACGGGAATCACGAGGGCGCCTGCCGCCACCCGGTCAAAGACCTCAGACCCGGACCCTGCACGCCTACCTGCGCCGGCGCAACGCCAACGCACGCCACCGCGACGTCCTGGCCGCCCAATGCAAGGAACGCGCCCGCATCCGCAGCGAGAAGAGCATCCGCCGGGGCGGACGCCCCCTCGCCACCGCGGCCTGAACGCCCCGGCGAACCTCTGCGGTCAGCGCACCTAGAGTTGCGAACCCCCTCCGTCGACAGGGAACTCCGCTCCCGTCGTGAAGGTCGCACCGAACGCCAAGTACGCTACCGCGGCGGCCACTTCCTCGGACGCCCCCAGCCGCTGCATCGGGATCATGCTCCGGTAGGTGTCCTCCATCATCTCGACGACGTCGGCAGGCAAGGAGCGGTTCAGGACGCCCGTGTCGATCGGCCCGGGGCTCACGGCATTGACGCGCACCTTGCGTGGCAGCAGCTCACGGGCCAGGGTGCGCGTCATCGACCGCAGGGCTGCCTTGCTCGCCGAGAAGACACTGAGCGCGTCCAGGCCCAGGACGTTCACCACCGACGTGGTGAGGACCACGCCGCTTCCCTCGCGCAACAGCGGCGCCAACGCCTGCACCGTGAAGTACGGGCCCTTGGCGTTGACGCTGAACAGCGCGTCGTACATCTCCTCCGTCGTCGAGTCCAACGGCGCGGACGCAGTGACGCCGGCGTTGACGAACAGCGCGTCCACCATGCCGAACCGCTCCTGGACCGTGCCGGCCAGCGCCTTGATGTCCTTCAGGGACGCGGCATCGCTGCAGACGGCGATCGCCTTGTCCCCCAACTGCTCCAGCGCGGTGTCCAGGGTGGATCGGGTACGGCCGGTGATCAGTACGTGCGCCCCACCGTCCGCGAACAACCGGGCCGCAGCCAGGCCGATACCGCTGCTCCCGCCCGTGATCACGATCTTCTTGCCGTCATAAGTGGTCATGTCCTCAAGTCAAATATCCACCCGCTCACCCTGTCCAAGACCTGTTCCGCATGCCGTCATGTCCCAGGCGCATGACGGCGCACGACATACCCTGGGCGGATGGACCTCGACCTGCGACTCGTGCGCTACTTCACGGTCGTGGCGGAGTACGGCAACTTCGGCCGGGCCGCCACCAGGCTTCACCTGGCGCAGCCGTCGCTGAGCCGTCAGATCCAGCGGCTGGAGGCTCAGCTCGGTGTCCGGCTGTTCGACCGCTCGCCGCAAGGCAGCAGCCTCACCGACGCCGGTCAGGCCTTCCTTCCCGGGGCCCGAATACTGCTCCAAGAGGCCGAGCAAGCCGCTCACACGGCCAGAGCCGCCGTCCAGCCCCGTACCATCACCGTCGGCTGCGCCGAAGGACTGATCATCACCGTCTGTGTGCAGGAACTGCGCCGCCTGCACCCCGACAGCCAGGTCCGCACCAGGCACCTCGACTGGCGGGACACGCTCGCCCTCGCCGAGGGGCGGGTCGACGCCCTCGTCGCGTACAGGCCCCTGCCCTTGCCGACGGACGGCTTCCGGGTGACCAAACTCCATGAGGAGTCGCGGGTACTGGTCACGTCGGCAAGTCATCCTCTGGCGAACGAGAAGACCGTCAGCCGACGGGCTCTGTCGGACGAGGAACTGGTCGCCTGCGCCAGCACTCCGGTCCTCTGGGGGACGCCCAAGCCCGTCGGCAACCGCCCGGTACCACCCCCGCCCGCGATCGACGACAGCTTCGAGGACAAGCTGGAACTCATCGCCACCGGCCACTGTGTCGCGGTCTTCCCTGCCGGCGATCGACGCGCTGCTGTGCGCCAGGACATCGCCATGGTGCCCGTCACGGACATCGATCCCTGCGAGGTCGTGCTCGTCACGCGCGCTGACGACCCCAACCCGCTGCTCGCATCGCTGGAAGACGTCGCACGTACATTGCTCGGCACAGCCTCCCGACGGGAGAACGGCGAACTGCCGGTCAACTGAACCCATTGCCTCTGCGAGGTGTTCCGGATGGCTGTCGCCGCGCTCACAGTCAGCGGGGCTGTCGACCGCTCCCGGTCGGTGTGGGGCCGACTCCACAGGGCACCAGGCTTCGGCTCAGTTCGGGGGACACAGCCGGGAAGGGCCGGGGCTCGGGCACTCGGAGGCGCACCTGCCCCGGCCGGGTTCAGCGGTGGTGGATCAGTCGTCCAGGACCATGGCCTCGGCGCAGGCGGCGATGGTGAGCAGCAGCGCGTCGTCCTGGCCGGGGACGATCTTGACGGAGTAGTGCTCGCTCAACAGCGACCACTCGCGGGAGATGTGCGCGATCTCCTGCTCGCCGTAGGTGATGGCGTACTGGTGGTCGGTGATGTTGCCGGTGACGTGGATTTCCGCGCCGTTCTCGAAGGTCACGGTGAACTTGTAGACCAGCGGCGAGAAGAGTGCCTTCTTCACGGTGGCGATGGTCTGCTCGCCGCGCTTGATGTAGCGGATGTCCCGGAGGGTCATGATCTTCTCGGAGATCCGGTACAGCTCGTTGCCCTCGGCGTCCTGGAGGGCGATCACACCACTGAAGCTGAACATCTTCTCGTCGACCTGGAAGGCGCGCTCGCCGTTGCGCTTGATCCAGAAGTCGTGGGTGGGGGAGAAGAACTTCTCGTCGATGTCGTACACGACGCCGTCCTGGACCGGCTGGTGGCCGTCCAGCAGCTTCTGGCCCAGGTCCATCAGGAAGTTGTCGTGGTGTTCGCCCCGGCCCTGCTGCGGAGTGTCGCTGAACAGTTCCTGCGCGATGCCGAGCAGGCCGCCGAACTCGTTGCTCATGTTCTGTCATCCCCTGTGAGGTGCGTTTTTCAGGGCCGATCTTAGGGACGGGATTCGGCCGGTAGACACCCTGCCCAGAGGTCTGTTGCACAATCTGCACAGAGCCCGGACAGGGCTGTCGGGGGCGGAAACCGCGCAGGTCAGCGCGGGTGTAAGGGGTGAACGGATCGTTCGTGGACGGCGCGGGCGAGGCCCCGACGGGACCGGCGGCGACCCGGTACCGCACCCGCGCCGCCGAACGCCGGCCACGCGCCCGCGAACACCCGGTCGCCGTCGGGGAGCGCCGGTACGACAAGGTGTTCGCCATGCTGGACCTGCGCCGGGCCTGACCCGGTCCCCGGTCCGGCGCAGGCCCCACCGAGCACGGGCGGCGTCACATCGTGATCTGCCGTCGGTCGATCACCGTCCGGAGCTTGCCGCTGGTGGGCGTCCGTTCGAAGGCCGCGGAACCGACGGTCTCGACCGTGACGTCGAGCAGGCCCTCGGCGACGGCCGAGCCCAGTTCCGGGATGGCGGTCAGGAACGCTGCGCGGGCGGCCGTCCCGTTCCGGGCGTACCGCTCGTCGAGCCGGACGGCGGCGCGCTCACGGTCCTCACCGGCGTCCAGGATCAGCTGCAGCTCTCCCCGGTAGCCGAGCTCCTCCTGTGCCACCGCGACGAACCGCCGGACGTTGAAGAAGTACGTGCCGACCCGGACGACGTCCCCGTACCGGCCGAGGAGTTCGATGCGAGGGGTGTGGCTGCCGCAGGGGCAGACGCCCTCGACCGTGCGGCCGAGGTCGCCGATCTGGTACCGCTCCAGGCGCTGCCCGGCCCGGGTGCGGCTGGTGAAGACCAGGCGGCCCGGCTGCCCGGCGGATACCGGGTGGTCGGCCTCCGGGGCGAGGACCTCCAGGGTGTGCAGGTTGGTCAGGACGTGGTGGACAGAGCCCTCGGAATGCGTGCACTGGTAGCCGAGCGGCCCCAGGTCGGTGCTGCCGTACGACGCCGAGCGGATCAGTTCTACGCCGAACTCCTCGGTGAGCACCCGGCGTTGTTCCGCCGTGAAGTGCTCGCCGCCGTAGAACACCTTGCGGATCCCGCCGTACGCGCGCAGCTCGGTGCTCTGGGCGTGGAACAGCTGCCAGAGGTAGGACGGCATGCCGAACACGGTGTCCGCCCCGTGTGTCACCAACGCCTCGGCGGTGGCGGCGTGGTCGGGGCCGGCGGCGATCGGGAGCTGGGTGGCGTTGAGGCGCTCCAGGATCGAGAAGAAGCTGATGAAGCTTCCGTACATGCCGCCGCAGTAGAACAGGTTGGCGGCGCGGTCCCGGGCCGGGTCGAACCCGGCGGAGAGCAGGCCGTCGGCGGCGGCCCGCATCTGGGTGTCGTAGTCGGCGTTGGTGAACACCGACAGGGCCGGGGCCCCGGTGCTGCCGCCGCTGCGGAAGTGGAGGTGGGCCTGCTCCGGCGCGAGGGTGCGCAGCTGCTCCTGCACCCCGGCCTTGTCCAGCAGTGGGCCGTTCGGCGCGGCGGGGACGAAGGCCGGGGCCGCCAGGTCGTCCAGGCAGGCGGTGGTGGCGAAGGCCCCGTCGGTCCGGACGCTGACGCGGCGGCTGTAGCGCTGGAGCGCGTACACGCCGTCGTGGGGCTCGCCGTGGTAGCCGTCGAGCATCCCGCCGACCGGGGTGACCCGCAGCACGCCGGCGGCGACCACCGCCTGCGACAGCCGGGCGACATCGGCCCGGCTGCCGCCGATCGCGGCGGTCTGCAGGTACCGGCGCATCGGTCGCAGCACGGTCATGACGGACGTGCGGGGCAGGGGCTTGACCCAGACGCTGCGGTGGAGCGGCGAGGCGGCCAGGGCGGGGCGGGTGTCGGCGAGGACGCGCCAGGACCCGTCCTCGGCTGCCAGGACCCTGGTGAGGCCGAGGTGTTCCTCCAAACGGGCGATCAGTTCGGTGGTGGTGATCTCGGCGTGCTCGGCCGGTTCGAGTTCGGGCCGGGGCAGCCGGGCGGAGGCGTCGGCGAGGTGGGCCGCGAAGCGCTCGGCGAAGGCGAAGACCTCGTCGTCGTCCTCGGTGTCGAGGTAGACCACCTGGGGGCTGGAGCAGGCCTGCTGTTCGAAGCGGCAGACGTCGGCGGCGAGCGCGTCCAGGGTCACCCGGTCCGACCAGGCGGCACGGGTCAGGTAGGCGAAGGAGATCCGGTGCCCCCACTCGACCAGGCGGCAGCCGGCCGGGACCAGTTCGGAGACCGAGCGGACGGCGTCCTCGCCGCCCCAGACCGCCACCGCGTCGGCGGGCTCGCACATCAGCCGCAGCCACTCGGTGCGGGCGGAGGGGAAGCGTAGCGCGACGATCCGGCGGGCCAGGGCACCGGTCGGGTCGGCGGCGGCCAGCTCGGCGAGCAGGTGTTGGGCGAGCGGTGTGTCGGCGCTGCTGGTCTTCAGCACGTTGAGGTTTCCGGTGAGCAGGCCCTCGATCACGCTCAGCGGGGCCACGGCGGCGGCGTTGCCGGGGGCGATGTGGACCAGGAGCCCGACCGGCGCCCACGCCTCGAAGGTGGTCTCCCGCGCGTCGGGCCGGGTCAGCCGCTCGGGGCGCAGCCCGCCGAGTTCGCGACGGAGCTTGAGTTCCATGGCCGGGCGGGCGATCGCGCCGGTGATCTCGGCGAGCGTCGCCGCCGCTTCGTCCGGGTCGACGCCGCCACCGGTGAGTTCGGCGAGGAGGCGGGTGCGGACCGGGCTGCCCGACGTGCCGAGGGCATCGGCGAGTCGTTGGCAGGCGCTCAACACCAGTTCGGTGGGCAGGGGTTCGGTCAGGGTCCGCGCGGCGAGGTCGGGAAGCTCGGCCAGACGCCGGGCGGCCTCGTCGTCGTCGATGAACGAGCCCTGCCAGAAGTGTGGCCCGGTGCTTGCGAGTTCGGTGGTCACGGGTTCGGTGGTCACGGGTTCGGTGGTCACGACATCCCCTTCAGGAGTTCGGCGGCGGCCGCCGCGCAGTTGCGGTTCCGGCTGACCCCGGCGCGGCCGTGGATGGTGAACCACGGGGTGGGCAGCGGGCAGGGGCACTCCTGCCCGGGGTGCAGCGAGGCGAGGTCGCCCATGACGACGCTCTGCGCCGGCACCGAGGTGATGTACGGGGAGACGAGGTGGAGGAAGCCGCGTTCGCCGTACGGCAGCGGCTCCAGGGTGCGGGTGTCGCGCACGGCCGCCCGCGACCAGACCGGGACGTGCAGGCGGTGGTGTCCGCACTCGATGTACGGCACGCAGTGTTCGACCGAGCCGAAGGTGTCGCGGATGCGGTCCGAGGGGATGCCCAGTTGCTCCGTGACCCCGGCGTAGAACTGCTCCTTGCCGATCTGCCGGTCGGTGTGCCCCTTCCAGCCGCCGCCGAGCAGGACCAGGGAGTCGGCCGGCAGCCGGAGCGGCGGGAGGCCGAGTGCGCGCATGCGCTCCAGGGTGAAGTGCAGGAACGAGGGGAATCCCAGGATTCGTACCGGCAGGCCCTCCTCGGCGTAGCGTTGCAGCGCCTCGATGCAGCCGTGGACGTCGAACTCGTGGCCGCTGCCGGTGTGCCGCAGCGCATGCGTGGTGTGGTTCGCCGGGGCGAAGTCGCAGAGGTAGTTGTCGGTGAACGAGGTGCCGAGCTTCAGCTGCGGAGCGGGCTGGTAGCTGTACAGCAGGTAGTTGACGGGCTGGTCCGGCGTGATCCAGCCGTAGTGGTCGAAGATGCGGGCCACCATGCGCTGCGCGGAGCGGATCGTCCAGGTGTCGAAGAACATCTGCGACTTCTGGCCGGTGGTGCCGGAGGAGGTGAGGTGGAGGAACACCTCCTCCCGGGGGATGGAGAGCACCTCGTGCCGTTTGAAGAAGTTGGCGTGCACCAGGGGCGTGCGGATCCCTTCGCCGACGGTCGGCGCCGGGGTTTCCGCCGGGCCGTCCAGCAGCGATCGGAGGAACGGCGAGCGCTGTGCGTGCCAGGCGTGGGACTCGGCCATCGCGGCGGCGAACAGGGCGTCGGTCTCCGGCCCGGCCGCGTACGGGGTGGCCAGGTCGCAGAGCTGCTGGACGTGCGGGAGCGCGGCCGGGTCGGGAACCCCGACCGGCGCGAGATGGGCGTTCAGGGGTTGGGCAGTCACGGGGAGACCTCGGGAATGGGTAGGTAGGTCGACGTCCAGGCGGTCAGGTAGGCCAGCAGGTACGGCTGGAGCCGACTGCTGACGGCCGCGGCCCTGAAGTCGATCTGACGGCTGGTGCGGGACAGCACCACGTAGTCGTGGAACCGGTCGCCGATCCGGCGCATGGCCGGGTAGACGGCGCTCGGGATGAACCCGGCGGCCAGGAAGGCGTCGAGCCCGGCGGTGTCGGCCAGCGGCAGGAGCGTCTCGACGTAGTCGGCGCCGGCGCGGGTGACGGCCGCCATCAGCGGCTCGAGCGCCCCGGTGACGGCCGCCGGGGACGGGTGCACCGCGATCAGCGAGCAGCTCGCCGCGGCCCGGTCCAGGTCGGCGTACGCCTCGAACGCGCCGTCCGGTGGGGTGAGCACGGCGTTCGGGGCGTGCAGCGGGAAGAACCGTTCTCCTGGATCGGGGAAGAGTTCGAGGAAGCGGCGGCGGACGAAGCCGGGTGCGGTGATCAGCTCCATCGGCGCTGTGACCGGCGCGGTCCGCTCGACGGCCGGGGCGGGGGTGTCCGTCGGGCGAGGGCGGCCGTAGTCGACGCCGGTGCTCTGCCGGGCCGCGTCCAGCAGCGGAACCAGGGCCCGGGGTACCACGTCGACGTTCTCCCGCCGGGCCAGGACGCCGTCGGCGTGCCGGGCGACCAGTGCGAGGCTCTCGCACCCGGCCACTTCGACGGCGTTCGGCATCAGGCCGAGGGCCTGGAAGCCGTTGCGGGCGAAGACCTGTTGGGGACCGGGGGTGACCACGCGGACGGTCGCGTAGACCGAGTCCAGCGTGCCGGTGGCGAAGGCGTCCGCGCAGACGGAGGCGGTCAGCCGGGCGGCGAGGCCCCCGCCGCGCTGTTCCGGGTGGACCGCCAGGCCCACCAGCTTGCCGATCCGGCTGCCGGGGTCGGTCTGCACCGCCACCGACCCGGCCAGGCGGTCGGCGCCCTCGTGGCGTGCGGTCAGCCAGTGCGTGTGCGGGTCGTCGATCAGGCGGCGCATCTCCGCGGGGTCACTGCCGAGCGCGACCGGGTAGCCGTGGCCGTAGACGTCGAAGTAGAGCTGCCGCAGCTGTGCGACGTCCTGTGGTACCGCCGGGGCGATCGTCACGGTCATCGAACGTCCCCGTTCGGCTGCGTGGCCGTGGCCGTGCCCGCCTGCGTGGCGGTCGCGGGCTCGGGGGCGCACCCGGGGGCGGCCGGTTCGCGTCGGCCGGTCCACCACAGCGCGGCGGCGACCGGCAGCACGCCCAGGGCCTGGACCAGGCACAGCGTCCGCGCCGAGAGGTGGTCGCCGAGCAGGCCGAACGCCAGCGACGACACCGGGAAGGTCGCCCCGAGCAACGCCTGCATGACCGCGAAGAAACCGGGCCGGTCCTCGGCCGGTACCAGCCGTTGGAACAGCGCCACGAACCGCACGCCGATCACGCCGACGCACCAGCCGGCGACCGCCATCGACCCGACGGCCGGCGCCTGCCCGGCGGCCAGGCCGGGCAGACCGAGCGCGGCGGCCATCAGGCCCAGGCATCCGGCGCCGACCGCGGTCGGCGTGCCCGGGAGCCGGCTGCCGGTGAAGGAGCCCACCAGGGTGCCGGCGCCGAGGGCCGCCTCCAGGGCCGCGACGGTCGAGCCGTCGGCGTGCAGCACGGTCCGGGTGTACAGCGGCATCACCACGAACACCGCCGTGGTGAACACGTTCGCCGCGGTGAAGCAGAGGAGCACCCGGCGGATGAACGGCAGTTCGGCCAGGATGCGGCGCAGCGGCCGTCGGGCGGCGGGCGGCGGGCCGTCCGCGCCCGGAGCGTCCGGTGCGCCCTGGGCGGCGGGGAAGCGGGTCGCGCCGATCAGGACGGCCGCCAGCAGGTAGGCCCCGGCGCACCCGACGACGATGCCGGCCAGGCCCGCGCCGTCGACCACCAGCGGGCCCAACAGCCCGCCGGCGAGGCCGGCCAGCGACTGGGTGGCGAGTTCGAAGCCGGTCGCGGCCTCGATGTCGGCGTCCCGGACCAGCTCGGGGACGGACGTGGTCAGACAGGGGTCGAAGACCGCCTGACAGCCTGCCAGCAGCAGTGCGGCACCGTACATGACCGCCATCGGCGGTGTCGCGGTGTACGTCCAGCCCGCCGTGCCGAGCGCGACCAGGCCGGCGACGGCCGCCGAGGCGGCCAGCACCGTGCGGTGCGGGCGGCGGGCGATGAGCGCGGCCACCAGCGGCGCCAGCACCACTGCGGGCAGGGTGCTGACGGCGAGGAAAGCGCCCGAGGCGAGCCCGCGGTCCGGGCCTGCGGCGTAGCCGACCAGCCACCACACCGCGCCGACCTGGAACATCCGTCCGGCGGCCTGGGTGAGGACCTGCGCGCCCCAGACGGCGGCGAAGCGCCGGTTGCGCAGGACGAGCGGCAGGCGGTGGACGGCCGCCTCGGTCGCTTCGACCGCCCCGGTCGCCTCGGCTGCCCCGGCCACCTCGACCGCCGTCACGAGTGCGGCCGTTCGTCGAGGACGCGGATCAGCTTTCCGGTCCGCGCGTTGACGGCGAGCTCGTGCGGACGCACCCACGCGACGGAGAGCGGATGGACATGGGTGGCAGCGACCGCCGCCGGGTACAGCGGCCGCGCCGTGTGGACCGCGGTCGTGACGGCGGCGGCCAGTTCGGGGAGCCCGTCGGGGTTCCCGTCGCAGGCCAGCCGCAGGACCAGCCCGTCCCGGCCCTCCCAGCGGCGTACCACCAGTTGCACGCCGGTCACCCGGCCGGCCGGGTCGGCGGCCCGGACGAGGTCGAGTACGTCCTGGGTGTACAGCGACACCGGCCCCACCCGCACGCCCTCCTGGGCCCGGCCGAGGATGCGGAACTGCCCGGTGGCGACGTCGGTCCATTCCGCGCGGTCCCCGACGGGATAGCGCAGCACGGGCATCAGCCGTCGCCGCAGGTCGGTCACCACGACCCGGCCCGGTACACCCTCCGTGCCGATCGGCTCGCCGGTGTGGTCGTCGAGGATCTCCACCACCGTCTCCGGGGTGAACGCCCGGTGCACCCGGGTGTCCGGCCCCGGTACCGGGCGGCCGAGCAGCCCGGCATCGACTGCGGCGTAACCGATCGACGAGAC
This sequence comes from Kitasatospora sp. NPDC004669, assembly GCF_040609455.1. Lineage (NCBI taxonomy): Bacteria > Bacillati > Actinomycetota > Actinomycetes > Kitasatosporales > Streptomycetaceae > Kitasatospora > Kitasatospora sp. NPDC004669. The sequence goes on from NZ_JBEXKB010000061.1 coordinate 46,791, forward strand.
AAGGGCGTTGGGGAACACCTTGCGCAGCAGCGGCTGCTGGTCCTGGTAGAGGCCCTCGCCGCCGAACAGCAGCAGTTCCACGGAGGGGAGTTCGCGACCGGAGGTCAGGAGGTGGTCGGCCAGTGCGCACAGTGTCGTCGGGGTGCCGGCCACCACCTCGACCTCGAACTGTTCCAGGGTCTGCGCGGTCGACTCCAGGGGCGCCGCCCCGCCGATCGGCAGCCGGACGTTGGAGACGGGCGAGCGGTGCAGCGAGTCGAGGATGAAGGTGTAACTGGCGTACAGGTCGCCCGCGTAGAAGAGGTCGGCGACCCGGTGCCCCGGACGCAGCCCGGCGTCGACCAGTCCGGCACCGAACGAGGTGGTGAACTCCCGCCACTCCTCCCTGCTGTAGAACGAGAACTTCGGCGAGCCGGTGGTGCCACCGCTCTTGAAGACGACCGCCTCCTCCAGCGGCCCGGTCAGCAGCCGGTTGCCGCGAGGCGTGTTGGCCTGCCAGAACTCGGCCTGCGGGACGACCGGGAGGTCGGTCAACCGTGCGGCAGAGGCCGGCAGGCCGGCGTACAGGTCGGCGTAGAAAGGCGAGTTGTGGCGGGCGAAGCGTACGAGTTCCGCTATTGGTTGAACGGGCATCAATTCCTGCTTTTGGGCGTGCGAGGGCGGAGCGAGGTCGTGTGGTACACGACTTCGCCCTACGGGTCGGAGACGATCGTGGAGCCGCCGGCGGTCGGTGGAATTCGATTCCGTTGCGATTCGGCAGGTCACGGGACGGGGAACGGACCGAGCGTGCGCACCGAGGTTCATCGGTGTGCGGATGGTTCGTCTACTGATGCGACATCGGGGTTTGTGGGGTCACCCGCTCGCAGAAAGCAAGGCTATCACCCGCGTATGCCTTTGGATTCTCGGCTGAGTTGTCGTCAGATGGTGTGGATACGACCCGAGGCCTCGTTGCCGGTGCGTCTCCGGTGCAAGGTGTGCGAAGGGTGAGGTGGATCTCGCGGGGGCCGGATCGGCGGGGGTTCCGCGCCCTGGTCGATCGGTTTCCGCAATTTCTTTAGTTGAATTCACGACATTTCATGTGGGGGCTGCCTGGTTGTGGTTTGGATGTCGGAATTGCCACCCGCCGTTCGGGGGGTACGGCCTCCGCCTTTCGGCGGGATTCGCCGGATCCCTCACGGCGGCGGCGTTGACCGGTTGTCTACTCGCGGACGTTCTACTGCGAGCACGGACTGCGACGCACGACCGACGGCACGGCGGAGCCTTGCAGGGCACGGCACGGCACACCGCCCCGACCGGGCAGGCCTGAACCGGCGCAGTCACCCACCAGCCAGTGAGGGTTCGGACATGAATCGCACGCCCATACATCCTTCCGCGACGCTGCCGGTCCTGGAGACCGCCCTCGTCCGGCTGCGGGACCACCGCCCCGACGACCTCGACGCCATGCGCCCGGTCTGGGGCGACCGGGCCGGGATGCGCCACCTCTCGACCGGCGTCATGGACGACACCCGGATCCGGCGCAGGCTCGACGAGGCCGTGGCGACCGCCTCCGAGGTGCCGCGCCGTCACTACCAGCTGGCCGCCTGCCTCCAGGGCGCCGACCGCCCCGTCGGCGGCATCCGCCTCGACGTCGAGGACGCCACCACCGGCTACTCCGGCGTCTTCACCATGGCCCGCCACCTCCGTGGCTCCGGGTGCGCGCCCGACATCGGCTGGCTGATGCTCAAGCTCGCCTTCGCCGAACTCGGCCTCACCCGGGTGTGGAGCATGGCATCCCTGGAGAACACCGACGCGGTCCGCGCGATCACCCGCTTCGGCTTCACCCCCACCGGTGAGACCGAGCGCTACTTCCCCGAGGCCGACACCACCATGCGCCTGGTGACCCTGGAGGTCCTCGCGGACACCTGGCGCACCATGCCCGTCCCGGCCGGGCCCGGCCCCGTCCGACCCTGCGCCGACACGGCATCATCGTGACCCACCGGCGCGGCCCGCAGGGTGCGTACGCCTGGGGCCGAGACCTCTTCCGGTGTGGTCAGCGTTGATAGGTGCCGGTGAGTTTGCCGGCGGCCAGCTCTCTGCCCTTCAAGGCTCGGTGTACGGCCTCGGAGTTCGGGCGGCCGTGGAGGGGCAGCGGTTCGGAGACGGCGGACAGGCGGAAGACATAGCGGTGCGGCCCGCCGGGGGGTGGCATGGGGCCGCCCCAGCCGGACCTTCCGAAGTCATTGGGCCACTGCCGCCCGTCCTGGGGCTCGGCCCCCTCCAACACGCCGGAGCTGGTCGGGGTGATTCCGGTGACCAGCCAGTGCAGGAAGGTGCCGCCGGGCGCGTCGGGGTCCTCGCAGAGCAGCACCAGTTCCTCCGCGCCGTCTGGTACTCCCGACCAGGCCAGCGGGGGCGAGACGTCGTCTCCCTCCCCGCTGTGGCGACGGGGGATCGCGCCGTGGTCGTGGAAGGCCGTGCTCGTGAGTGCGATTCCGGTCATGCGCAGCGCCGTACCCGCAGTAGCCCCGGACACCACGGATCTCCCTCTCATGCCACCCGGACGGCCGACACATCGGAACAGCGGACGAGACGGCCGCAGCATGGGGGCATGGAGCTGCGGGAGCTGCGGGCGTTCGTGGCAGTGGTGGAGGAGGGCGGGTTGTCGGCGGCGGGACGGCTGGGCGGTGGAGGGGAAGGGGTCACACCCGAGAACGCACCACCGCCCTCACGCTCCAGCACGGCCTGCTGCCCCAGAGACAACGCGGAAGCGCACCCCCAAGGCCTCGTAGGCGTGGTACCGCGATCCGATCACAGCTCACCGATCTGCCAAATCACGGTAGTCGTCCTCGTCATGAGGTGCCGACCGGGCCGAGGCATCACGCCGGGACGGTGAGCAGCTTCTGGCCGTTGCCGGCGTAGATGTCGAAGTGACCGATCATTCCTGGGGGCATGGGTACGGTCCCGGAAACCTTGGCGCCACCCGGGTACTCGCCGGCCTGCCAGGTGGCGGCGGTCGCCGTGGTGCCCGTGATCCCGACCGCTTGCAGGCTGCACGTGATCCCGGCGGGCGCTCCCTTCGCCGTGACCTGCAGGGTGCTGCCCCAGGCAGCGGGCGAGACCTCAACCGAGGCGGACACGCCGGTGGTGGGGTCGGTTCCGGAGAAAGTGCGGACCGGGGCCGGTGACGTGGGTGCGGGCTGCGCCACCTGGCTGCTCGTGGACGCGACGGCAGCCAGCCACGTACCGCCCGATGCTGCTGCGGCGATGAGCGTCGTGGCGGCTGCGACCCCGACCAGTTGCCTCCGCACGGCGGTACGACGCCGGGACGCGGCTTGCTGGAGCAGCCGGTCGAGCCGGCTTCGCCCGGTTCGCTGCGGTACGACCGGCACGGCAGTGGCCGCAGGCTCCTGCTCCGGCTGCGCTCGCTCGCGTGCGGCGGCCCGCTGTACCAACCGGTCGGCCAGTTCCGCGCTGGGCGCGGGCGGTGCCTCGCCTGCGGCCTCGGCCTCGCTGACCCTCGCGAGTAGTGCGGGCAGCCCCGCCAGTTCGGCATGCTCGGCCTGGCACTCGGCGCATTCTGCGAGGTGGGCGCGGACCTGCTCCGTCTCTGCCGGGGACAGCGTTCCCAGCACGTATCCGCCCAGGGACAACTGGATGGCGTCATGGTCGCCGTTCATGGTCCGCACCTCCTCCACGTCGCTGTCACGGCTCGATACCCCGTTCCTGCAGTGCCAGCCGCAGCGCCTTCAAGGCGTAGTACGTGCGCGACTTCACGGTGCCCACCGGAATGCCGAGCACCTCCGCGGCCTCGACCATCGTCCGGCCTCTGTAGTACGTCTCCAGCAGCACGGCCCGGTGTTCCGGGGAAAGGGTCCGGATGGCCTCGGCCACCGCCCAACTTTGCAGCGTTCGCTCGATTTCGTCTTCTCCGGGCGTCTGCTCCGCGAGCCGTTCCAGCGCCTCCCCGTCGACCTCGGTCGGTCTGGCCCGGCGGGCCCGGCGGGCATCGATGACCAGGTTCCGGGCGACCGTGCACAGCCATGCCCGGGCCGGTCCGCGCTCGGGGTCGAACGCCGCCGGGTGCTGCCAGGCCCGTAGCAGTGTCTCCTGCACGACATCCTCGGCCCATTGCCAGTCTCCTGAGGTCAGTCGCAGGACGAAGTGAAGCAGCGGCCCGGCATGCTCCGCGTACAGCGTGCGGAGTAGTTCCTCGTCCGCGCGGGAAATGGTCCCCGTACCAGAGACACGGTTCCCAGAGCGATCCGGCTCACTGGATGGACCGCGTCTCCGAAGACTCCACGGCATAAGTCGATCATCGCATATGTCACTAATCCGTGAAATCTCGCAAAAGGTGCTTTCACGCCGAACCGTACGGCCCCTGGCGCCCGTGGAACCTGACGAGCACCGATCCCCGGGATCCCCTCCTTCCCTCATCCCGCAAGGAGTGAGCCGAGATGACCGAGATGGTTCCGCCGCTTCTCGGGGCCACCCCCACTACGCGGCCGGTCACCCGCCCCGACCACCTGCTACGGCTCTGCGGAGCGCTCCACGAGCACAACGGATTCACCGCCCGCGCCCTGCCCGGCACGCTCGCCGTCACGCACAGCGACTGCGCCGACCCGGAAGCCGTGCACGTCTTCAACGCCGGGTCCCGGCACGGAACGCCAACCGAATGACCGACCCACGCCCGCCCCGATCCGGGGCTGGTCAGTGGAGAGCACACACCCACACGCATGTACCTGTACTCCCTGGTCCGCAGCGGCCCGAGTGATGCACCCGAGTGGTCCAAGCGTTACGGCTACCGGTTGCCACGGCCCGCCACCAGTGAGAAGGAGCCATCGAAATGAACGGAAAGCAGAAGACAGTCGCAATCCTGACGGGAACCGTGCTGGCGGCCGGACTCACCAGTCCGGCCTTCGGTGCCACCGCCCCCGCCGCTGTGTCACCGACCACGAGCGCCGCCGCTGCGGGGTCCGGGAGGTCGGTCGTGGAGTGGAACCGCGCGCTCATCACCATCCTGAGCGATCCCAAGGCCCAGCCGCCCACCGTCCACCCCACGCGCAGCTTCGCGCTCCTCCAGGCCGCCGAGTACGACGCGGTGGCATCGGTCACCCGGGCCGATCCC